>NZ_JBIATQ010000006.1:0-476804 GCF_042891955.1 Streptomyces sp. NPDC001843 | reverse complement strand
AATCCCCACCGAAGTGGTTCATCGTTCGACTTGCATGTGTTAAGCACGCCGCCAGCGTTCGTCCTGAGCCAGGATCAAACTCTCCGTGAATGTTTACCGGTAATCCGGTTGAACACCACGAGAGCGGAACAGTCGAAGGAATGATCCGACTGTTCACAGCGTCCTCGCTGTGTTTTTCAAAGGAACCTCGTCCCGGTCATGATGATCGGAGACGGGGTATCAACATATCTGGCGTTGATTTTTGGCACGCTGTTGAGTTCTCAAGGAACGGTCGCTTCCTTTGTACTCACCCGAGAATCTCTCTCGCGGCTTTCCTCCGGGCGCTTCCCTTCGGTGTTTCCAACTCTATCAGTGTTTTTCCGTCTCTCTGACCACCCTCCTGCAGGCACGCAGAAGTGACCCCGAGATAGGATCTGACAAGTTGGATGCTGCTGAGCAAGGACGCTTGGTTGCGTCACCCGGTCTCGAGCAGGGTTACGACTGTACACGGGGCCTTGGAGGCCGTGCAAATCTGCTGGGCTTGTGGTCTAGACCTCTAGCCAGTAACTTCCATACGGAACCGTCACTTCCCATGTCATACCCTGCTGCCAGTGCGCCGTCCGGGACAGGTAGTGGCGGCCCATCTGTTCTCCACCCCTGGGAGGCTTCCCAATGACCACCGTGACGTCCCCGCTCGCCGGACGTGCCATCGGACTGGCAGCTGTGCCGGATCCGGTCTTCTCCGGAGCCATGGTCGGCCCGGGCACTGCGATCGACCCCGTTCGGGAGCCTTCCGAGGCCGTCTCCCCCGTCGACGGGGTCATCGTCTCTCTGCACCCGCATGCCTTCGTGGTCGTCGACGAGCAAGGGCACGGCGTACTCACTCACCTCGGTATCGACACGGTGCAGCTCAACGGCGAGGGCTTCGAACTGCTCGTCAACAAGGGGGACACGGTGACGCGCGGGCAGGCCGTCGTGCGCTGGAACCCTGCCGCCGTCGAAGCCGCAGGCAAGTCGGCGGTGTGCCCGGTCGTGGCGCTGGAGGCCACGACCGACTCCCTCTCCGACCTCCGTGACGACGGCGACGTGAAGGCCGGCGACAGTCTCTTCCTCTGGAAGTGACGCCGATGCCGTCGTAGAGACGGCGACAGAACAACCATCGCGGCGGCGGGACCCGCCGCACTATCGGAGACGGTGCAATGGAGACAACGCTGCGAGGCGTCGGCGTCAGCCACGGGGTAGCGATCGGCGAGGTTCGGCACATGGGGACGGCGGTGCTCGAGCCGCCTGCCAGGCAGATTGCGGCGGAAGAGGCGGAGCGCGAACAGGGGCGCGCCCGCCAGGCCGTGGAGGCTGTCGCCGCCGACCTGATGGCGCGCGGCAATCTGGCGGGCGGTGAAGCCCAGGCGGTGCTCGAGGCACAGGCCATGATGGCCCAGGACCCCGAGCTGATGGCGGACGTGGAGCGGCGCATCGCCGTCGGCAGCACGGCCGAGCGTGGCGTGTACGACGCTTTCGCCGCGTACCGCGAGCTGCTGGCGGGTGCGGGTGAGTACCTCGCCGGGCGCGTCGCCGACCTCGACGATGTGCGGAATCGTATCGTCGCCCGCCTGCTGGGGGTGCCCATGCCGGGTGTCCCGGACAGCGACGAGCCGTACGTACTGGTCGCCCGTGACCTCGCGCCGGCGGACACCGCGCTCCTGGACCCCGCGCTCGTGCTCGGGTTCGTGACCGAGGAGGGCGGCCCGACCAGCCACAGCGCGATCCTGGCACGGGCGCTCGGCGTCCCGGCCGTGGTGGCGCTGCCCGGCGCCGGTGAACTCGCCGAGGGCACGCTGATCGCGGTCGACGGCAGCACCGGTGACATCTTCGTGAACCCGAGCGAGGAGAAGAAGGCACAGCTCAAGGCCGCCGCGGCGGAGCGCAAGGCCGCGCTGGCCGCCTCCACCGGGCCGGGTGCCACCGCTGACGGGCACAAGGTGCCGCTGCTGGCCAACGTGGGCGGTCCGTCGGACGTCCCGGCCGCCGTCGAGGCGGGAGCGGAGGGTGTGGGGCTCTTCCGAACCGAGTTCCTGTTCCTCGACGACAGCAAGAACGCGCCGTCCATCGAGAAGCAGACCGAGGCCTATCGGCAGGTTCTCGAAGCGTTCCCCGAGAGCCGTGTCGTCGTGCGTGTCCTGGATGCCGGTGCCGACAAGCCGCTCGACTTCCTGACGCCGGCGGACGAACCGAACCCGGCGCTGGGTGTGCGGGGCCTGCGAACGTTGCTGGATCACCCCGACATCCTGCGCACACAGCTGACGGCGCTCGCGAAGGCCGCGGAGGGACTGCCGGTATACCTCGAGGTCATGGCTCCGATGGTGGCCGACCGTGCCGACGCCAGGGCGTTCGCGGACGCGTGCCGTGAGGCCGGGCTGCGGGCGAAGTTCGGCGCGATGGTGGAGATCCCCTCTGCCGCGCTGCGGGCACGCTCGATCCTTCAGGAGGTCGAGTTCCTGTCCCTGGGCACCAATGACCTCGCGCAGTACACCTTTGCCGCGGACCGTCAGGTGGGTGCGGTCTCCCGTCTGCAGGATCCGTGGCAGCCCGCCCTGCTCGACCTGGTCGCGCTGTCCGCGGAGGCGGCCAAGGCCGAGGGCAAGAGCTGCGGCGTGTGCGGTGAGGCCGCCTCGGACCCGCTGCTGGCCTGTGTGCTGACGGGTCTCGGCGTCACCTCCCTGTCCATGGGCGCCGCGTCGATTCCTTATGTCCGGGCGACGCTGGGCAAGTACACGCTGGCGCAGTGCGAGCGTGCGGCGGCGGCCGCGCGGACCGCGGACAGCGCCGCGGACGCGCGCAGTGCCGCCCAGGCGGTGCTGTCCGGCGAGTAGGCCGGGGGCCGGCACGTCGTCGGCCGTTGTCAGGGGCGCTCCGCCTGCGGTGGAGCGCCCCTCGTGCGTTCAGTGGCGGTGTTCGGCCGGCATGTCCTCCTCTCCGAGGTCGGGGGCCACGCAGTAGTCGACACCTGACTCAGGTGGGATGAGATCGCCGGTCTCGATATCGGTGCAGTAGGCGTCGAAGACCTCTCCCGCCGTCAGGGATTCGAGACCGTCTCCGCGCAGCCGCCAGCCGTAAATCCGGTCCGGCGTGCTCGGGGCGCTGGTGCGCATGACGAGTCCGCCGGGGCTGCGCGTGGCGAGGCCGACGGCGAGGACGGTGGTGAACTCCAGGGCCTCCGCCTCGTCGAGGTGGACGCTGCCGTCGGTGTTCTCGTCGGCGTGGAGGACGGAGACGAGTGCTTCGGGTGTTCCCGAGACGCTGCAGACGAGATGCCGGTCCCCCGGTGGTGCGGTGTCGAGGATACGGACGACAAGGCCGCAGGCGCGGTTGAAAGCCGCGCGGCCGATGTCCTCGCCGCAGGTCGGGCAGGGCCCGAGGCGCCCCAGCAGGCCGGTGGCGTATGCCCAGGTGGCCTGCCGGACGGCCTCGTCGACGAGGGCGGGTACGAGGTCGGTGAGTGCCTGTCCCTCGTAGGGGATCGACGGACCGGTGGCCGCGAGTTCGGCCGTGAAGCGGGTGCGGCTGACCGGCTGGTCCGGGTCGAGACCGCATTCCGCGCAGAATTCGGCGTACTCCTCCGGGTCGAAGAGGGCGACTGTGGTGTGGCTGCCCTGCGAGGCGCGGGTCCTCAGGACGTTCTCCACCTGTTGGAGGTAGGTGGCGTGGTCGTCGAAGGTGAAGGTGCGGTAGCGCCGCATGGCACGGAAGTCGTGCTCGTCGGTGAGCAGACCGATGGTGCCGGCGATTTCGCGGCGCAGGTCGCGTCGCACGGTCTGGTGGTCGGTGTGCGCCATGTTTCCCCCTGTGCGCAGTCGATCAATGCTCACTCACCGTAACCGGCGGCACTGACAATCGAGCTGCGCACTGGGGCGGCGGACGGGGACCGCCTCGTGGATCAGGCTCGCTCGCGGGCCAGTTCCTCGTAGAAGCCGAGGAGGTCGAGGTTGTCGATGGAGCCCGGGTTGACCGCCTTGTCGAGAGGGGTGCCCTGGAGGAGGCGTTTGACCGGGACCTCGATGCGCTTGCCGGTGAGGGTGTGCGGAACGCCGGGCACCTCGATGATCTCGTCGGGGACGTGCCGGGGCGAGAGTTGTTCGCGGATGGCCTGCTTGATGCGGTCGCGGAGGGTGTCGTCGAGGACGGCTCCGGGTGCCAGGTGTACGAACAGGGGCATCCAGTAGCCGCCGTCGGGCTGCTCGACACCGATGACGAGGGATTCCCTGATCTCGGGGAGGCGTTCGACGACCTCGTAGATGTCGGCCGAGCCCATGCGGACGCCCTGCCGGTTGAGGGTGGAGTCGGAGCGGCCGTGGATGACGACGGAGCCCCGCGAGGTGACGGTGATCCAGTCGCCGTGGCGCCAGACGCCGGGGTAGGTGTCGAAGTAGCTGTCGTGGTAGCGGCTGCCGTCGGGGTCGTTCCAGAAGTGGATCGGCATGGAGGGCATGGGGTTGGTGACGACGAGTTCGCCCACCTCGTCGACGACGGGATTTCCGGCCGGGTCCCAGGACTGCAGGTCGGTGCCGAGGCTCGGCGCCTGGAGTTCGCCGGTGTACACCGGGAGGGTGGGTACCGCGCCCGCGAAGCAGGAACACACGTCCGTACCGCCGCTGACCGACGCGATCCACAGGTCCTCGCGGACCTCCTCGTGCAGCCAGCGGAAGCCGTCGGGCGGCAGGGGTGAGCCGGTGGTGGCCACGCACTGCACCTGGGAGAGGTCGAATGCGCGGGACGGGTGCACGCCCGCCTTGCGGCAGGCCATGACGTACGCGGCCGAGGTGCCGTACAGGGTGGCTCCGGTTCTTTCGGCGATCCGCCACTGCGCGCCCGTGTCCGGGTAGCCGGGGCTGCCGTCGTACAGGACGACGGTCGTGCCGGTGAGAAGGCCGGAGACGAGGAAGTTCCACATCATCCAGCCGGTCGAGGTGTACCAGAAGAAACGGTCCTCGGGGCCGAGGTCGCAGTGCAGGCCGAGCTGCTTGAGGTGTTCGACGAGGATGCCGCCCTGGGACTGGACGATGGCCTTGGGCAGACCGGTCGTCCCTGAGGAGTAGAGCACCCACAGGGGGTGGTCGAACGGGACCTGCTCGAAGACGGGGTCCGCGTCGGCCGACGTCAGGGCCGACCACTCCAGGGCCCCTTCGGGCGTGTCGGTGCCGAGCAGGGGGATGTGGACGACGGCGCGCAGCGTGGGCAGTTCCCGGCGCAGTTCGGCGACGGTTTCGCGGCGGTCGTGCTCCTTGCCGCCGTAGCGGTAGCCATCGACGGTGAACAGGACCGTGGGTTCGACCTGTTGGAAGCGGTCGAGGACGCTGCGGGCGCCGAAGTCGGGCGCGCAGGAGGTCCACACCGCGCCCACGGCGGCCGTGGCGAGCAGGGCGACGACGGCCTGCGGGATGTTCGGGAGGTAACCGCTCACCCGGTCCCCGGGGCGTACGCCGAGGGCGCGCAGCTCGGTGGCGAGGGAGCCGACCTGGCGGCGCAGCTCGGACCAGGTCACCGGGCGGGGTTCGTGGGTTTCGTCGACGCACAGGAGCGCGGGTTGGTCCGGGCGGTCCTCGGCTGCGCGCAGGGCGTGTTCGGCGTAGTTCAGCGTCGCTCCGGGGAACCACTGTGCGCCGGGCATGGAGCTGTCGCCGAGCACGCGCGCGTAAGGGGTGGAGAACCGTACGTCGAACCACTCCGTGACGGCCTTCCAGAAGGTGTCGAGGTGGTCGACGGACCAGCGGTGCAGTGCGGGGTAGCCGCCTTCGGACGGGGCGCCGTGGTGCTCGGCCGCCCAGGCCTGGAACTGGGTGATCCGGGCTCGGGCGATCCTTTCCTGGTCCGGCTGCCAGAGCGGCTGGGGGTTCGCGGTCGACATGGGGCTGCTCCCGGACTGTGCGCTTCGTGGGCGTCGGTCGCGCACGGGCTGGATGTGCGCGCACGCGGCTGACACGGACGATGCCATGTGATCGATTTCTACACCAGGGTGTCCCCCACACGGACCGCCTCGTGAAGATGTGCTCCCGGCACGGGTGAACGGAAGTTGAACGACACGCGCGCGTAGCACGGGCAATGGCAGGCTGAGCAGCATGGATGGTCGGGACCTGGTGCGTTCGGTGAAGGTGGTGAGCTCGACGGGGGCGGCGCAGGGGCTGCGTACCGTACGGGCGGCGTGGCGCAGGAGGCGCACGGACGCCGTCGGGCTGCGGCCACGGGGGGCCGAGCGTGCGCGGGTGCCCGGTCCGGTGCAGGGGGCGGAGCCGGGGCCCGGGGGTGGTGTCGTCCGCTTCAGCCGGTCCGAGCTGCGGATCACGGTGGCGGTGAACGGTGCTGTCTTCTGGGGTTGGGACGGAGCCGGGCCCGAGCCGTCGTACGCGCTGGCCGGGCGCTGCCCGGAGCCGGACCCCCGGGCCGTCCTGGAGCCGGACAAGGACGGGGGCTGGCGCGTGGTGGCGGAGCGTGTGACGGTCTCCGTCTCCAAGCACGGTGCCGTCGAGGTGTGCACGCCCGGCGGGGTCATGCTGCGCCGCGATCTTCCGCCGCGGTGGTGGGAGCCGGTGGGCGGGGGCACCGCGCGCTGGATGCAGCGGTCCGAGGTGGCGGCCGACGCGCGCTTCTTCGGGCTGGGCGGGCGGGCTTCGGGGCCGCGGTTGCGGGACGGGACGTACCGGCTGTGGAACACCGATCCCGGCCGTGCCTTCGCCCCCGGTGACGATCCGCTGTACATCACCATGCCCGTTCAGCTGGTGGTGTCGGACGCGGCTACGCACCTGGTGTTCCACGACACCTCGTGGGACGGGACGGTCTCTCTGCGCGAGGGTGAGGAGGGGGCGGGTTCCGGGCACGATCGCGCGGGACGGTGCGAGCTGCGGATGGAAGGCGGCCCGTTGCGCTGCTGGGTGATGGTGGGCACCCCCGCGCGCGTGCTGCACGCCTGGGCCTCGCTCAGTGGGGCGCCCGCCCTGCCGCCCACATGGGCTCTGGGCCACCACCACGCCCGCTGGGGTTTCGGCAGTGAGCAGGAGGTGCGGCGGATCGTCGCGGGTTATCAGGAGCGGGGCCTGCCGCTGGACGCGGTCCACCTGGACATAGATCACTACGACGGGCATCAGGTCTTCACCGTCGACCGGGAGCGTTTCCCCAAGCTGCCGGTACTCGCGGAGGAGCTGCGTCGGGACGGGATCCGGCTGGTGTCGATCGTCGATCCGGCGGTCAAGGCGGATCCGGGCAATGCGGTGTACGACGGCGGGGCGGCTGTCGACGCCTTCGTGCGGGACGCCTCGGGCCGGACGGTGCGGGGCGTGGTCTGGGCCGGGGAGTCGGTCTATCCGGACTTCACGCACGCGCGCGTGCGGAAGTGGTGGGGCGGGCTCTACGAGGAGCGGCTCGCGCAGGGCTTCGCCGGGTTCTGGCACGACATGAACGAACCGACGTCGTTCAACGCGTTCGGCGAGTCGACCCTCCCCCGTTCGGCTCGGCACTCCCTGGAGGGACGTGGCGGGGATCACCAGGAGGCGCACAACGTGTACGCGCTGTGCATGGCCAGGGCGGGTTACGTGGGACTGCGCGAGCTGGCACCGCGGGAACGGCCGTTCGTCTTCTCTCGCTCGGGCTGGGCGGGCATGCAGCGCTACGGCGGTTCGTGGTCCGGTGACGTGGGCACGGGCTGGCCGGGGTTGCGTGCCTCCCTGTCACTGGTGCTGGGGCTAGGTCTGTGCGGGGTGCCGTACTCGGGACCGGATGTGGGCGGTTTCGACGGGAGTCCCTCGCCCGAGCTGTATCTGCGGTGGTTCCAGCTCGGCGCGTACCTGCCGCTGTTCCGTACGCACGCGAGTCTGCGTGCGGGGCGCAGGGAGCCGTGGGCGTTCGGAGCCGAGGTGCTCGAGCACGCGCGCGTGGCGCTTCTGGGACGCCGGCGTCTGCTGCCGTACTTCGTGACGCTGGCGCACCTGGCCCGGCGTACGGGCGCGCCGTATGTGCGCCCCGTCTGGTGGGGTGAGCCCGAGGACCGAGCGTTGCGGGACTGCGAGGACGCCTTCCTGCTGGGTGACTGCCTGCTGGTCGCGCCGGTGCTGGATCCGGGCGGGGACCGGCGTGCGGTGCGGCTGCCGCGCGGACGCTGGTACGACATCGCGACGGAGCAGGTGTACGAGGGACCGGCGCAGGTGCTGGTCGACGCCCCGCTGTCGCGGATCCCGGTGTTCGCGCGTGCCGGGGCGGTGCTTCCCGTGCAGGGCGACGACGGGCTGGAGCTGGAGGTGTGGGCGCCGGAGCGGGGACGTACCGGGGCCGGTCTGGTGGTACCGGACGCGGGCGACGGTTGGGACGAGCCGGAGATCGAGCGCTACGTCGCCCGTTGGCGGGGCCGGCGGGTGGTGGTGATGCGGGAGCGGGAGGACGGCGAGGGCGAGCCGTCCTACCCGGTGCGCGTACGCGGGCTCGGGTGAGACCGGTCAGAGGTAGCGGCCCTCGAACCATGCCCGCGCGGCCAGCGTGTGCAGCGGGAAGGCGAGCTCCTCCGGCCTGCGCAGCAGGTGCCAGCCCTCTGTCTCGTCCGTAGGTCCGGATTGCGGCAGCCCTTCGGCGGGGCGTTCCGGCAGGAGCCCGAACAGCAGGAGGTGTCCGTCGGGCGAGCTCATGGCGTCGGCCAGGCGGACGTCGCGGGCCGCCGCCTCGATGCCCGTCTCCTCCTTGAGTTCGCGGACGACGGCCTGCCGCCAGTCCTCACGGTCGTCGATGAAGCCGCCCGGCAGTGCCGTACCCCCGCGCGCGGGGGTGACGGTCCGGGTGATGACGACCAGGGCGGTGCCCTTCGTGTCGTACACGGGCTGGAGGGCGACAGCGACCGGCAGTGGATTGCGGTAGGTGACGGTCCCACAGGAGGAGCAGGTGCGGGGCCAGCCGGAGACTTCCTCTCCGTAGGGCGCTCCGCAGCTCGAACAGTGCGAGTTCGGCACGGAGTTGACAGATGGTTGCTGATTCTCGGACACGCGCGGACTGTATCCGATCGCAGGAAGGGCGTCTTCCGGAAGCAGCCGGACTCCGCGTCGTAAGGAAACGGAAGGGTGGCCGGAACCACCCCCGTCGGCCCCGGCCACCCCTCCCGATTACACGACGCCGTAGGGGACCGTCCGGTTCTGTGGGACGGCCTGCCGTTTTCCGGTTACCCGTGGCACACTGCTGACGATCCGTCAGATGAGTTGCGAGGGAGGGACCTTGTCGCCAAAACGCACACCTGCGGTCGCCGGCTGGTTCACCGGTGAGGGAGACGGTTTCCGGCTCCTCGGCACGCGGTGCTCGCTCTGCGCCTCGGTCTTCTTCCCCCGGGAGGACACCCACTGCCGCAACCCCGGGTGTCGTGGCGGCGCCCTCGAGGAGGTACCGCTGTCGCGGCGGGGCCGGATCTGGTCGTACACCGACGGCCGGTACCGGCCGCCGTCACCCTATGTGAGCGATCCGGAACTTCCCTGGGAGCCGTACACGTTGATCGCCGTGGAGCTGGAGTCCGAGCGGATCGTCGTGCTGGGGCAAGCCGTACCCGGGATCACCGTGACCGACCTGACGGTGGGCAT
This sequence comes from Streptomyces sp. NPDC001843, assembly GCF_042891955.1. NCBI lineage: Bacteria > Bacillati > Actinomycetota > Actinomycetes > Kitasatosporales > Streptomycetaceae > Streptomyces > Streptomyces sp. NPDC001843. The sequence goes on along the minus strand of NZ_JBIATQ010000006.1, from coordinate 467,229 downwards.
GGAGGTGGAGGTCGTCCCGGGAGTGCTGTTCGAGGACCCGGGGACGACCTGGACGACTTGGCGCTGGAGGCCGACGGAGGTGACGGCGTGACCGCGGACGTGGCGGTGCTCGGCGTGGGCATGCATCCGTGGGGCAAATGGGGTCGCGGCTTCGTCGAGTACGGCGCGGCGGCGGCCCGGACGGCCCTGGCGGACGCCGGACTGGACTGGCGGGACATCCGCTCGATCGTGGGCGCCGACACGGTGCGCGGGGGATATCCGGGGTATGTCGCGGGCGCCGCGTTCGCCAGGGCCCTGGGCTGGCAGGGCGCCCGGGTCGCCAGTGTGTACGCGGCATGCGCTTCCGGGGCGCAGGCCATCGCCACGGCCCGGGCGCAGATCCTCGCCGGGCTCGCGGACCCGGTACTGGTGGTGGGCGCGGACTCGGCTCCCAAGGGCTTCTTCCGGCCGGGCGGCGGAGACCGGCCCGACGATCCGGACTGGCTGCGGTTCAGGCTGCTCGGTGCGACGAACCCGGCCTACTTCGGGCTGTACGCGCGCCGGCGGATGGCGGTGCACGGGGACACCCCGGAGGACTTCGCGCTGGTCAAGGTCAAGAACGCGGCGGTCGGGGCGCTGAACCCGTACGCGCGGTACCGCAAGCGGGTGACCCTCGAGGATGTGGCCGGCTCCGCGATGGTCGCCGATCCGCTGCGGCTGCTCGACATCTGCGCGACCTCCGACGGAGGTGCGGCGCTGGTGCTGTCCAGCACGGACTTCGCGCGCCGGCACAGCGTCACCGCGCCAGTGCGGATCCGCGCGGTGTCCACGGTGACACCGCGTTACCCGAACAGCGTGCTGGACCTGCCGGACATCGCCACGGACTCCGCGGCCGGGGTGGCGCCCCCGGACGAGACGTTCCGGGCCTCGATCGCCCTGGCCGCCTACGAGGAGGCCGGAATCGGGCCGGAGGACCTGTCCCTGGCCGAGGTGTACGACCTCTCCACTGCTCTGGAACTGCAGTGGTACGAGGACCTGGGCCTGTGCGGCGAGGGCGAGGGCGCGAAGCTGCTGCGGGAAGGCGCCACGGCCCTGGGCGGCCGGACACCGGTGAACGCCAGTGGCGGGCTCGCCTCCTTCGGCGAGGCGGTGCCGGCCCAGGCGATCGCCCAGGTCTGCGAACTGACCTTGCAGTTGCGGGGCCACGCCGGAGACCGGCAGGTCGCCGGAGCGCAGGTGGGGATCACCGCGAACCAGGGTCTGTTCGGGCACGGATCGTCGGTCGTCGCGGTCCGCTGAGAAGCCGGGCGCCGGGGCCGGCGTGCCGGGGACGACGGGGTGTCAGGGCGCTCGGGTGTGCCGGACCGGCGGGTCACCGGATCCGGCGCGGTTCCGCCGCGACGGCCGCCCAGGCCGGGTGCGCCGCCGCGGAGCCACTGGGCTGAGAGGACGGACCCCTCCCCGCAAGTGGTTGTCACCGCCTGCGTCGGCAGCCTTGACGCTCCCGGAGCACCGGTGAACACTTCCCGTGTCGGTCGACATCGCCGTACATTCCCGGCGCAATCAGGCATGGCGCCGCGCGGGTTGCTCCTGAGCCACGACCCGCTCCCCCACCAGCGATTCGGCTGCAGAGGCACGCTCGTCACGGACGCCGGGCGGGGCGCGGGACCTTCCCTGCCTTCGGCTGAAGTCGCCAAGGGAAACGTCCCTGCACCCGGGGCCGGGCCACCGCGCCGGTTCCCCCGGACCAGCGCCCAGGAGCCGCAATGAGCAATCAGGACATATTCGTCGGCGAGGTCATCGGCACCGCGATCCTCATTCTGTTCGGTGCCGGCGTCTGCGCCGCGGTCACCCTCAGATACTCCAAGGCACGGGCCTCGGGCTGGGTGGTGATCGCCTTCGGCTGGGGATTCGCGGTACTGGCCGGCGCGTACACCGCCGCTCCGCTGTCCGGGGGTCAGCTCAACCCCGCCGTCACCATCGGCATCGCCGTCGACACCGGCAAGTGGGGCAAGGTCTGGCTCTACCTGCTGGGCCAGATCGTCGGTGCGATGCTCGGTGCCGTCCTGGCCTACCTGGTCTACCTCGCCCAGTTCCAGGCCAACGTCCGTACGGAAGGCACCACCGAGGGAACCGCCGACGAACCGGTGCCCACCCTGGGCATCTTCTCGACCATCCCGGAGATCCGCAATCCCGTCGCCAACCTGATCACGGAGATCATCGCGACGATCGCCCTGGTCCTGCCAATCCTCGCCTTCGGGCTGACCAAGGGGCTCGGCGAGTCCGGCACCACCGTGCTGATCGTCTCGTTGCTGGTGACCGGTATCGGCCTCTCCCTGGGCGGGCCGACCGGCTATGCGATCAACCCCGCGCGCGACCTCGGCCCGCGCATCGTGCACACCTTCCTGCCGATTCCCAACAAGGGCAGCTCCGACTGGGGTTACGCCTGGGTCCCGGTCGTCGGCCCGCTGATCGGCGGGACGCTCGCGGGCCTCATCTACAAAGCAGCCTTCTGACCCAGCGACCAAGGGGCAGCCATGACGGACAACGCCGAGAAGTACGTCGCCGCGATCGACCAGGGCACCACCTCCAGCCGCTGCATCATCTTCGACCACAGTGGTGGGATCGTCGCCGTGGACCAGCGCGAGCACCGCCAGATCTTCCCGAAGCCGGGCTGGGTGGAGCACGACGCCACCGAAATCTGGTCCAAGGTCCAGGCGGTGGTCGCCGGGGCCATCGCCAAGGCGGGGCTGCGCGCCGACCAGGTCAGCGCACTCGGTATCACCAACCAGCGCGAGACGACGGTCCTGTGGGACCGGGCCACCGGCAAACCCGTGCACAACGCGATCGTCTGGCAGGACACCCGCACCGCGTCCCTGTGCCACGAACTGGGCGGCAGCGACGGGCAGGACCGTTTCCGCGAGCAGACGGGGCTGCCGCTGGCGAGCTACTTCTCCGGCCCCAAGGCGGCCTGGTTGCTGGACACCGTGCCGGGGCTCAGGGATCGCGCCGAGCGTGGGGAGATCGCCTTCGGGACCATCGACTCCTGGCTGATCTGGAATCTCACCGGAGGCACGGACGGCGGACGGCACGTCACCGACGTGACCAACGCCGGACGCACCATGCTGATGAACCTTCGGACGCTGCAGTGGGACGCGTCCATCCTGTCCGCGATGGACGTGCCCGAAGCGGTCCTTCCCGAGATCAGGTCCTCGGCCGAGGTCTACGGCACTGCGGTCGGCCAGCTCGCGGGCGTACCCGTCGCGTCGGCGCTGGGCGACCAGCAGGCCGCCGTTTTCGGCCAGGCCTGCTATGACGTGGGGACGGCGAAGAACACCTACGGCACGGGCAGCTTCCTGCTGCTCAACACCGGCGACCGGCCGGTTCCCTCCAAGAGCGGGCTGCTGACCACCATGGGCTACAAGATCGGCGACGAGGCCCCGGTCTACTGCCTGGAGGGGTCGATCGCGATCACGGGCGCGCTGGTGCAGTGGTTCCGCGACCAACTCGGCATCATCCGCACGGCCGACGAGATCGAGACGCTCGCGGCGAGTGTCGAGGACAACGGCGGCGCGTACATCGTGCCCGCGTTCTCGGGCCTGTTCGCCCCGTACTGGCGCGCCGACGCACGCGGGGTCGTCACGGGCCTGACCCGTTACGTGACCAAGGCCCATCTCGCGCGCGCGGTCCTGGAGGCGACGAGCTGGCAGACACGGGAGGTCGTGGACGCCATGTTCCAGGACTCCGGGGTGCGGATCACGACCCTGAAGGTGGACGGCGGCATGACCAAGAACAATCTGCTCATGCAGCATCAGGCAGATGTCCTCGGGGTGCCGGTGATCCGGCCCCGGGTCTCCGAGACGACCTGCCTGGGCGCCGCGTACGCGGCCGGCCTCGCCACGGGGGTGTGGAACGACCTCGACGAGCTGAAGGCGCACTGGCAGAAGGACGCGGAGTGGACGCCCGCCATGGCAGCGCCCGTCAGGGACCGCGAGTACCGCAACTGGCGCAAGGCCGTGGAGAAGAGCTTCGGCTGGCTGGAGGAGGGCGCCGGCTAGCCGGCACCGCGGACGGCTGCATCCCGCCGCACCGGTTGTGGGTGAGTTCCACGCACGCGTGCCGCATACGCGGGCGTGTGCGCGGGCACCCGCACAGAACCTCGGCCCGTACCCCGGTCGGCGGGGGTACGGGCCGCGCCGTGGCCTGACGGTGCGTCACATGGTGACGGTTTGACGGGTGTCGGCCGCGTACGCCATCGCATGCCGGACGACGCCGATGAGCAGGTCCTTGACGGACTCACGGTCGCGGGCGTCGCACAGCACGAGCGGTACGTCGTCGTCGAGGTCGAGGGCCTGACGGACGTCCTCGACCGGGTAACGGGCGGCTCCCTCGAAGCAGTTGATACCGACGAGGAAGGGGATGGCGCGTCGCTCGAAGTAGTCGACGGCGGCGAAGCAGTCCTCCAGACGGCGGGTGTCCACCAGGACCACGGCACCGAGCGCGCCTTCGGAGAGCTCGTCCCACATGAACCAGAACCTTTCCTGCCCGGGCGTCCCGAACAGGTACAGCACCAGGTCCTCGCGCAGCGTGATGCGGCCGAAGTCCATGGCCACGGTGGTGGTGCGCTTGCCCTCCACACCGCTGGTGTCGTCGACGGGGCGGCCGGCCTCGGTGAGCAGTTCCTCGGTGCGCAACGGCCTGATCTCGCTGACCGCGCCGACGAGGGTCGTCTTGCCCACGCCGAAGCCGCCGGCCACCAGGATCTTGAGCGTGACGGGCTCGACCGGGGGCTTGCCGCGCTCAGAACGCCCGAAGATCATCGATCTCTTCTCCTGCTTGATGGGGGTCGGGTGACGGCGGGCCGTAGCCTCCGCCGCCAGGGGTCTCGATGACGAGTACGTCGCCGGGGCCGACGTCGGCCGAGTCGCTCCCGCCGAGTGCGGTGACCGTGCCGTCTGCCCGTTCCACACGGTTGGAACCCAGGGCGCCCGGACAGCCGCCCGCCATGCCGTACGGGGGGACCCGGCGGTGCTGGGACAGCGTGGAGACCGTCATGGCCTCACAGAACCGGATGCGGCGCACCGCGCCGTCACCGCCGCGCCAGCGCCCGGCGCCACCGCTTTTGCGGCGGACCGCGAACTCCTCGAGCAGCACGGGCAGCCGCCACTCCAGGACTTCCGGGTCGGTCAGGCGGGAGTTGGTCATGTGGGTCTGCACGACGCTCGCCCCTGGAAAGCCGTCGCCGGCGCCGGATCCGGAAGCCACGGTTTCGTAGTACTGGTGGCGGTCGTTGCCGAAGGTGACGTTGTTCATGGTCCCGGATCCCTCGGCCTGCACGCCCAGCGCCGCGTAGAGAGCGCCGGTGATGGCCTGGGAGGTCTCGACATTGCCCGCGACGACCGCGGCCGGCGGTTCCGGGGCGAGCATCGAGCGTGGCGGCACGATGATGTCCAGGGGACGCAGACAGCCGTCGTTGAGCGGGATGTCGTCGGCCACCAGGGTGCGGAAGACGTAGAGCACAGCGGCGTCGACCACGGACAGCGGGGCGTTGAAGTTGGTGGCGAGCTGGGCGGAGGTGCCGGTGAAGTCGATGGTGGCGCGGCGGGCGTCACGGTCCACGCGGACCCGCACGCGGATGACGGCGCCCGAGTCGGTCTCGTAGGCGTACTCGCCGTCGTCCAGGGCGTCGATTACGCGGCGGACGGCCTCGGCAGCGTTGTCCTGGACGTGCCGCATGTAGGCCTGGACGACGTCGAGGCCGAAGTTCTCGATCATGCGGCCGACCTCGTCGACGCCCTTCTGGTTGGCGGCGATCTGGGCGCGCAGGTCGGCGAGGTTGGTCCGGGGGTTGCGGGAAGGGTGGGGCGCGTCGGTGAGGAGGCGGAGGGTCTCCACCTCGCGGAGCCTGCCGTTCTCGGCGAGCAGCCAGTTGTCGAAGAGGACGCCCTCCTCCTCGATGGTGCGGCTGCCCGCGGGCATGGAGCCTGGCGCGATGCCGCCGATCTCGGCGTGGTGACCGCGTGAGGCGACGTAGAAGAGGATTCGGTCACCGTGCGTGTCGAAGACCGGTGTGATGACGGTGACGTCCGGCAGATGGGTGCCGCCGTGGTACGGGTCGTTGACGGCGTACGCGTCACCCGGACGCATGGCCTCGCCGCGGCGGCGGACGACCTCCTTGACGCTGGTGCCCATGGAGCCGAGGTGGACGGGGATGTGAGGGGCGTTGGCCACCAGGTTTCCGTCCGGGTCGAACAGAGCGCAGGAGAAGTCCAGGCGTTCCTTGATGTTGACGGACTGGGCCGTGGATTCCAGCCGTGCGCCCATCTGCTCGGCGATCGACATGAAGAGGTTGTTGAAGACCTCGAGCAGGACGGGGTCGACTTTCGTGTCGAGATCGGAACTCTGCGTAGTCGCCGTGCGTTCCATGACCAGATGCCCGTCGTCGGTGGCCGCGGCCCGCCAGCCGTCGTCGACGACGGTCGTCGCGCCGGCCTCGGCGATGATCGCGGGGCCTGTGACGGACTCGCCGGGGGGCAGGTGCTCGCGGCGGTACAGGGATACGTCGCGCCAGCCGCCGCCGGTGTGGAGCCGGACGGTCTCCGGGGCGGCGGTGTGGCCCTCGTAGGCGGCGAGGGCGGACAGATCGGGGGGTTCCGTGATGCCGGTGGCTTCCACGGAGAGGGCTTCGACCATGACAGGGCGGTCGAGGGTGAAGGAGTACGTGGCGCGATGACGTTCTTCGAAGGCCTGCCTCATGGAGTCGGGCTCGGCCAGCCGGACGGTGAGGGTGGTGTCCGTGCCGTCGTAGCGGAGCTGGGCGCGGCGGGTGACCCGGATGCGCTCCGCCGGGATGTCCCCGGCGAGGAGTTCCGCTCGGGCCGCGGCCTCCAGTTCGTCGGCCGTCTTGTGCACGCCGGGCATCGAGGCGGCCTGCAGAGGCGCCTCGACGGACTGCTCGCGCATCGCTGTGGTGTCGGCCAGGCCGATGCCGAGCGCGGAGAGGACCCCGGCCATCGGCGGTACGAGCACGGTGCGGACACCGAGGGAGTCGGCGACCATGCACGCGTGCTGGCCGCCCGCTCCGCCGAAGGTGGTGAGGGCGTAGCGGGTGACGTCGTGGCCCTTCTGCACGGAGATCCGCTTCACGGCGTTGGCGATGTTGGCGACGGCGATCTGCAGGTAGCCCTCGGCGACCTGCTCGGCGGTGCGGTCGTCGCCGGTCCGCTCGCGGATTTCGCGCGCGAGGGCGGTGAAGCGGTCCCGGACGAGTTCGTCGTCGAGGGGCTGGTCGCCGCCGGGGCCGAAGACGTGGGGGAAGTGCCCGGGCTGGATACGCCCGAGCATGACGTTGGCGTCGGTGACGGCGAGCGGGCCGCCGCCGCGGTAGCAGGCGGGCCCCGGGTCCGCGCCCGCCGAGTCCGGCCCCACGCGGTAGCGGGAGCCGTCGAAGTGCAGGACCGAGCCACCGCCGGCGGCGACGGTGTGGATGTCCAGCATGGGGGCGCGCAGCCGGACGCCCGCGAGCTGTGTGGTGAAGACGCGTTCGTACTCGCCGGCGAAGTGGGAGACGTCGGTGGAGGTGCCGCCCATGTCGAAGCCGATGACCCGGTCGAATCCGGCCAGCTGGGACATGCGGGCCATGCCGACGATGCCGCCGGCCGGCCCGGACAGGATGGCGTCCTTGCCGCGGAACTGGCCGGCCTCGGCGAGTCCGCCGTTGGACTGCATGAACATCAGCGGAACGCCCTCGAGTTCCCCGGCGACGTGCTGGACGTAGCGGCGCAGCACGGGCGAGAGGTAGGCGTCGACGACCGCGGTGTCCCCGCGCGGGACGAGTTTCATCAGCGGGCTGACCTCGCTGGACAGCGAGATCTGCGGGAAGCCGGCGCGGGCGGCGAGCTCGCCGACGGTCCGCTCGTGGGCCGGGTGGAGGTGGCTGTGCAGGAAGACGACGGCGACGGCGCGGATCCCGTCGTCATAGGCCTCCTGGAGCGGGCCCGCGAGCTTGTCCGGGTCGGGTGCGCGCAGGACGGTGCCGTCGGCCGTGATGCGCTCGTCGACCTCGACGACCCGTTCGTACAGCAGCTCCGGCAGTTCGATGCGGCGGGCGAAGATGCGGGGCCGGTTCTGGTAGGCGATGCGCAGGGCGTCGCGGAAGCCTCGGGTGACGAGCAGCAGGGTGCGCGCGCCCTTGCGCTCCAGGAGGGCGTTGGTGGCGACCGTCGTGCCCATACGGACCGCCTCGACGGGCTCCTCGGAGCCGTCGAGGAGGGCGCGTACGCCTGCCACGGCGGCGTCGGCGTACCAGGCGGGGTTGTCGGACAGCAGCTTGTGGTTGAGCAGCCGGCCGTCCGGGCACCGCGCGACGATGTCGGTGAAGGTGCCGCCTCGGTCGACCCAGAACTGCCAGCCTGTCACGTCGCTACCCCGCTTCCGCGCCGGTCACAGCGCCCGGAGGCCGTTGATCACGTCGCGCAGAATACTCTCGTCCGGCAGCTCGGCCGGGGGCACCGGCCGGTTGACGTGGACGAGTTCCTCGTTCACGAGATCGCCGATGAGGACCCGCACCACCCCGATGGGCAGGTCGAGCTCCGAAGCGAGTTCGGCGACCGACTGCGGCGTCTCGCGACAGAGTTCGACGATGTCCACGTGTTCCGGGGACAGCGTCTGGTCCGCTTCCGGATCGTCCGCGTGGGGTTCCGTGACGACCACCGCGATCAGGTCGAGGCGGTGCTGGGCCGCACTGGTGGTGCGGCCGCGCGTCATGGCGTACGGGCGGACGACCGGTCCGGCCTCGTCGTCGAACCAGTGGCTTTTCCCTTGACCGTCTCCGCTCATGTCATTCCACTACCCGCCGGCGGGCAGATCGGTGCGCGGCGCGGTGCCCAGATGCACACCCACCCGCTTGACCAGGAGCGTCATCTCGTACGCGACCTGGCCCACGTCCGAGTCGGCGTCGGAGAGGACGGCGAGGCAGCTGCCGTCGCCCGCGGCCGTCACGAACAGAAAGGCGTCGTCGAGCTCCACGACCGTCTGCCGGACATTGCCCGCCTCGAAATGCCGGCCGACGCCCTTGGCGAGGCTGTGGAAGCCGGAGGCGACGGCGGCCAGGTGCTCGCTGTCCTCCCTGGTGATGTCCTTGGACACCCCCGTGGCAAGGCCGTCGCCGGAGAGCACGACGGCCTTGCGGATACTGGCCACCCGGTCGACGAGGTCGTCGAGGAGCCAGTTCAGCCCTCCGTTGTTCGTCGCGCTGTGGCCGGTCGCCTTCGGTGCGGTCATCGACCGTCCCCCTCTGTCGTTCCTTGTGCTGTGCCGTTCCGGGCTCCGTCGCCCGCGGCGTTCTCCTCACGGCCGCGCTGCCAGCCGCGCTGGAGCGAGGCCATACGGCTGCGTACCTCGTCTGCGTCACGCTCGGCCGGCTCCGTCCGGGGCTCTGCCCGCCGTGCGGTGTCCTGCCGCAGCTGTGGGGCCAGGCTGGCCTGCCGGACGCGTCTGGGCAACGGACCGGTGCCGGGCCCGGTGTCCTGGGCAGTGCCCTGTTGCGACGCATCGTCCGGGGCCGTGGCCGGGTGCTGGGTCCGTTCGTCGACGCGGCCGGCCGGTCCGGTGTCCCGGCGGGCCGCCGCCTCGCCGCGGCGGCGGTTCGGCAGTGGAGCCAGGCCCGCGTCGGGTTCCGGGCGGCGTGGTCCGGAGTCCGGGAACGGCCTCTCGTCCGCCCGGTCGCGCCTGGGCCGCTGTTCGGTGACGGGCCGCCCGTGCGAGCTGACCAGCTTGGGCGTACGACGCCGGGGCAACGGCACCGGGGCGCTGGGGGCGTCGTCGGCGTTCGGCGGGTGTGCGGCTCCGGGGGCCTGCGGGCGGGGCGTGCCCGCCCGGGACCAGGCCTCGTCGTCCGCGCCGGCGAGCGAGCGGCGGGCGCGGAAGAGGCCTCCGCGTTCGCTTCCCTCGTCGGTGAGGGGTCCCGGGTAGCCGTCCAGGGCGTCCAGGTCGACGGGTGCCTCCAGCTCGACCGGGCCGTCCAGCGGCGATGCGGGCACGCCGGGCGGTTGCGCGGGTGCCTGGGTGAGCGCCGGGTTACGGCCCTCCTTGCCGGTGGCCGGCCTAAGGGGCTCGCGGTCGAGGCGGAAACCGAGGCCGTTGGTGTCCGGGACGTCGTCGGTGAGCAGGACGTCGGGGATGAAGACCACGGCAGTGGTGCCGCCGTAGGGCGACGGCTGCAACGAGACCCGGACGTTCTGGCGCTGAGCGAGCCGGCTGACCACGAACAGGCCGAGCCGGTCGGTGTCGGAGAGTTCGAACTCGGGCGTCTCGGCGAGCCGGAGGTTGGCCTCCAGCAGCGCCTCGGCCGCCATGCCGAGGCCGCGGTCGTGGATCTCCAGGGTGAAGCCGTTGGCGACCCGCTCGCCGAGGACCTGGACGGCGGTGTGCGGCGGCGAGAAGACCGTGGCGTTCTCGAGGAGTTCGGCCACCAGATGGGTGAGGTCGGCGACGGCCGGGCCGGTGACCGCGACGCGCGGCAGCCGGCGGACCTCGATGCGCTCGTAGTCCTCGACCTCGGCCACGGCGGCCCGGACGATGTCCATGAGCTGCACGGGCTTGCGCCACTGCCGCGAAGGAGCGGCACCGGAGAGGATCACCAGGCCCTCGGCGTGCCGGCGCATGCGGGTGGTGAGGTGGTCGAGGCGGAAGAGGTCGGCGAGTTCGTCGGTGTCCTCGGTCCTGCGCTCCATGGTGTCGAGGAGGGTGAGCTGTTTGTGCAGGAGCACCTGGCTGCGGCGGGCGAGGTTGACGAAGACCTCGGCGACTCCGGAGCGCAGCTCGGCCTGCTTGACGGCGGCCTCGACGGCGGCGCGCTGCAGCGTGTTGAGCGCCTGGCCGACCTCGCCGATCTCGTTCTTGTCGTACTCCAGGCGCGGAACCTCGGTTTCCACGTCGACCTGCTCGCCCGCGGAGAGGCGGCGCATCACACTGGGCAGCCGGACACCGGATGCCTCGTGCGCCTCCAGGCGCAGTTGCCGCAGATCGCGGATGAGCGCGCGGCCGACTCGTACGGACAGGAAGACGGAGAGCAGCAGGGCCACCAGTCCGAGGACGCCGGCGACGGCCGCCTGGACGATCACGCTCACGGCCTCCGGGCGGATACGGTCCTGATAGCGGTCGCCGACCTGGTCGTCCAGGGTGCGCAGTCCGTCGAGCACACGGCCGGCGGTGGTGTCCCAGGTCTTGGCGGTGACGCCGTGGGGCGTTCCGGATCGGTCGGCGATGACGGCCTGTTCGGCCGTGCGCAGCGGCGCGGCGGTGGCGTTCTTCCAGAAGCGGTCGTAGCGCTCGCGTTCCGACGACGGCAGCAGCGGGAGGCTGATGTCGTACAGGAGGTCGCGCTGGGCGACGAGGTCGGACACGTCCCGGGTCTCGTCGGTGGTGAGCTTCCCGACCACCAGGGCGGAGCCGACCAGGGCGTCCTCGCGGGAGAGCAGTTCGCGGGCGCGGGTGATGTTCACGAGCGCGCGGGCCTGCTTGTCCATCTCCACGTTGTCGACGCCGTCGAGGGAGGCCAGCAGGGTGTAGCACGGGTCGATGAGGCGGTTGTAGCGGTCGAGGGCCTGGGCGCGGGTCACCGTGCCCTCCTGGACACTGCTGCGCAGTGAGCCGACGCCTTCGAAGGCGTCGAGGACGGCGGTGAGGCGTTCGTGGTCGTCCTGGTCCATTCCGTCGCGGACGTCGGGATCCTGCGCTTCCTTACGGAGCTTCGCGATGGCGGAGTCGGTGGCGGTGCGGGTGCGACGGAGCGCGGAGAGAGCGTCGGACACCCGCGGGTCGGCGAGGTAGACCAGGGTCTGGCGGCGTTCCTGCTGCAGGACGCGGACGGCGTCCTCGGTGGGATAGCCGATGTTCTCCACGACGTCCGTGACGTGGAAGAGCTGGGCCACTTCACGGCCCGTGAGCACCGTCGCGAAGCCCCAGATGACGGTCAGGGACACCAGCGGCACGAGAAGCAGCGCCACGATCTTCCGGCGGATGGACTTCCCGCGAAAGCGCATGGCCTCCCCCAGCTCGGCCCCCGCCGACCGGGGGTACAGACGTGCGTCAACAAACGGCGCGAGCCTACTACCGCCACACCGTTAACTCGAAGACGAGTCCGGAAGGTGAACTTCCGCTCTCGCGATATCAGGTGGCGAGTTGTCCGGGCATTGCGGGAGATTGCCACCGTGATCGAGGTGGCGGGGGAAGTGGGGGGTGGCCGTTCCGGCGGACCGGTTGGCCGGAATTTTTCGGCGATCGGGAATCTTCGTGACGCTTCGTTCGTCCTTCCTCACGGGAGATGAGTGCGGAATCGGCTGCAGGAGCCGCAACCCGCATCCGGGCGGCGTAAAACAGCGCAAGCCGGGCACGCAGTGGGGAGTTGGTGTCTTCGGACGCCGGAGCGAGCGTGTGCCGGCGGTGGGGAGTGACACGGTGATGGGCACGGCGGAGCGGCGCAAGGCGCCCGAGGACGGTGGGGCGGTACGCCCCAAGGAGCTGAGAGACCCCCAGATGCCGGAGGGCGACATTCGGCCGCACCGGTCTCAAGGGAAGTCGACCCGTGCTGCCGGCTCGGCGCGGGGGGAAGAGCAGCCCTACTACAGGCCGTTGTGGGTCGAGGAGCCCGCGCGGCGGCGACGGCTGCCCGACCCGGTGCGGACTGCGGCCGTCAGGGCGGTGCTTCTCATCTCCGTGACGCTCATTCAGGCCATGGTGGCCTTCCTGTGCACGATGGCCGGGTCCTGGCTGGCGTTCCCCATGGTGATCAGCAGCGTGGCGAGTACGGTCGTGGCCACCTGGGGCGCGGTCGACGTGTGGGTGACCCGTCAGGTGTGGAACCAGCGGGGCGGCGTGGTGTCGGAGCCGAGCAGCACGGCCCGTTCACTGCGGCGTGAGCGGCGCGCCACCCGGCGTGCGGCACGGGCCGTCGAACGAGAGCGGGAGCGGATACGCCGCCGGGGCGGCGCCGGGCAGCTGTCGCACCCTTGAGGTGCGATGCGCCGCCCGGACGCCGGGGTGCAGCTCCGACGCGTGACGGCTATGCGGGCCGTTTGAACATCCGTGTCGCGGTGATCTCGCTGTGCACCGCCTCCCCGGCCTGGGTCTGCTGGGGCAGTCCCGGCCGGAGGTGCTCCTCCACGCTGATGTACTTCAGCCCGGCCCTGAGGTCGGCGTCGTTGCGCAGCCGGATCACCAGCGGGAACTCGGCGAGCGCGGTCGTGTCGAACAGGCCGGTGGTGTAGAGCAGTTGCACGCCGAGCGCGTCGGACACGGCCCGCTGGAGTTCCAGCAGGTACGTGGCGTTGGCGCGGCCGATCGGGTTGTCCAGGAACAGCGTGCCCGCGTGCCGGTGCTTGTCCCGCCCCCGGTCGTTCGACCGCAGCGCCGCCATCGTGCAGTACAGGGCGATGGCGGCGGTCAGCAGCTGGCCGCCGGAGAACACGTCGCCCATCTGTCCGACGGGTACGCGCTCGGCGCGCAGCACGGCGTCGGGCTTGAGGATCTCGACGGCGACGCCCTTGGGCTGGAGCGCGGCGGCGACTCCGCGCAGCAGCAGGGACATGCCGTCGCGGCGCAGGTCGGAGTTCTTCTTCACGGCGGCCCGGGTCGCCTCGTCGATGACTTCGCCGAGGCGTTCGGTGAGCGTGGCCTGGTCGGGTTCCTCGAAGCGGATGCGCAGGAACTCCTGCCCCGACCACTCACCGAGTCCGTCGGGCAGGCGGGACAGCCGCTGCGCGGACCGCAGCGTGGCCAGTGCCGACTCCACCAGCCCGCGCAGCCGGTCCACGATCGAGTCCCGGTTGCGCTCCAGCTGCTCCAGCTCGTCCGTGAGGACCCGCAGCCGGGGCGCGAAGGCCTGGGCCCACTTCTGGGCGTGCTCGGGCAGCGCCGAGGCGGGCAGCTCGCGGATCTGCTGCCGGGCGGGGGTGCGGACCTGCTCGTAGCGGGTGGAGTTGGCGTGCCGGACCAGGACGTCGCTGGCCTCCCGCACGGCGGCCTCGGCGGCCGACAGGTCGGCGGCGCACCCGCGCAGCGAGCGGCGGGCCTCGGCGGCCGTCTGCCGGGCGTCGTCCAGACCGCCGGGGTAGGGCTCCGGTGCCTCCTGCTCCTCCTCGGCGGCGTGTTCGCGCAGCAGGTCGCGGAGCATCGCGGCGATCTCGTCGAAGCCGCCCGCCGCGTCCTCGGCGGCCCGGTGGGCCTCGACCAGCTCGGCGTGCGCCTCGCGGGCCTGGGTCAACGCCTCGGTGCGAGAGGCGAGCTCGGCCGTGGCGGTGCGCAGCAGCGCCTGGGCGTGCTCGGCGTCCCGCGGGAGGAGGTCCTCGGGCAGCTCGGTGTGCGCCTCGCCGTCCTCGGGGGCGTGCCGCTCCGCCTCGCCGCGTAGCCGGCCGAGCTGCTCGCTGGCGCTGGACATACGGGTCTCCAGGAGCTGCACCAGCTCCTCCGCACGCGCCGCGGCGGCCTGCCGGGAGGGTCCGTCGGAGCCGTCGGGCGACTGCAGCAGCTGCTCCGCGCGCGTACGGACCTTGTTGCTGAGACGGTCCAGCTCGGCGCGGGTCGCGCTCTCGTCACTCTCCGCGCGGGCCTGCTCGGCGCGCAGGTCGGCCCCGACGCCGACCTTCTCGTACACCTGGGATGCGGCCCGGTAGGCCTCGCGGAGGGCGGGCAGGGACGACTTGGGCGCGTCCGTGTCGTCCTCGGGTACGTCGTCGGGGGCGCCTGCGATCTCGGAGCGCTCGGCGCGCAGGGCCCGGGCGGTGCGGCGGGCGTCGTCGGCGGCGCGCTGGGCGGCGCGGCGGTCCTCGTCGGCGGCGCGCGCACGCTCCAGGCACGCCTGGGCGCGGGCCTCCGACTCGGCGGCCTCGTCGGCGAGTTCACGGAGCTTGACCTGCCAGCCCGCGCGCTCGCGCAGCCGGAAGGCGAGCCCGGCGAGGGCGTCGGCGGCACGCCGGGCCTTCTGCGCGGCCTCCTGCCGCTCGTCGCGCACCTGCGCCGCCTCGGCGGCGGCCTCGTCCGCCTCGGCCCGCACGGTCCGTGCCTCCGCCAGCTCGGCCTCGGACTCCTCGGCGAAGGCACGCGCCTCCTCGGTCGCCCGCGCCAGCTCGGTCAGCCGCCCGGCCGGGCAGCCGGTACGCCAGGAGGCGAGCCGCGCGGCCAGCTCCCGGTCCTTGCCCAGCCGGGCGGCGAGCGCCCGGATCTCCTCGTCCCGCTCGGTCGCCCGCGCGCGCAGCGCCTGCCGCTCCTCGTCGGCGGCGTGCTCGTCGTGCATGGCCGGGTTCGGCGGGACGAGGAAGACCTGGGCAGCGCCCCCGGGGGCCGCGTCCTCGGCCGGGGTGGGGGCGAGCAGCGCGGCGGCCGTGCCGACGGCGACGGCGGACCGCGGCAGCAGCGCGGCCTCGCCGAGCACCTCACGGGCACGCACGTGGGTTTCGGGGTCGGTGATGATCACGCCGTCGACCAGCTCCGGGCGGGCGGTGAGCACGCGCGCGTGGTCGGCCGGGTCGACGGCCTGGGCGAGGTAGCGCCAGCCGGGCAGCGCGGGGATGCCGTGCTCACCCAGGTACTCGACGGTGGCGAGGACGTCGGGTCCGGGCGGCAGCAGCCCGCCGTCGCCGAGGGCACCGAGGATCCGGGAGTCGTCGGCGGCGGCGGTGCGCAGCTCGAAGAGGTGGCGCTCGGCGGTGGAGACCGCGTCGTCGAGGAGCTCGCGCAACTCGTCGGCGAAGCGGTCGAGTTCCTCGGCTGTGAGGAAGCCGCCGCCCGGACCGGCCGAGGGAGCGGGGTGGGCGTCGCCGTCGTGCCGGGGCTGGGGGATGCCGGGGCGTACGTCGTCGCCCACGAGGCTCAGCAGCTCCGCGAGCCGCTGCTCCGCCGCGAGGGATTCGGCGAGACGGCGCTCGGCCTCGTACGAACGCTCGGCTGCCGTCGCCGCGTCCGCCGCGCGGGCCGCCGTCAGCTCGGCGCGGGACTCGGCGGAGGCCGCCTCACGCGCGTGTTCGGTGGCTTTGCGGGCGGCTTCGCGTGCCGCGTCCCAGGCGGCGACGGCGGTCTTCTCGGCGTCGTTGGCCGCGAGGGCCGCGCGTGCGGGGTCGGCGTCGGGTGCGCTGTCGTCGAGCCATCCCGCGCGGACCGCCTCTGCGGTCTCCTGCTCGACCTCGGTCAGCCGCTGGCGCAGATGCCCGGCCTCACTGCGGGCTCGCTGGGCCTCGGTGGCGGCGGCGGTCGAGTCGCGGTAGGCGGAGTCGCTGACCTCCTGCAGGCCGGCCGAGCGCTCCTCCTCCTCGTTGGCGAGGTTCTCGGCGCTCTCCGCGGCGGCGTGCAGGGCGCGTACCAGGTCGACGGCGGCCTTGGCGCGGGCGGCGAGCGCGGGGGCCGCGTCCCGTTCGGCCTCCTGGATCGCGGCGGCCACGCGGGCTACGCGGTCGGCGGCGGAGCGGTGGCGCAGCACTGCCTCGGCGGCCTGCCAGGCGGAGTGCAGGGTGCGTGCGTCGGCGAGCTCGCGCTTCTGCGCGGCGGCCGACTTCTCGGCTCCGGCGAGCGCCAGGGAGGCGTGCCGGTAGGCGAGTTCGGCGGCGATCAGCGCGCTGCGCTCGCGGGCGCCCTCGGAATGCGTCACCGCGTGCGCGGCGGCTGTCACCCGCTGGGCCAGGTCGGCGGCCCGCACCCGTTCCCGCACGCCCCGCGCGGACAGCCGCCGGGCCAGGTTGCGGGTGCGGCGCTCGGCGCCGGCGTGGATGTCACGCGCGCGTGAGCGGGCGTCGGCGGCCTCGACGATCCGGCCGAGCAGGTCGACGGACCCGGCGGTGAAGTCCCGTTCGGCGATCAGCTCGGCACGCCGGCCCAGCTTGCTGCCGAAGCCGCTCACCAGGTCGGCGAGTCCGTCGGTGTCGCGGGTGTCGGTGACGGCGCGCAGCAGCAGGTCGGTGAAGTCGGGGTCCTTCTTCACCGCGAACAGGCCGGCCGCCTCGCCCTCGTCGGCGTTCATCTCCCGCTGATAGCGGAAGAGTTCGGGGTCGAGACCGAGCTCACCGAGGTGCTCGATCCACCGGTCGTGGATCTCCTCCCAGTGCACCTCCAGGTGCGGGTACGCCTTGCCCGCATCGGTGAGCGCGTCCCGGAAGCCCTTCATCGTGCGGCGGCGGCCCTGGGCGCCGGACGCGCCCTCGACGGGCGGCCGTACGGCGGTGGACTCGGCGACGGGGAGGTTGTCGAGGCTCAGTCCGGGGCCGGGCCGGAACGAGTACCAGGCCTCGGCGAACTTGCGCGGGTCGTTGGACACCTGCCGTCCGCGCCACTCGCTGACCTTGCCGACGACGACGCACTCGCCGGTCAGCACGTGCTGCCACTCCAGTGCCACGTGCCCGCAGTCGTCGGCGAGCAGGAACTTGCGCAGCACGCCGGAACTGGCGCCGCCGAGTGTGTTGCGGTGCCCCGGCAGCATCACGGAGAAGATCAGCTTGAGCAGGACGGACTTGCCGCCGCCGTTCTCCAGGAAGAGCACGCCGGCGGGCGCGGGACGGCGCGGCGGGCCGACCGGCTCCTCCGCGAAGAACTCCGCCTGGGTGGGCGCGGGTTCGGGCACCGGGTCGCCCACACCCCGCAGGTCAAGCACGGTGTCGGCGTAGCGCGCACCGGCGGGCCCGATCGAGTAGAGGCGGACCCGGGACAGCTCGTACATGGCGGACTCTCGCGTGAATTCTTCGGCAGGTCGGGATGGTTCAGGAATGGAAGGGCAGCCCGGCTTCGGCCACCAGGTCCAGGTCCTCGGTGTCCTCGGCGGGCAGCAGGCTGGCCGTGCCGTCGGTGACCGGGACCACGCCCAGTTCGAGGAGTTCGGCCATGGCGGCGCTGCCCGCGAGGTCGCGCACCTGGAGCTGGTAGCGGGCGGTCGTGCGGTAGGTGCCGCCGCCCTCGTCGCCCGTGCGCTGCAGGAACCCGGAGTCGGTGAGGAACCCCACGGCCTTCGCCACGATGCCCGTGGTCGAGGCGGCCGGCCGGCGCGCGTCCTTGGTGGCGCCGGTCGCGCTGCGCCTGGCCCAGATCCGCCAGGCGGCCTCCAGGCCGGGTGCGTCGGTGGCCGGGTCGGTGTTCTCGCCCTGTGCCTCGGCGCGTTCCTCCAGACGCCGGCACGCCTGCCGGACGAAGGCGTCGACGCCGTTGACGGTGACGCGTCCGATGTAGCCGTCGTCGGCCAGGTCCTCCGGGCGTGGGAACGCGAGCGCGGCGACGGCGAGATGAGCCAGCCCGTGCAGGAACCTGTCCCCCGAGTCCGCGGACGTGCGACGCGCGTAGTCACCCATGCGAACGGCGAACACCGAGTCCTCGGCGGCCGTCACGGCCATGCCCGCACGGGGGGAGACCTCCAGCACCACGAGTCCGAGTCCGGTGGCGACCGCGTCGGCCAGCCGCGCGAACGCCGGGTCCTCGCGGTAGCGGCGCAGCAGATCGGTGTACTCCTGGTCGCGGGCGGGCTGGAGCCTCGGCTGCAGCCCGAAGGAGACGAGCCGCGCCGCGTCGGCGGCGTCGGCGGGTGTGACGGCGGAGCCCGCCGGCGCGGCGGCAGGCTCGGGCTCACTCCAGTCGACGTGCTCGGTCACGGCTGTCGCTCCTTGTCGATGGCATGCTCACATTCGTACGTACTGCGGCCGGCGGTGTTCACACGGCCTCCGTCCGGTCCGCCGCCATGCCCGCCGCGTCCAGCAGGGCCGTGCCGACGATGAGATCGGCCCCGCCGAACTCCGGATCGTCGAGTTCCGTCCCGTCGTCCACGGCGAACAGCAGTTTCTCCTCGCCCTGCCGGTAGGCGGTCCCCACCGGCGGACTGGCCGCGTGCACCGCCAGCAGCGCCACCAGGTAGGGCAGATCCGGGTCCTGCCGCCGCGCCTCGGCCAGCAGTCCGGACAGCCGTCGGGGCGCGTCCGCCGGGAGGTCCAGCAACTGCGTCGCCGCCGCCAGTTGCTCCTCGCTGAACCGGCTGTCGTCCGGTGTGGCGATCAGGTCGGGTTCCGGCATCTCGGCGCCCAGGTGCTCCCGCTCCACCGGCGGCGTCAGCAGTATGTCGACGAGGTCGACGACCCGGACGGACACCGGTGTGCGCAGGCCCGTTCCGCGTGCGAAGAAGGCGTCCGTGACCCGGGTCGCCTGTTCCAGGGGCAGGGGGAGGACGGGCGCGACGAGGTGTCCGTACAGGTCCAGGCCCGAGGTGGTCAGGGGCGTGGCGAAGGCCTGCCGGTCCTGCTCGGCGCGGAACAGCGGCCCGGCCTCCAGCAGGCGGGACTGCAGTTGCGTGTGCCGCCGGATGCAGTCCTTGACGATGTCGACCAGCTCGGCGGCCCGTCGCTTGTGCCCGGGGTCCTCGGTCTCGTCGCGTGCCTTGCGGATGTTGGTGAGAATCGCGTTCTCGTGGCGGTACCGGTCGGCCACGTGGTCAAGGGCCTCGGCGATCATGTCGGGCACGGCGCTCAGCCAGTCCACCGCGCGGACGTTGCGCCGGGTCGCCTCCAGGGCGCGGCGCAGGGTCTCCGAGTACTGCACGGTGCGGTACCGGGCCTGCTCGGCGGCGAGCTGGGCGTCGGCGAGGCGGCCGCGGTTGATGAGCACCTCGAGCTTGACCTCGGCGGCGATCTGGGCGCTGGTGACATCGGTGTCGAGGGCGCCGACGAGGACGTTGACGGCCTCGTCGGTCGTACGGAGGTAGACGGTGCCGCCGGGGCCGGGGACCTCCTCGATCAGCTTGAAGTCGTAGTCACGACGCACGTAGGTGCCGTCCGGCGCGAACGTGCCGTACACCGCGCGGAAGCCGCGGTCGACGCTGCCGACGTTGATCAGGTTCTCCATGACCCAGCGGGCCACCCGCTCGTGCTCGGCGACGGGCCGCTGCGGGGCTTGGGCGGCGATGCGCGGGATGAGCCGGGCCACTATCTGCTCGTGGTCGGCGCCGGTGTCGAAGTCCATGTTCAGCGTGACGAGGTCGATGGCCGCGAGGGCCACTTCCGCCATGCCGTACACCGAGTACTCGCCCGCCAGATTGGCCTTGCGCGCGTCGAGGTCGTGCAGCGGCGCGGTGCAGGCGAGCGCGCGCAGCCGCCGGGCCAGCCCCTCGTCGGCGGCCGGGCCCGGCGCCGGGCGCGGCCCCGCGCTGAGCTGGGGCGGAACGCTGTCCGTCGATGCAGGCGAAGTCACGGTGCACAGACTAGGTCCTCGGTCTGACAACGACCCAAACGACGCAGATGCCCTCCCCCGGTCACCGGACCCTTGGCACCACCGACTCCCCCGGCCACCGGAGCCCTTGGCACCACCGATACGGCTAGCCGTCCTCCCCGACCCGCCGGCGATAGACCTCGACGACCCGTTCGAGCGCGTCGTCGAGGTAGACCGCGAGCAGTTGCTCCGCCTCCCGCTTGTCCCCCGCCCGCAGCGCCTCGAGCATCTGCTGGTTGCGCCCCAGGTACGGCTCGTGCAGGGCACGCGGGTCGTCCACGACGTGGAAGGCCAGGCGCAGTTCGGCGAAGACACTGCGCATCAGCTCGTCGGTGCGGTGGCTCCCGGCGAGGGCCACCAGTTCGCGGTGGAAGTGGATGTTGGCGGTGGCGACGCCCTGCCAGTCGTTTTCACGCGCGCTTCGCTGCCCCTCCGCGACGGCCTCGGCCAGACCACCGAGGCCGTACGGCGGTTCACCTAGGCTGCGTACGATGGCGCACTCGACGAGGGCGCGGGTGCGGTAGATGTCCTCGACGTCCTCGACGGCCAGGACCCGGACGAACACGCCCCGGTTCAGCTCGTGGACGAGGAGCCGTTCGTGGGTGAGCAGCCGGAACGCCTCGCGCAGCGTGTTGCGGGAGACGCCGAGCGCCCCGCCGATGCTGTCCTCCGACAGCCGGGTGCCGGGCGGGAAGTAGCCCTCGGCGATACGGCTCCTGAGGATGTCCGAGACCCGCTCGGCGGTACTGGTGCGCCCCAGGAGCGCGCGGTCGTCGGCCAGTCCTGTCAGCTGCTCTGCCATGCCTGGAATTCAACCCCAGACAGAAGAACGAGACAACATGGGTATTGAAGGATCGTTGAACGATCCTCTACGGTACTCGGCACCGGTTCGCTTCTCAGCACCCTCCGTCCTCCCTCAGCGAGGTGCCCATGAGCACGCCCCCTCCACCACAGTCCGTGACTCCCGGCGTGCAGCCGGCGCAAGGCGGACGCAGCGCCGAAGACGGCCCGTTGGGCTGGCTGCACGCCCTCGGTCCGCGCGGCCGCCGCGCCTTCGCCGGTGCTTTCGGTGGATATGCCCTGGATTCCTACGACTACTTCACGCTGCCCCTGAGCATGGTGGCGCTGGCGGCGTACTTCGGTCTCGACAGCGGTCAGACGGGCCTGTTCACCACCGTCACGCTGGTGGTCTCCGCGATCGGCGGTGCCGTGGCGGGCGTCGTGGCGGACCGGGTCGGCCGGGTCAGGGCCCTGATGATCACGGTGATCACGTACGCCGTGTTCACCGTGGCCTGCGGCTTCGCGCCCACCTACGAGACGCTGCTGGTCTTCCGGGCCCTGCAGGGCCTCGGATTCGGAGGCGAGTGGGCGGTCGGAGCGATCCTGGTCGCCGAGTACGCGAGCGCCAGAAACCGGGGACGTACCCTCGGCGCGATCCAGAGTTCATGGGCCGTCGGCTGGGCGCTGGCCGCGATCGTCTACACACTGGTCTTCTCCTACGCCGGTGACGACCTGGCCTGGCGCGTGATGTTCTGGACCGGCGCGCTGCCCGCCCTGCTGGTGGTGTGGCTGCGCCGCCGGGTGCACGACGCCCCCGAGGCGACCGCGGCCCGTGAACAGAGCCCGCAGCGCGGGTCGTTCGCGGCCATCTTCCGGCCGGGCAGGGACGGGGCGCCCGGGCTGCTGCGCACGACCGTCTTCGCGGGTCTGCTGTCCACGGGCGTGCAGGGCGGCTACTACACGCTGGCGACCTGGGTGCCTACGTACCTGAAGAGCGAGCGCGGCCTGTCGGTCGTCGGCACCGGCGGCTATCTGACGTTCCTGATCTCCGGCGCCTTCCTCGGCTACCTGACCGGCGGTTACCTCACCGACCGGCTGGGCCGGCGGCGCAACATCTGGCTCTTCGCGCTGCTGTCGGCCGTCTGCATCCTGGCCTACGCGAACATCCCCAGCGGCGCCAACACCCTGCTGCTGGTGCTCGGTTTCCCGCTCGGCTTCTGCATGTCGGCCATCTTCAGCGGCTTCGGCTCCTACCTGAGCGAGCTGTACCCGACGGCGGTGCGCGGCACCGGGCAGGGCTTCACGTACAACACCGGCCGCGCGGTGGGCGCGATCTTCCCGACCCTGGTGGGCTTCCTCGCCGACAGCTGGGGTGTGGGCGGCGCGCTGGTCTTCGGGGCGATCGGGTACGGCATCGCGGCGCTGGCCCTGCTCGGGCTGCCGGAGACGCGAGGAACGGAGCTGCAGTGACCGCACCGGACCGCACCGAGGACCGCCCCCTGGTCCTCGCCGAGGAGCACGCGCACGCGTGGAGCCCGAAGGCGGCGCGGGCCCGCTTCCGTGAGGGCCTCGCGGGCCCGACAGCCGGGGTCGCCGCGGGTCACACCCAGGCCAACCTGATCTCGGTGCCCGCCGACTGGGCCTACGACATGCTGCTGTTCTGCCAGCGCAACCCCAAGCCCTGTCCGGTGCTCGACGTGACGGACGCCGGTTCGTTCACCACCGTCCTCGGCGAGGACGCGGACCTGCGCACCGACCTGCCGCGCTACCGGGTGTGGCGGGACGGCCAGCTGGTGGACGAGCCGGCCGACGTGCTCGCCCACTGGCGCAGCGACCTGGTCTCCTTCCTGATCGGGTGCAGCTTCACCTTCGAACGGGCGCTGGCCGAGGCCGGTGTGCCCATCCGCCATCTCGAGCAGGGCCGCAACGTTCCGATGTACGTCACCGGCCGCCAGTGCCGCCCGGCCGGGCGGCTGCGCGGCCCGATGGTGGTGTCCATGCGCCCGGTTCCACCGGAGCATCTGACGGCCGCCATCCGGGAGAGCAGCCGGCTCCCGGCCGTGCACGGCAGCCCCGTGCACTGCGGCGATCCGTCGGCACTCGGCATCGACGACCTCGGCCGGCCGGACTTCGGCGATCCGGTGACCGCCGAGCCGGACGACATCCCGGTGTTCTGGGCCTGCGGAGTCACCCCGCAGGCCGCGGTGATGGCCTCCCGCCCGCCGTTCGCCATCACCCACGCGCCGGGCCAGATGTTCCTCACCGACGCCCGCGACGAGCAGTACCGCCTGTTCTGACCGCACCGCCTGTTCTGACCGCGCCGCCTGGTCCGAGCGCACAGCCTGGTCCGACCGCACCGCCTCCTCCGACCGCAACGACACGAAGGGCACGGTAGAAGAGCCATGACCGTGATCGATCTGAACGCCGACCTCGGCGAGGGCTTCGGCCGCTGGCGGCTGACCGATGACGAACGCCTGCTGTCCGTCGTCACCAGCGCCAACGTGGCCTGCGGCTTCCATGCCGGGGACGCGGCCACCATGCGCCGGGTGTGCGAGCTGGCGGCCGAGCGCGGCGTGACGATCGGCGCGCAGGTCTCCTACCGGGACCTGGCGGGCTTCGGGCGGCGCGCGATGGACGTGCCGCCCGCGGAGCTCGCGGCCGAGGTCGCGTACCAGATCGGCGCTCTGGAGGTCTTCGCGCGCGCGGCGGGTGCGCGCGTGGCGTACGTGAAGCCGCACGGCGCCCTCTACAACCGCGTGGTGCACGACGAGGAGCAGGCCGCTGCCGTCGTCGACGGGGTGCTCCTCGCGGACGCCACCCTCCCCGTGCTGGGCCTGCCCGGATCCCGGCTGCTGGACCTGGTGGCCAAGGCGGGTCTGCCCGCCGTCACGGAGGCGTTCGGGGACCGCGCGTACACCGACGAGGGCACGCTCGTGCCACGCGGCGGGGACGGTGCGGTGGTCAGCGACCCCGAAGCGGTCGTGGAGCGCTCGGTGGAACTGGCGCGCTCCGGCACGGTCACCGCGCATTCCGGCGCGCGCATCGAGGTCCGTGCCCGCTCCCTGTGCCTGCACGGGGACACGCCCGGCGCGGTCGAACTGGCCCGCCGGGTGCGCGAGCGGCTGGTGGCGTCCGGCGTGACCGTGGAGGCCTTCGCATGAGGACTCTGCCGGTCGGCGACCGGGGGCTGCTGGTCGAACTCGCCTCGGGCGAGGAGGCCCAGGCACTGCACGCGGAGCTGCTGCGGCGCCGGGCGGAGGGTCTGCTGTCCGTCCGTGAGATCGTGCCGGCCGCCCGCACAGTGCTCCTCGACGGCCTCGACGACCTGGAACGCCTGGCCGCCGAGCTGACTGCCGCGGAGGTGCCGTCCGCTCCCCCACGCGCGCGTGACGTCGTCGAGCTCCCGGTCCGCTACGACGGACCGGACCTCGCCGATGTCGCCGCCCACTGGAGGGTTCCCGAGCACGAGGTGGCGCGCATCCACGCGGCCACCGAGTTCACCGTCGCCTTCTGCGGATTCGCTCCCGGCTTCGGCTATCTCACCGGGCTGCCGCCGCACCACGAGGTGCCGCGCCGGGCGACCCCCCGCACGTCCGTCCCGGCCGGTGCCGTGGCGCTGGCGGGCCCCTACACGGGCGTGTACCCGCGGTCGTCGCCGGGCGGCTGGCAGCTGATCGGCACGACGGACGCGGTGCTGTGGGACCACGCGCGCGTGCCGGCCGCGCTGCTGTCACCGGGCGCGCGCGTCCGCTTCGTACCGGTGGGGGACGTATGACCGACCGGGCGCTCGTCGTCGTACGGGCCGGAGCCCTGACCACGGTGCAGGACCGGGGGCGGCCCGGGTACGCCCACCTCGGTGTGCCCCGCTCCGGGGCGCTCGACCCGCCCGCGGCGGCGCTCGCCAACCGGCTGGTGGGCAACGCTCCCGACGCCGCCGTGCTGGAGACGACGCTCACCGGCTGTGCCCTGCGCCCGCGTTCGACGGTCACGGTGGCGGTCGCGGGTGCGCCGTGCTCCGTGCGGGTGGGCGGACGTCCGGTCGCCTGGGGTGCTCCGGTCGTGGTGCCCGCCGGGGAGGTGCTGGAGGTGGGGGCGGCCGAACGGGGAGTGCGCGGCTACGTGGGCGTGTGCGGCGGCATCGCCGTCGAGCCGGTGCTCGGCAGCCGTTCCACGGACCTGCTGTCCGGTCTCGGCCCCGCGCCGCTCGCGGACGGGGCGGTGCTGCCGCTGGGAAACCCTTCTCCCGCGCACGCGCGCGTGGACGTCGCCCCGCAGCCGTCCCCGCCCGCCGAACTCGTCCTGCGGGTCACGCTCGGTCCGCGCGACGACTGGTTCACGCCGGGAGCCGTCCGCGACCTCACCGACCGCACGTTCCGGGTGTCGTCGGCGAGCAACCGCATCGGGCTGCGCACGGAGGGACCCGCGCTGGAGCGGGCCCGTCCCGGCGAACTGCCCAGCGAGGGCATGGTCCTGGGCGCGGTCCAGGTCCCGCCCGACGGCCGGCCGGTGGTGTTCCTGGCCGACCACCCGACCACCGGGGGCTACCCGGTGATCGCGGTGGTCCGGACGGCCGACCTGCCGGCGGCCGCGCAGGCCCTGCCGGGCACCCCGGTCCGCTTCGTGGCCGTACGCCGCCGCTGAGCCGTACGCGGCGCCCGCCGCCGAGCCGTCCGCGGCGCCCGCCGCCGAGCCGTCCGCGGCGCCCGCCGCCGAGCCGTCACGCGGCGTCCGGCCGCTCCACCACCGACAGGGCGGCGAGCGCCGCGGACACCGCGTGGGCGGCGCGCAGGTCGAGGCGGGCGCTGGTGCCGCGGGCCCGGTGCTGCAGCTCGTCGGCGGCCAGCCGTAGCAACTGGGGCAGCAGGTCGGTGCAGCGGCGGGCCACCCAGCCCGTTCCGGCGGTGGCCAGCCACCACAGGCTCGCCGACCGGGTGGGCGCGGCGAACTCCGGCTCGGCGGACGGTGCGGGTCCGCTCGCCAGGCCCGACTCCACGAGGAGCGCGTGGAAACGCACGGCGAGCTGCCGGTGCCCGCGCTCGCCCGGGTGCAGCCGGTCCGCGCTCCACAGCGCGCGGTCGGAGAGCCAGGCGCCCTCCGAGGCGTGCAGATGGACGGCCCCGTACCGGTCGGAGAGCGCGTGCACCACCGCGTTGACGGCCCGTTGCCGCCGGGCCAGTGGGCGGGCCAGCGCGCCGGGCAGCCCCAGCATCGCGCCGGGGTCCGGCAGGCAGGCCGTGAGTACGGTCGCGCCCTGGCCGGTGAAGGCCGCGTAGACCTCGTCCAGCCGGGCGGCCATCGCGTGGATGTCGAACGTGCAGCGCAGGGTGTCGTTGACGCCGATGACGACGGACACCAGATCGGGGCGCAGTGCCAGCCCGGCCGGAGTCTGCCGCTCCAGCACGCCCCTCGTCTGCGCTCCGCTGACCGCGAGGTTGGTGAACTTAACCGGTCCCTCGGCGAGTCCGCCGGCCAGCAGCGCGGCCCAGCCGCGCCACTCGTCGCCGGCGGGGTCGCCCACGCCTTCGGTGAGCGAGTCCCCGAGGGCCACGAAGCGGAGGGGTCTCATGCGACGCCCTCCACGACGCCAGGGCGGGAGGCGGCGGGGCGGGACAGCACCGTCGCGTCGTGAGCCGCCAGGAACGCCTCGACGGCCGCGCCCCATCCGAAGCACTCCGCACGCGCGCGTGCCGCCTCGCGCCGCTGCGGCGCCGAGTGCTCCAGGAGCAGTTCCACGGCGTCCGCGAAGGCCTCCCCGCGGTCGGCCGCCGCGGCCCCCGCGGAGCCTATGACCTCCGGCAGCGCGGACGACGCGCTGACCACCACGGGCGTGCCGCACGCCATGGCCTCCAGGGCGGCGAGCCCGAAGGTCTCGGCGGGCCCGGGTGCCAGGCACACGTCCGCGGAGGCCTGCAGCGCCCCCAGCAGAGCCCGGTCCGACACGTGCCCCAGGAAGGCCACCGGCAGCCCGCGCTCCCGCGCCCGCTGCTCCAGACGCCCCCGCAGCGGCCCGTCACCGGCCACCACGAGCACCGCCCGCCGTCCTCGTCGGCGCAGCGCGTCCAGCGCGTCGAGCGCCGTGCCGGGCCGTTTCTCGACCGACAGCCGGGAGCACATCACCAGCAGCGCCTCGCCGGCGCGCGCGTGCCGGGCACGCAGCCCCGGGTCGTGCAGGGAGGGGTGGCGTTCCATCAGGTCCACGCCCAGCGGAGCCCGCACGACGTTGCGGGCCCCGATCCGGACGAATTCCCGCTCGGCGAACTCGGTGGTGCACACGACCCGCGAGTACACGTGCGCCGTACGGATGTTGAGGGCGTCGGCGGCCCGCCGGGAGAGGTCCTCGGGCACGCCCCAGGTGCGCAGCACGCCGTCGGCGGTCTCGTGGGACACCATGACGGCGGGGACCCGGGCCCGCCGGGCCCACTTGCCGGTCCACCGCAGCGTCGTGCGGTCGGACACCTCCAGGCGGTCCGGGGCGAGATGCTCCAGGAGGGCGGCGACGCGCCGCTTGTCGGTGAGCACGCGGTAGCCGCCGGTGCCGGGCAGCAACGGCCCGGGCAGGGTGATCACGCGGCCCTGCTCGGTCTCCCGGTCGGTGTGGCGCTCGCCGGGGACGACGAGGACGGGTTCGTGGCCCGCCGCCCGGTATCCCCTGCCGAGTTCGCGCAGGACGGTGCGCAGTCCGCCCGAGGCGGGGGCGACGAAGTTGGCGAGCCGCACGATCCGCAGGGGCTCGGTGCCGGTGCTCATGCCGCCACCGCCGTCCGCCGCGCGGCGAGGACGTCCTCGTAGTGCGCGATCAGCTGGTCGCCGACCGCCGCCCAGGTACGTCCCTCGACCGTGGCCCGCCCCGCGGTGCCGTACGCGGTCCGCAGGGCGGGGTCGGCGGCCAGGGCGGCCACCGCCTCCCGTACGGCGTCGGCGTCGCGCGGCGGTACCAGCAGCCCGGTGCTGCCGTGGGCGACCAGGTCGAGCGGGCCGCCCGCGGCGGGCGCCACGACCGGCACACCGCTGGCCATGGCCTCCTGGACGGTCTGGCAGAACGTCTCGAAGGGGCCGGTGTGCGCGAAGACGTCCAGTGAGGCGAAGATCCGGGCGAGTTCGTCACCGGTGCGGCGGCCCAGGAAGACGGCGCCCGGCAGGGCCTCGGTCAGCTGCGCCTGGCTGGGCCCGTCGCCCACGACGACGACCCGTACGCCCTCCAGGCCCGAGACGCCGGCCAGGAGTTCGACCTGCTTCTCGGGGGCGAGCCGTCCGACGTAGCCGACGATCAGCTCGCCGTTCGGGGCGAGTTCCCGGCGCAGCGCCTCGTCGCGCAGATCTGGCCGGAAACGGACGGTGTCCACGCCCCGCGGCCAGAGCCGTACCCGGGGCACGCCGTGCGCCTCCAGGTCGCGCAGGGCGGCGCTGGAGGGGGCGAGGGTGCGGTCGGCGGCGGAGTGGACCGAGCGGATCCGCCGCCAGGCGGCCGCCTCGCCCGCGCCCATGTAGGTGCGGGCGTAGCCGGCCAGGTCGGTCTGGTAGACGGCGACGGCCGGGACGCCCAGCCGGGCGGCGGCGGCCATGCCGCGGACGCCGAGGACGAAGGGGCTGGCGAGGTGGACCAGGTCGGCGCGGTGCTCGGTGACGGCCGCGGCGAGGCGTCGGCTGGGGAGGGCGACGCGGACCTGGGGGTAGCCGGGGAGCGGGAGGGAGGGGACGTGGACGACGGGGCACGGCGCCGCGAGGGCGTCGGCCTTGACACCGGGCGCGGGGGCCGGTGCGACGACGAGCGGAAGGTGACCGCGATCTACGAGGTGCCGGGCGGTCTGGAGCGCGCAGTGGGCCACGCCGTTCACATCGGGGGGAAAGGATTCGGTCACGATGACGACACGCATACCGGTGTTGTCGCCGCGCCGGACGTGGCCGCGTCAACGTGGATCTTTCCGGCCGAGGAACGTCCTGTGAGCGTTGCGCTGCACACCCGAGCAGGTCGGACGGTGTCCACGCCCTCCTGACCCGCGGGTCATCCGGTGTTCACACGGCGGGCCCCTCGGGGGCGATCCGGCTGCGCACGGCGGTCTGGACCTCGGCCTCCTCGGCGGGGTCGGCGGCGAGCCGGCGCAGCTGCTCCACCACACGGGCGTCGCCGGTCTCGGCGTGCCGGGCGGCGAGTTCGCGGGTGGTCTCCTCGCAGTCCCACAGGCATTCGACGGCGAATCCGGCGGGGAAGGAGGGATCGGTGGCGGCCAGCGCGCGGGCGGCGCGGCCGCGGAGATGGGAGGAGGCCGTCTCTCGGTAGACATGGCGCAGGACGGGTGCGGCGCAGGCGATGCCGAGCCGTCCGGCGCCGTCGACGAGGGTCCACAGGGTCGGCGCGTCGGGGCCCTCGCCCCGTACCGCCTCACGGAGGGCACCCAGCACCAGGTCACTGTCCCGGGCGCCGCCCCGGCAGGCGAGCATGCGTGCGGCGGCGGCACCGAGGGCGTCGGGGCGGTGGGCCCACCCGCGTGCGCGGTCGACGGCGGCGACGCTGCGCATCCGCTCGAAGGCGTCCACGGCCGCCTCCACGACGGGCACCGTACCGTCGGCGACCGCGGCCTCGACGAGGCCGAGGGCGGCGGGGTCGTTGCTGTCGGCGAGGAAGCGCAGGGCGGTGCACCGGGCTCCCTCGGTTCCCTCCCTGGCCGCCTGGACGATCTCCGGCCGGTCCTCGGGGCCGGCGACGGCGACCAGACAGCGGGCGGCGGGGACGTGGAGGGCGGCACCGCGCTCCACCCCCTGCTGGGCCCACTCGAAGACGGCCCGGACGCTCCAGTCCGGGCGGGGCCCGCTGGGCCGCAACTGCCGCTGCCAGCGGTCGAAGCAGCCGGCCTCCTGGGCGGCACGCACGCGTGTGGCGATCGACTCGCGCGGGTCCTCCGCCCACAGCCGCCATGGCCGGGGCTCGAAGGCGTCGCGCACGGCGGCGGCCAGTTCGGCCTCGCCCTCGGGGTCGGTGGCGAACCGTGCCAGGACGGGTGCGGCGAGGGCGCGCAGGGCCGCGTCGTCGTCGCGGAGCGCGAGTTCGTCGAGGGCCCAGGCCCAGTTGGCGCCGCGTGCGGCGTACCTGCGCAGCATTTCGAGTGCGTCCAGCCTGCCGTACGAGGCGAGGTGACCGAGGACGGCGAGCGCCAGGCCGGTGCGGGACTCGTCGGTGTCGAGGGCGTCCTCGGGGTCGAAGAGGTGGGCCTCGATGGCGTCGAGTTCGCCGTTCAGGTCGAGGTACAGGCGGGCGTAGTAGAGGGAGCGGTTCTCCACCTGCCAGTCGTGGCGGGGATCGCGCAGCACACAGTGGTCCAGGGCCGCGAGCGCCTCGGCGCGCGGGGCGGTGAGCGCGTGCAGCGTGCCGTCGCCGCGGCCCCGCTGGAGCAGGCCGAGCAGCGTACCGCTGGGCGCTATGACCGGATCGAACATGGGAAACAGCCTCACATCAAGCGTCGACGCAACCGGGGAACACGCATTACCTGGCCGCGTGACACAACGTCGGGGCGCCCGCCGTCTCTTGCTTGCTGTAGACCATCTCTCTCTGCCTCTCGTCTGTGGCCCATGCGGACCGCATCACGGCCCGCGTGGTGCGGCAACACCTGCCCAGCCATCGCGTCCGTGAATCACGACGTCATGATGACCCGCGGTTTCCGCTGCCGCGACCGTATTTCCGGCGGCCCTTTACCGCCTCCCCCGTTTTCCGTGTCGTGCCTGGTCAGAATGTTCGGATCAGTGCGCGCCGAACAATTCCAGAAGTTCCCTCTTGCCGAACATACGGGCGGTGTCGACGGCCGACGGAGTCCCCGCTCCGGGGTCGGCGCCGCCTTCCAGAAGAACTTTGATCACTTCCCTCTCGCCCTTGAAGACGGCCCCGGCGAGCGGGGTCTGGCCCCGGTCGTTGACCTGGTCGGCCGCCGCGCCGCGGGCGAGCAGCGCGCGGACCGTGTCGGCGTGGCCGTGGTAGGCGGCGAGCATGGTGAGCGAGTCGCCCCGGTCGTTGGTGAGATTGGCCGGAACTCCCGCGTCGACGTACTCCGCGAGCGCCTCGGTCCGCCCCTGCCGGGCCAGGTCGAAGATCTTGGTCGCCAGCTCCACGACCTCGGGGTCGGGGGCTTCACTCATCGGCCGGACCGCCTCTCCTTGCGACTTCCGCATCGTTCGGGGACTGAGGGAGCGTACGGCAGCGTGCGAACCACCGCCGTACGAGTGAATCGCCAGCGTACTGGCTCCGGGGGTACATGACCCGATCTGCCCGAGGTAAAGATCACCTCGAGGGCACCGGTGGCCCCAGGAGGCACAGAGCCCCGTCCAACCCGGCGCACACCGCTCGACCAGCCGGGCGAAAACAACCGTAATTCACCCAGTTGCACCTTTTATCGTATGGATACATGCTGTGATCCTGGAAGGACTCAGGGTGACTGTCCCCCTCGACACCAGGAGACCAAATGATCCTCTCCATCTCAGGCGTCGTCCTGCTCGGCATCGTCGTCTTCCTCTTCTTCCGCAAGGACGGACTCAAGGGCTCGCACGCCTGCGTCTCGGCACTGTTCGGCTTCTATCTGTCGAGCACGGCCATCGCCCCGAGCATCAAGGCCGGGGGCGAGAGCCTGGCGAGCCTCCTGGGCGGCATCAAATTCTGACCGCCTGACGCCGACCGTCCCGTCCGCACGCATCCCCAGGAGACCGCAGTGGCCCGGCGCCCCCTCCCCCGCATTCTGAGCACCGGCAGCGCGCAGATCGCCAGGAGCCGGGAGCTGGCCCGGACGGCGGCCGACGGCGCCACCGACGTCCTCCACCCGCTGATCACCATCACCCGCGGGCTGCGCCGGCTGGCCTCGGCCGGCCGGCGCAGGTGGGCGGAGACACCCAAGGACCGGCGCGGGCCGCTGCTGTTCCTGGCGGCCTCGGCGGTCATGGTCGTGACCCTGGTGCCCTACGGACCGCTGCTCGCCACCGGCACACTGATGGCGGCGGCGGCCTGGCACGGCCGGGACCGGGCTCAGCAGGAGTCCGAAGGGCCCGACGAGTCCCGGACGCAGCGGCTGCGGTCGCTGTACGAGGCCTTGGTGCCGTACTTCTCGGCCGCCGAGGACCCGGCTCCGCTGTACGCGCACGGCGGGGACTGGGAACAGGCCTTCATCTTTCACGAGTTCGACGATGCGGGGCGCGTCGGGCACCTGGTGATCCGGTACCCGGCGTACTTCCCGGACGGTGAACCCGAGGCCCGTGCACGGATCGAGGCGCTGCTCGCCGCGAAGGCGGGGCGGGGCCGCGAGTACCACTTCACATGGGACGAGGAGGGCAACGAGCTGACCGTCACCGCCCTGGCCCCCCTGCCCGCCGACATCCGCGCCCAGCGGTTCGTCACCGCGCCCGGCGAGACGGTCCTCGGCTTCACCGACCCGGCGGAGGTACAGCGCACGCTGCCCCTCTCCTACGGCGAGGAACAACTCGACGTCCCTCCCGTCGTGTGGCGCACCGGCCTGCGCTCGACCGAGCCGCACCTGCTGGCCATGGGCCGGCCCGGCAGCGGCACCTCGACCCTGCTCCGGTCCATCGCCCTCCAGGCCCTCCAGTACGGTGACGTGCTCATCGTCGACGGGGGCGGCACCGGCGAGTACGCCTGTCTGACCGGACGCGACGGGGTGCTCGCGGTGGAGTGCGGGCCGACCGGGGCGCTGGCCAGCCTGGAGTGGGCCGCGCACGAGACGGAGCGGCGGCTCGTCGCCGTCAACCGCGCGCGGGCGGCGGGACATCCGCCGCCGGACGACACCAGGCGGCCGCTGTGGATCTTGCTGGACCGGCCGAGCGCCTTCGCCCATCCGGCGGCGGACGGGCACAAGGATCCGCAGACACTGCTCCAGGTGCCGCTGCGGCACGGCCGGGCAGCCCATGTGACCGTGGTCGTGGCCGAGCAGTTCGACGGTGCGGACTCCTTGAGCGAGGGCGTACGGCAGCACACACGCGCGCGTGTCGTGCTCGGGCCCGCGACGGCGGAGCAGCTGGTCGACGTCCTGGGTGTGCCGCCGCACACGACTCCGCCCGCGCAGGTGCCCCCAGGGCGGGGGTACGCGCGCCTGGGCCACGGCCCGGTGCACCGACTGCAGGTGCCGGCGACGCCCGATCCCTACGACGACGCCACCAGCGACGCCGACCGGCAGGCAGTGACGGCGTTGCTGCCGCCGCGGACGACACCGGCGGACGGCGAGACGGTGCCGGTGGAGACGGAGCCCGTGCTCACGAAGGCAATGGTCGCCGAGGGGCCGTGAGCGCCCTCGCGCCGCCTTCCTACGCCACGAAGGTGCGCGGCGACTCCGATCCGTTGCTCGCGCCGGTCTCCACCAGGTGCGCTGCGGCGGCCAACCGGGCCGCCGCCTCCTCCGCCACCGCCCCCCCGACCGTGAACGGGAGCCGCACATACCCTTCGAAGGCGCCGTCGACCCCGAAGCGCGGACCCGAGGGGACCCGTACACCGACCCGCTCCCCGGCCACCGCGAGTCGCGAGCCCGACAGACCACCGGCACGCACCCACAGCGTCAGGCCGCCCTTGGGCACCTGGAACTCCCAGGTGGGCAGCTCACGGCGGATCGCGGTGACCAGGGCGTCGCGGTTCTCGCGCGCCTGGGCACGGCGCAGGTCCACCGCCTGTTCCCAACCACCGGTGCTGAACAGCCAGTTGACGGCGAGTTGCTCCAGGACGGGGGTGCCCAGGTCGGCGTAGGCGCGCGCCGCGACCAGGCTGCGGATCACGTCCGGGGCCGCCCGTACCCAGCCGATGCGCATGCCGGCCCAGAAGGCCTTGCTGGCCGAGCCGACGGTGATCACCGTGGAGCCCGCCGGGTCGAAGCCGCACACCGGGCGCGGCATCTCGACGTCGTCCAGCCACAGAGCGCTCATCGTCTCGTCGGCGACGAGCACGGTGCCGGCCGAACGGGCCGCGTCCACCAGTCGGCGCCGCTGGTCCTCGTCGGCGAGCGCGCCGGTGGGGTTGTGGAAGTCGGCGACGACGTACGCGAGCCGGGGCGCTGCGTCCCGCAGCACCTGGCGCCAGCGGTCCATGTCCCACCCGCTGAGCCCCTCGCCCATCGCGACCGGCACGAGCCGGGCACCCGCCTCCCGCATCAACTGCAGGATGTTCGCGTACGACGGCGACTCGACGGCGATGCGCTCACCGCGGCCCGCGAAAAGGTGGCAGATCGCGTCAATGGCGCCCATCGCACCGGTCGTCACCATGATCTGCTCGGGCATGGTCGGGATCCCGCGCGAAGTGTACCGCTCGGCGATCATCGAGCGCAGCGCCGCTAGGCCCGCCGGATAGTCGCCGTGCGTGTGCGCGTACGGCGGCAGCTCCTCCAGGGCTCCCTGCACCGCCCGGGTGAGCCACGGTTCGGGGGCGGGCAGTGCCGCGCAGCCCAGGTCGATGATCGAACCCAGCGACTCGGGCGGCAGCGGCTCCAGCCCCCGGGCCGGAAGGGGGTTGCCCGCCGGGACCGCCGTCCAGCTGCCCGCGCCACGCCGCGACTCGAGGAACCCCTCGGTACGCAGTGCCTCGTAGGCGGCGGCGACGGTGGTGCGGCTGACGGAGAGGGCGAGCGCCAGTTCGCGCTCGGCGGGCAGCCGGGCGGCCACCGGCACCCTGCCCTCCAGGACCAGCAACCGGATGCCGTCGGCCAGCGCGCGGTAGGCCGGCGGGCGGCGCGTGCCGGGGCCGGCCGGGCGGTCCTGCTGGGAGTTGAGCAGCCGGGCGAGCTGCGCGGCACCCACCGCTGAGGTCCACTGGGCCATGTAGATCAGTCCACCTTCCCCGGATTGGCCATGGATGGCTTCTCCTCGCAAGCCACAGAGTGACACGCACCAGTCCACTACCACCAGTCGGGGGGACCCTGTGTCCACGAAGTCGT
Organism: Streptomyces sp. NPDC001843; assembly: GCF_042891955.1. NCBI lineage: Bacteria > Bacillati > Actinomycetota > Actinomycetes > Kitasatosporales > Streptomycetaceae > Streptomyces > Streptomyces sp. NPDC001843. The sequence continues at coordinate 432,343 of NZ_JBIATQ010000006.1, read as the reverse complement.
CCGCGAAGGCGTCCTTGAGCCTGTCAACCCGGTCGCCGGCCCAGCCGCACACAAGCAGGCGCCTGATCCAGCTGTACGCGGGGCTCGCGCTGTACGGCGGGAGTTCCGCGCTGCTCGTGAAGGCCGGTCTCGGACTCGAGCCGTGGAACGTCCTGCACCAGGGCCTCGCGGAACTGACCGGCCTGAGCATGGGCGTCGTACTGACGATCGTGGGCGCGGCGGTGCTGCTGCTGTGGATCCCGCTGCGCCAGCGGCCCGGCCTCGGCACGGTCTCCAACGTCCTGGTGATCGGCGCCGCCATGGACGCGTCCCTCTCCGTACTGCCCGACGCCCACGCCCTGGCCGCGAGGATTCCGCTCCTGGTGGCCGGCATCGTGCTCAACGGCGCGGCGACCGGCCTCTACATCGCCGCGAACTTCGGCCCCGGCCCGCGGGACGGTCTGATGACCGGGCTGCACCGGCGCACGGGCCGCTCGATCCGGCTGATCCGTACGGCCGTGGAGATCACCGTCGTGGCGACCGGGTTCGTGCTGGGCGGCACCGTCGGCGCGGGCACCGTCCTGTACGCGCTGTCGATCGGCCCGCTGGCCCAGCTTTTCCTGCGGGTGTTCGCCGTCCCGTCGGCATCCGGCGGCAGCACGGTGGTTGCCACCGGGTCACCCGAGGGGGTGATACTGCGCACGTGACGACGCTCATCCGCCACCCGTACCTGGACCATCCCGGCCCGATTCCCTTCGCCCACCGCGGAGGGGCCGCCGACGGCCTGGAGAACACCGTGGCGCAGTTCCGCCGCGCGGTCGACCTCGGCTACCGGTACATCGAGACCGACGTGCACGCCACGGCGGACGGGAAGCTGGTCGCCTTCCACGACGCGACCCTGGACCGGGTCACGGACGGCGCCGGCCGGATCGCCGACCTGCCCTGGGAGGACGTCCGGCACGCGCGCGTGGCGGGCAGTGAGCCGGTGCCGCTCTTCGAGGAGCTGCTGGAGACCTTCCCGGACGTCCGCTGGAACGTCGACTGCAAGGCGGAGCCCGCCCTGCGGCCGCTGCTCGCGCTGATCGAGAGCACAGGCGCCTGGGACCGCGTCTGCGTCGGCTCCTTCTCCGAGGCGAGGGTGCTGCGCGCCCAGCGGCTGGCCGGGCCACGGCTGGCCACGTCGTTCGGTACGCGCGGGGTGCTGAACCTGCGGCTGCGCTCGTGGGGGCTGCCCGCGGCGGTGCGCCGGTCCGCGGTCGCCGCCCAGGTGCCCGAGTCCCAGTCGGGTGTCCCGGTGGTCGACCACCGTTTCCTGCGGGTCGCACACGCGCGCGGGCTGCAGGTGCACGTGTGGACGATCAACGAGCCCGAGCGGATGCACCGGCTCCTCGACCTAGGCGTCGATGGCATCATGACCGATCACATCGACACGTTGCGCAAGGTCATGGAGGACCGGGGCATCTGGGTCTGAGCGGCCCGGGACCTCCCGGTCCGGCCCCGAGCCCTACGCACAGCACTTCGGCGGGGAAGCGAGGGCACGGGTGGGCACCGACACCGTGCAGGCCCAGGGGTCCGACGAGGACGCCGGGCGGCGGCGCGAGCAGCGCGGCTGGTACTTCTACGACTGGGCGTGCTCCGTCTACTCGACGAGCGTGCTGACCGTGTTCCTCGGCCCCTACCTGACGTCGGTCGCCGAGTCGGCGGCGGACGCGGACGGTTTCGTCCATCCCCTGGGCGTGCCGGTCCGGGCCGGGTCCTTCTTCGCGTACTCGGTGTCCCTGTCGGTGATCCTGGCGGTCGCGCTGATGCCCCTGGTGGGCGGTGCGGCCGACCGCACGGGACGCAAAAAGCCCCTGCTGGGGGCGGCCGCCTACGTGGGCGCGGCTGCGACGACCGGCATGTTCTTCCTGGACGGCGACCGGTACCTGCTGGGCGGCGTCCTGCTGATCGTCGCGAACGCGGCGCAGTCCGTGGCGATGATGCTCTACAACTCCTACCTGCCGCAGATCGCCCCGCCCGGGGAACGCGACGCGGTCTCCTCGCGCGGCTGGGCCCTCGGTTACGCGGCGGGCTCCCTGGTACTGATCGGCGACCTGGTGCTGTACTCCGGGCACGAGTCCTTCGGGCTCTCCGAGACGGCGGCGGTACGGATCTGCCTGGCGTCGGCCGGTCTGTGGTGGGGCGCCTTCACGCTGGTGCCGCTGCGACGGCTGCGCGACCGCCGGACGGGACCGGCGCGGGAGGCCACCGCGCCCGGACTGCGGCAGCTCGCGGCCACCGTCCGGAACATGCGCCGCCACCCGCTGACGCTCGCCTTCCTGCTGGCCTACCTCGTCTACAACGACGGCATCCAGACGGTGATCTCTCAGGCCTCGCTCTACGGCTCGCAGGAGCTGGGGCTGGGGCAGTCGACTCTCATCGGGGCCGTGCTCCTGGTGCAGGTGCTGGCGGTCGCGGGCGCGCTGGGGATGGGGCGGCTGGCGCGGACGTACGGCGCGAGGCGGACGATCCTCGGTTCGCTGGTCGCCTGGACGGGCACCCTGGGGGCCGGGTACTTCCTGCCCGCCGGAGCGCCGGTCTGGTTCTTCGCGCTCGCCGCCGGGATCGGACTGGTCCTCGGCGGCAGTCAGGCGCTCTCCCGGTCGCTGTTCTCGCACCTGGTGCCGCCCGGCAAGGAGGCGGAGTACTTCTCGGCGTACGAGATGAGCGACCGCGGGATGAGCTGGCTCGGCCCGCTGCTTTTCGGGGTCACCTACCAGCTGACCGGAAGTTACCGATCGGCGATCGTGTCGCTCGTGGCCTTCTTCGTCATCGGGTTCGTGCTGCTCGCGCGGGTCCCGGTGCGGCGTGCGATCGGCGAGGCGGGAAACCCGGTTCCGGAGAAGATTTAGCACTCAACACGAAAGGGCGGTAGTGTACGCGTTTGGCCTGCCAGGCGTACCGTTACTGCGCGTCAAAGAAGCCGAAACGCTAGGTGACATCTGCTAGCAGATGTGACAAACCGGGCGCTGGTGGGTACAACAAGGGGCGGCTACGACGGCGACGCATGACCCGGAACGGGACTCGGAACGGGAATCTTTACCGCCGACCGGACGTTGACCGGATGACGACGACAGCGACACCTGTCCTGTGGGCGACAAGCCCGGGAGGCACGATTCATGAGTGAGCGAGCTCTTCGCGGTACGCGCCTCGTGGTGACCAGCTACGAGACTGACCGCGGCATCGACCTGGCGCCGCGCCAGGCCGTGGAGTACGCATGCGAGAAGGGGCACCGCTTCGAGATGCCCTTCTCGGTGGAGGCGGAGATCCCGCCGGAGTGGGAGTGCAAGGTCTGCGGAGCCCCTGCACTCCTGGTGGACGGCGAGGGTCCTGAGGAGAAGAAGGCCAAGCCCGCGCGTACGCACTGGGACATGCTGATGGAACGACGCACCCGCGAGGAACTCGAAGAGGTCCTCGAGGAGCGTCTTGCGGTACTGCGCTCGGGGGCGATGAACATCGCCGTTCATCCCCGCGACAGCCGCAAGAGCGCATAGTCCCTGCGGGGGCCGGCCGGTTCAGCGCACACGAGTAACCGCGGGCGCCGTACGTCACGTACGGCGCCCGCGGTTTTGTGTCCGCGTGAGAGCAGGTGCTCAGCGGGTCAAGGGCGGCCGCTGCTCCTGCTGAGCGTCCCCCGGCTCGTGCCTGATCACTTCGCCCTGCACGACCTTGCCGTCGGGCCGGTGCATCCGCGCCTGCTGGAACGCGTCGCCGAGACCGCCGGGGGCGGCCTCGCGGAGCTTGCGGTCGAAGGTGCGCTCCGCATAGCGGCTCAGGGCCTTCTGGACCGGCGGTACCAGGAGCAGCAACCCCGCCACGTCCGAGATCAGGCCGGGGATGATCAGCAGCAGGCCGCCGAGCATCGTCAGGCCGTTGCCCGAGCCCTTGGCCGGCGTGCCGCCCCGTCGCAACGCCTCGTTGAGGTTCTGGAAGGCGCGGCGGCCCGCACGCTTGATGACCACGGAGCCGGCGACGCAGCCCGCGACCAGCAGCAGGAACACCGCGAACCCGCCGACCGCGCCCGCCACCACGGTCAGCAGCCAGATCTCCAGCACCAGCCAAGCGGCGATCCCGAGCGGCAGGAACGTCCGCAGGCGGGAGCGGCGGGGCCGTACGGTGGGCTGCTGAGAGCCCGGAGCGCCAGTCGTCATGCTCCCAGTGTGCCCGGACCCGGCTCAGCGCCGGATAAGGGGGCGGTCAACGAGCCTGTCCGCGCTTGCCCGTGATCTTGCCGAGCCGGTCCCCCACGCCCCAGGCCGTGACCCGCCACAGCGCCTCCACGACGATGTCGCGGCTCATCTTGGAGTCGCCGAGCTCCCGCTCCACGAAGGTGATCGGCACCTCGACGACGTGATAGCCGGCCTTGACCGCGCGCCTGGCCAGGTCGACCTGGAAGCAGTACCCCTGCGAGGCCACCTCGTCGAGCCCGAGGCCCTCGAGGGTCTCGCGGCGGAAGGCACGGAAGCCACCGGTCACGTCGCGGATCGGCACGTCGAGCATGAGCCGCGAGTAGGTGGAACCGCCGCGCGAGAGGAACTCGCGGGATTTCGGCCAGTTCACCACCCGGCCGCCGGGCACCCACCGGGAGCCGAGCACGAGGTCGGCGCCCTTGAGGGCGGTGAGCAGGCGGGGCAGCTCCTCCGGCTGGTGGGAGCCGTCGGCGTCCATCTCGATCAGCACGCCGTAGCCGTTGTCCAGGCCCCATCGGAAGCCCGCGAGGTAGGCGGCGCCGAGGCCTTCCTTGCCCTTGCGGTGCATTACCTGGACGTGGTCGTCCTGGGCGGCCAGTTCGTCGGCGAGCTTGCCCGTGCCGTCGGGGCTGTTGTCGTCCGCCACCAAGACGTGCGCCTCGGGGACGGCCTTGCGCACCCGACCGACGATGGACTTGATGTTCTCGGCCTCGTTGTAGGTCGGGATGATCACCAAGGCCGTGCCGAGCGGACCGAACTTCCTCCCCCGGTCCTGTGCCGCGCGGGTCCCGTCGCCGTCGTTCACTGCTGCCCCTTCACATGTCGTACGCAAGGTCCACCATAGTGGCCGCGGCCTGCGTCGACGCGAAGACTCGTGCCTACTGGGGTGTCGATTCCCCAAGAGCGGGGTAAGAATCAGCTTTTCGTTCCGCGTCCCGCTGCGGATGGGGGCCCGGCGCCCTTCGGGCCGACCTGGGACCCGCTGGCTGCGGACCGACCGAAAGCCGTTGTCTACTGAGCGTCCGGGCCCCACCCGGGTCACACCCTCCCGACCGGTCGGAAGCGTTCCCGCGTCGGCGCGGCTGCTGAGCCTGGCTCCCAGCGACGGTGCCCCGGTGCGGCACACCGTCCCTGACCCAGCGGCGCTGCGACGCGTGCGCGAAATGCTCCCCGGTCGGGCGTCCGGTGGTGGACCCGGCCGAACCTACCGGCCTTCCGCCGTCGGCTGTCAACAGCCGCCTGACCTGCGCAGACTCTCTCAATCGCCTGGTCAGCACAGACGATACGCAGGTCGCGCGACGCGATCCGGCGGCCGATCGTCGACCGCGCCACCCCGGTAGATCACTCGCCCGGCCGTACGAACACCGTCCGCCCGCCCACGACGGTCCGCAGGCAGACCGGCAGGTCGTTCCCGGGGGTCAGGTCGGGCAGGCCCGGGGTGCCCGAGCGGGGGTCGGTCGACCAGCGTGCCACCCGGTCGTCGGGGGCCTGGACCACGAGCGCGTCGGTACGCCAGACGGCATAGTCGGCGGGCGCACCGGGCACCAGGACACCCGCGTCGTCCCGGCCGACGGCCCGCCAGCCGCCACGGGTGTGCGCGGTGAACGCGGCCCGGACGGAGATCCGGTGCCCGGGTGTGCGGTGGAAGGCGGCCGCACGGACCGTGCCCCATGGGTCGAGGGGGGTGACCGGACTGTCGGAGCCGAAGGCGAGCGGCACGCCGGCGCGCAGCAGGGCGGCGAAGGGGTTCAGGGTGCCGGCCCGCTCCGCGCCCAGGCGCCGGGCGTACATGCCGTCCTCGCCGCCCCACAGCGCGTCGAAGGCGGGCTGCACGGAGGCGGTCACGCCGAGTTCGGCGAGGGCCGCGATCGCCTCGGGGGTGAGCATCTCCGCGTGCTCGACGCGGTGCCGGGCGGCGCGGACGCGGGCGAGGCCCACCTTCTCGGCGGCGGACCGGGCCCCCTCGATCACGGCGGTGACGGCGGCGTCGCCGATGGCGTGGAAGCCCGCCTGGAGGCCCGACTCCGTGCAGGCGACGACGTGCTCGGCGACGGCTGCCGCGTCCAGGTAGGCGGTGCCGGTGTGGCCCGCGTCGGCGTACGGCTGGTGCAGGCAGGCGGTCTGCGAGCCGAGGGCGCCGTCGACGAAGAGGTCGCCCGCGGCGCCGGCCGCGCCCAGCTCCCGTGCCCTGTCGATGCCCTCGGCGCCTCGCTCGGCCCAGTAGCCGATCACCCGGGGGCCCGCTTGTCCGGCGGCGAGCCGCAGCAGGTCGGTGAAGTCGTCCTCGGAGGAGATCTGCGGGCCGCCGCACTCGTGCACGGACCCGATGCCGAGAGAGGCGGCGTGCGCGAGGGCGGCCCGCTGCGCCTCGGCGCGCTGGGCGGGGGTGACGGCGGCGAACGCGGCGGCCCGTACGGCGTGGTGGTCGTCGCCGGTGAGCGCGGCGTCGTCGCGGGAGACCCCGCCGGGCACCATGTCGAGCAGTGCACTGGTGACGACCGCCGAGTGGACGTCGATACGCGACAGGTACAGCGGGCGGCCGCCGGTGGCCGCGTCGAGTTCCGCGCGGGTCGGAGGGCGTCCGCCGGGCCAGCGGGCGGTGTCCCAGCCGTGGCCGAGCAGGACCCGGTCGTCCGGGCGGGCGGCGGCGAAGTCCCGCACCCGGGCCAGGGCTCCCTCCAGGGAGGGCGCGTCGGACAGGTCCAGCCCGGTCAGCGCCAGACCGGTGGCCGTGGTGTGCACATGGGCGTCGGTGAACGCCGGGGTGACCAGGGCGCCGTCCAGGTCGACCACCTCGTCGACGCCGTCCGCGAAGGCGTCGGCGGCGCCCTCGGAGCCGACCCAGGCGATCTGGCCGCGCTCCACGACCATCGCGGTGGCGAAGGGGTCGGCCGGGCTGTGCACCTCTCCGCGGCGCAGGAGGACGGTCTCGGGGTCGGCGGCGGATCGTTCACTCATGACCGACAGTCTCTCGCGCGCGACCGGATCCGCCGCACGCGGGGCGGCCGGTTCAGATCTTCGGCGGCCGGGCCTCGTACGGCGTCGACAGCACCACCGTCGTACGCGTGGACACCCCGGCCAGGGTCCGCAGCCGGGCCAGCAGTTCCTCCAGCTCGTGCGGGGTGGCCACACGCACCTTGAGGATGTAGTTCTCGTCGCCCGCGACGCTGTGGCAGGCTTCGATCTCGGGGACGCCGGCGAGCCGGTCGGCGATGTCGTCGGGGGCGCTGGGGTCGAACGGTTTCACCGAGATGAAGGCGGTCATGGGCAGCCCCACGGCCTCCGGGTCGACGACCGCGGCGTAGCCACGGATGACGCCACGCTGCTCCAGCCGGCGCACCCGCTGGTGCACGGCCGAGGTGGACAGGCCCGTGGCCTTGCCCAGGTCTGTGTAGCTCATCCGCCCGTCCTTGACGAGCAGCTGCACGATTTGACGGTCCAGCTCCTCCATGGGGCCAAAACCTACAGTGCGCTTGATCTCCTCGGATACCTGAGCAAGCCAGGTCATACCCGGTTCGTGATGTCCCGGCGGGGATGCCGTGAGCCATCTGAGGGACAAACGCGCCGCACCGGACACCTGCGGGCGGCATGTGACGAACGCCACAGTCACCGAGCGGGCTCCGTGATGTTCTCGTGATTACCGCCGAGAGCGGACGGGAAGTGCTTGCTGTGGTCGAGGCCGCAGTGCCTTCACGGCCCAGCCCGAGGGGGAGAACCCAATGCAGAGTCTTAAGCGCCCTGGTCGCAGCATGCCCAAGCGGCGGCAGTCCGTCGTCGAGCCCGAGCCGGAGGGCGTCGAACCCGACGCCTACGACGAGGCGGACGCCGACGAACCCGACGCCTACGACACCTTCGAGATGTACCGGGTGATCTGCCCGGACTGCGCGCAGCCCATCGCCCTGCTGGCGGACGAGGGGGTCCTGCCGGAGCACGCGCTGTGCGCTTCGCCGTGGAACCCGTTCGGTCTCACGGTGTGTGCCGGCACGGGCCGTGCGGCGGCCGACGCCCGCCCCGCGGACGATTCCTTCCGGCCCCAGGAGCAGGACGCCGCGCTCCTGCTGACCCTGCCGCAGGGCCTGAACTGGCGGACACAGCCCTTCTCGCACGTCGGCGGCCCGGGCTCACGCCCGATGCGCATGGCGACATTGCGCCGCCAGGCCGCCTGAAACACCACGCCGCACACCGGCACCCCCTGCACCATGGCACGCAAGCCGCCGTGGTGCGGGACTTCCGCCGGACAGGTCGTCGTACACGAGGACGATGTGCCAGTACGTCGGCGGCCACCCGAGGGGGCGGCCGTGAACTCACGCTCGATTCGTCAGGGCGGTGACCTGTCCGCCGGTGCGGGCGTTGCCCTGGTATGACCCCCACACAATCGGCGACCGGGCGTCAGTACCGCGTGTTCGTTCCCCGGCCCACGGGGCCGGTGCCTCCGCCGCCGCCCGACCCGCCCATCTACCGCGACCTGATGCGCGTCTGGGCCGACCGGGGCCGCACCCTGCCGGGTCGCCACGACCCGGAGTGGGTCAGGCTGGCGGCCCCGTCGGCCACGCTCGGGCAGTTCAGCGCCCTTCCGGCCCCGCTACGTGACGGGCGATGACCATCCGCTGGATCTGGTTGGTGCCCTCGACGATCTGCAGGACCTTGGCCTCGCGCATATAACGCTCCACCGGGAAGTCCGCGGTGTAGCCGTATCCGCCGAGGATCTGCACGGCGTCGGTGGTCACCCGCATGGCCGTGTCCGTGCAGTGCAGCTTGGCCATGGCGGCCTGCTTGGCGAACGGCAGGCCGGCGTCCCGCAGCCGGGCCGCCGCCAGGTACAGGGCGCGGCCCGCCTCGATCTGGGTGGCCATGTCGGCGATCATGAAGCGCAGGCCCTGGAAGTCGGCGATCGCACGCCCGAACTGCCTGCGGTCGGTCGCGTAGGCGACGGCCTCGTCCAGCGCCGCCTGGGCCAGGCCGATCGCGCAGGCCGCGATGCCCAGACGCCCGGAGTCGAGCGAGGACAGGGCGATGGAGAAGCCCTGGCCCTCCTCGGCGATGCGCCGCTCGTCGGAGACCCGTACGTCGTCGAAGTGGACCTGGGCGGTGGGCGAGCCCTTCATGCCCATCTTCCTCTCGGGCACGGCGGCGCTCAGGCCATCCGCGTCGCCGGGCACGAGGAACGCGGTGATCCCGCGCGGGCCGTCCTCGCCGGTGCGGGCCATGACCGTGTAGAAGTCGGCTACGCCGCCGTGCGTGATCCACGCCTTGGTCCCGGTGATCACCCAGTCGTCGCCGTCGCGGACCGCCTTGGTGCGCAGTGAGGCGGCGTCCGAGCCCGACGAGGGCTCGGAGAGGCAGTACGCGCCGAGCAGTCCGCCGCCGAGCATCGCGGGCAGGTGCTCGACCTGCTGCTGTTTGGTGCCGTGGGCGGCGAGCGCGTAGGAGGCCAGGGTGTGCACGCTGACGCCGAGGCCGACGGTGAGGCGGGCCGCCGCGAGTTCCTCGAGGACCTGGAGGTATACCTCGTACGGCTGGTCGCCGCCGCCGTACTCGGAGTCGTACGGCAGACCCAGCAGGCCCGACTGCGACAACAGGGTGAAGGTCTCGCGCGGGAAGCGTCCGGCGTCCTCCTCCTCGGCCGCCTTCGGTGCGATCTCACGCTGTGCGATCCCACGGACGAGCGAGATCAGGTCCCGGGCCTCGTCCGTGGGCAGTTGCCGGTCCACAGGCTGCTGGGCGCGGTCGGGCATGGCGACGCTCTCCTCCCTGTTCGGGCGCATCGGCGGACGTGCGCCTTGGGTGGGGCGGCGCCGCCTGATTCGTCTGGTCGGCCGATGCGCGCGCTCCCGGGTCTCGGAAGCCGCTGACCAGCGGCTGTGCGCTGTGAGTATGCCCGATCAGCGACCTCTCGTCACCAGTTAACGACCGCTCACTTCAAGTCGTCCACCCCAGAAGTCCCCCGCGTCCGGCCCGCGCTCAGGCGTCGCGTCGCGCCGGCGTCGGAGCCGGATGGGCGGGGTCCATTTCCTCGATGGCGCGCAGGGCGCCGCCCAGGGTCCTCACCAGCAGCTCACGCATCGTGTCGCGGGAAAGTTCGGGCCGGTCGATCCAGTCGAGGGTGGCCCCCTCCACGCTGCACACCCAGGCGAGCAGGCCCATGCGGGCCAGCGGAGCGATGTCCCGGCGGCCGTATGCCCCCTCGGCGATGGTCGCCACGATCGCCTCACGCACGCCGTCCCGGATGGCGTGCACCTCGGTGTCGAACCCGACTCCCCCGCTGACGATGGTGCGGTACGCGGCCTGGTGGTGCTCGGCGTAGCGCAGATAGCTGTCGACGGTGCGGTGGACGCGGTCGACGGCCGGCAGGTCGAGACCGCTCGCGGCGTGCTTGACCAGACCCGCGACGGAGTCCTGGATGATCGCCAGGTAGTACCCGCGCTTGGACTGGAAGTAGTAGTAGATCAGGCCCTTGGCGACGTGCGCCTGCCGGGCGATGTCGTCCATGGAGAGCGCGTCGTAGGACGTGTCTGCGAACAACTTCCGGCCGATGGAGATGAGTTCGGCACGACGCGTCGCGGAACGCTCGGTGCCGCGCGTCGGGGGACGGACGGCGGCACCCTGTTGCCTGATATTCAATTCGGACCCTGGTCTCGGGCGGGCGGCGGGACATCGGAAGTATGTCAGAACAACATCGGGCGCTCCGTCGAACAGCCATTCCCGCCCGGGCCGTCAGCTCACAGCAGGCCGATCCGGGTCACGAGCACGGCGATCACCACGACCAGGACCCAGCCCATGACGTGCTCGAGGAGTTCGGGCCCGTCGTCCCACGGGCCGCCGGTGCGGGTGCGGTCGGCGGTGGCCGAGTGTGCGGTCATGGTGTCTCACCGAGGCTCGCTGTGCCGGGTGGAATCCCCCCACCGTTGTGTCCACCCTGCCATCCGTCGTGGCCTGTGCGGCGGAGACGTCGGTCACAGACGGCCGCTCAGCACACGCCCACCGACGCGAGTGCCCGGCGCCGGCGGGGTCCGGGGTGGGCGGGGAAGTACAGGTAGCAGACGCCGCCCGTGCCGGAGACGACCTTGCCGGCGGCGTTGTACCGCTTGGTCCTGAGCCAGATGTTCTCGAACTCCCGCCGTAGGTACACCCGCCGCACCGCGGCGTCGCTCGGCGAGGCCGGGTCGTTGGCGATCACATCGCCCTCGGCGGTGAAGCCGATCACGGTCATGAGGTGGCCGGAGGTCCCGTATCCGGCTCCGGTCAGCTCCGTCTTGAGGAAGGACTGGGACGTTATGACCGGGATGCCGGCCGCGATCAGCGTCTCCACGTCGGTGAGCGAACCGAGCCGGGTGACCACGCCCTGCAGGCCTGGGTAGGTGGCCGCGTAGGCGGCGTTGAACGGCCAGTTCCCGCAGCCCTGGTACTGGTAGTCGTAGGTGTTCCGGGCCGCGTGGCACACCTGCGGGTCGGCGTAGGACGGGTCCACCCAGGACAGTTGCCCGGGGGTGGGCCGGCCGCCCCAGTACTCGATGATCATCTGCGAGGAGGTGGGGCTGCACCAGGCCTCGCCGCCGTTGTCGTACTCGGGGTACTGGCCCGCGTGGATCTCCTGCGAGTAGCGCGGAACGATCAGTTCCCTGGCCAGAGCGGGAGTGGAGGCCGGGACGGTGAAGCGGTCGGGGACGTCGGAGCCCATGGCGCCGAGCCGCCAGACGGTGGGGGTGAGCGTGGTGCCGGGCTTGCGGTACAGGGTCAGCCGCAGCCGGTAGGACGTCAGGCGCAGGCCGGTGGAGGCGTCGTCGATCGCGAAGGTGTCCGTCCAGACGGTGCTCCTGCCGTCGGTCTGATCGTCCACCGAGGTCCGCTTGATGTCCTGGTCACCGGCCGCCCAGCGGCCCATCACGTACCAGGGGGTGTCGGTGCCGTCGGAGTACGTCCCCCGCAACTCCACCTGGAGCCAGGTGCCCGCCGGGGTACTGGCGTTCCAGGAGGCGATCGCCTCGCCGGCGGGGACGGCGAGCCGGTGCACCGGCGAGGTCCAGGTGGCGTACTCCCAGGCGGCCGTCGTGCCGGTGTGCGGATCGGTGTAGTCGGTGGTGCCGGCCGGGTCGGCGATCACCAGGCCGGGGCGGGGACCTGCGACGGCACGGGCGCCCGTCGCGGTGCCGCCGCGCCAGTCCTGGTACGTCGTCCAGGCGCGGTAGTCGACGGAGCGGGCCGCGGTGTGGCCGGGGTCCTCGGCGTCGGCGGCCGTCCTGCCGCTCGCGGCGGCCGCGGGGCCGGCTCCGGAGACCACCGCGGCGGCGACGGCCGCGGCCAGGACGGTTCTGCGGGAAGGCTGTTCGGCTGTGCTCATGGGCGGAAGACCCCCAGGTGTCAGGTGTCGGGCGGTCCGTTGCACGGCTGTGCGCCAACTATGGGGCAGGCGGCATGCCCCTGCCAGCACTTCGGCCCGTGCCACGCCCACGAATATTGGTCTCGCCCACTGGCGGGCACCGCGGGACAGGAACGGCCCCGGCGTGCGAGTCCGGCTACGCACGCCGGGGCCGGTGACGGCGCGTCAGACCAGGTCCATCGCCGCGACCTCGTCCGGTCGGCCGTAGCTGACCGGCCCCTGGAAGCGGCGGCGGGCGGTGGCGAACCACCACACCGTGGCCACCAGCAGGACGACGGCCAGCGCGATCGGGGCGTAGTTGAAGGAGTCGACGGTGATCGGGGAGGCCTGCGGCAGCATGAACAACACGCTGCTGAGCAGGATCCAGACCACGGCGAGCCAGCCGATCGGGCGGCCCCAGCGGCCCAGGTGCCAGGGCCCCGGCTGGAAGTCGTCACCGAGCCTCAGCCTCAGGAAGATCGGCACGGCGTAGGCGAGGAACAGCCCGACGACGTTGACGCTGACGATCGCGGTGAACGCCGTGTGCGACCACCAGCCGGGCAGCACCAGTGCGAGCGAGCAGCCCACCGCCAGCCACACCGCCTTGACCGGGGTGCGGGTGCGCGGCGACACCGAGTGCCACCAGCGGGAGCCGGGCATGGCGCCGTCCCGGGAGAAGGCGAAGATCTGCCGGGTGTTGCTGGTGAGGTTGGCCAGGCCGCAGAAGAGCATCGAGCCGATCACGACCAGCAGCAGCGCCTTGGCCCAACCCGTGCCGAGACCGTCGATGAGGATCTGGACGGGCGGCGCGGACGAGCCCGCCACCCTGCCGTAGTCACCAACGCTGTAGACCAGTGCCAGCATCAGGATCAACCCGGTGATCGCCGAATACCCGATCGAACGGGTGATCCCCTTCGGCGCGTTCACCGTCGCCCGGACGGTTTCCTCGGACATGTGGAAGCTGCCGTCGAAGCCGGTGAAGGTCCAACTGGTCACCAGCAGGCCGAGCATGCCGCCGTAAAGCCCGTTGGTGAAGCCTGTGTTGTTCACGAAATGCGTCACGAAGGAGGCCGACCGGTGGTGGTCCGGCATCACGATCAGTGTGCTCACGATCACCACGAGTCCGATCAGCAGCCACCAGACGGAAATCCGGTTGAGGACGGCGACCAGGTGGACGGTGTACGTGTTGGCCAACCCCTGCAGCACGATGATCAGGGCTGTGATCAGGACCGTCTGGTGGACGGTGGGCTCGTAGGAGTCCCACTGGAGGGCGACGAAGGCCTGGATGAAGGTCGCCGCCGCGTATCCCGTGGCGGCGGTGCCGCCGATCTGGCCCACGAAGTTCAGCCAGCCCGTGAACCAGGACCAGGCGCCTTTGTGGCGTTTGGCGAGTTTACCGGCGGAGAAATACAGCGCCCCGCTCGTCGGATAGGCCGAGGCCACCTCGGCCATGGCCGCGCCGATGAACAGCACCATCACGGAAACGCCGATCCAGCCGAACACGAGAATACGGGGGCCGCCCGCGTTCATACCGTAGCCGAAGGACGAGAAAATACCCGAGATGATGTTGATGATGGTGAAGGAGATCGCGAAATTGTCGAACGCCTGGAACCGACGGGTGAGTTTCCGCGGATACCCCATCGCGTGCAGGGTCGCGTCGTCGTCGAGCGCGGTCGGGTCCTCTCCCCCGCGGGCTCCGGCCCGTGGAGTCGATATCCGTTCTGACACAGATCGACCTTTCTCTGGGTAGGGGGACGAGCAGGGGGTCGGGCGGTCAGGCGGGCCCCGGCACCGGCAGGCCGCAGGCGCGCCGGGCCCTGGAGAGCTGCTCCGCGGGATCACCGAAGGCGCTCCAGGGCATGCGGGAGGCGTAGGGGCCCATCGCCGTGAAGACCGCCCGTGCCTCGAACTCGCGCTGGGCCATGACCAGCGCGTGCGCGAGGTAGGCCAGGTCGAGCACCGGGGTGAAGCGGTATCCGGCCACCGTGGGCAGCCAGTTGTGGTAGATCGCGAGAGCCGTGGAGCGCCATTGGGGCTGCTCCCAGACGCGGTCGGCGAGCAGTTGGGTCGGGTTGTAGCTCTCGACCAGGGCGACCAGCGGCAGCAGCCGCAGCGGGGAGTCGGCGGGTGCCCGCTGACTGAGGAAGGCGGCCACGTCCCACGCCGCGTTGACCGAGCCGCCGTACCGGGTGAAGAAGAAGGAGAGGAAGCGGTGGTGGGCCTCGCGGTGCCACGGGTCGAGGGACAGCACGTGCGCGAACAGCCGCCAGGGGCCGGGCGGGGACGTGAGCAGTCCGTGCGGGGCCGGCTCCCGCAGCCGGTGCAGCCGGGCCATGGCCAGCTTGGCGACCCAGGGCGTGGGGTCGGCGGGGGCCAGGGCGGCGGCCCGGTCGCAGGCGGCCAGCGCGATCCGCTCCAGGGCCTCGGCCCGCTCGTCGCGGGCGTCGGCGGCCCTGAGCGCCCGCTGCACGGCCACCCGGGCCCACATCAGTGCCGATTCGGGTGCCGGCTCCTCCGCCAGCCAGCGTTCGACGAGATCGCTGCCGGCGGCCTCGGAGGCCAGGACCAGGGAGCGGTGGGCGCGCAGGCCGTAGTCGGTGCCCGTCTCCGCCAGCGCTTCGTGGGCGCTTCTGTAACGTCCGGCGCGCACGTCGAGGCAAACGTGTGCGAGCACGCGGTCGTCGGCCGCCGGATGCCACACATACTGCCCTTCGAATAAGTCCGCGGCCATCTACCCCTGTCCGTCCCCGCCCGACGCATCGCAGTTGCGCAGGACGCACTTTACTCAGCCGCGCACGCACCGGGAATGCCGAATTCGACATATCGGTCAGCAGATTTCGGGTCTCAATCCGCCGGATTGACTGGCTGCCAGCCGATGGTTCAAGGCGTGACTTTCTTCGGCCGCCGGTACACC
This sequence comes from Streptomyces sp. NPDC001843, assembly GCF_042891955.1. Taxonomy (NCBI): domain Bacteria; kingdom Bacillati; phylum Actinomycetota; class Actinomycetes; order Kitasatosporales; family Streptomycetaceae; genus Streptomyces; species Streptomyces sp. NPDC001843. The sequence goes on along the minus strand of NZ_JBIATQ010000006.1, from coordinate 416,865 downwards.
CACTATGGGCCACTACTAGAATGTTTCCGGAAAACCCCCCACACGGCACCACACCTCAGGAATCGTCATTCACGACCTCGCCTCCCGGCTGCGCGCGCTGCCACCTTCCTGCGGCCCGGTCCGCCTCGTCGGTGTCGACGGGCACGCCGGTTCCGGAAAGTCCACGTTCGCCGGACGCCTCGCCGCCGAGTTGGGCGGAGCTCCGGTACTGCATCTGGACGACATCGCCACGCACGAGCAGTTCTTCGACTGGACCGGGCGCCTGCTGGCCCAGGTGCTGGAGCCGCTCGGCCGCGGCGAGACCGCGTACTACACGCCGTACGACTGGCGCGCCCGGCGCTTCGGCCCGCCCCACGCGCTGCCACCCGCTCCCGTGCTCCTCGTCGAGGGGGTCGGCGCCGGCCGCCGCGCCCTGCGGCCCTACCTGGCGGGGCTGCTGTGGATGGATCTGCCCTGCGAGGCCTCGTGGGCGCGGGGGCGGCTGCGGGACGGACCGGAGCAGAGCTCGTTCTGGGCCGGCTGGGTCCGGGCGGAACGCGCGCACTTCACGGGGGATCCCTCGCGCCCGTACGCCGACTTCCTGGTACGGCAGTCACCGCAGGGGTACGAGGTGCTGCCGATGCCGTCGGCGTCTCCTGGACCGGACCAAGTCTGTCGCTCTGAGTGACGATCCGTCCGCGTTGCGCTGAACTCACGACGAGCCGTGTCCGAGAACCGTTCGAGTGCTCCAACTCGGCTTGACCGGGGGCCCGGACAGGTCTTACGTTCTCAATGTGCGGCCCATCGGGTCCGCCCGCCTACGCGAAGCCCCCGGTTGTTCCCCCGTGATCGGGGGCTTCGTTCTGCCCGCAGACCGTTTTCCGGGCGCCGTGCGCCGTTGTTCGCTCACCCTCGGTCACCGCGCCGTGTGCGCCCCATCTGCTCCCACCTCGCCGAACGGCTCGTGCGGCACCCTTCGGCGGGTGGCCGCCACGCGGGTACGATGCCCTCGGTGCGACCATCGAACGGCTGCTTCGCGCATCTGCAACTCCGGTCCGCAGTACAGCGTTTCGACCAAGGCAGTCACCGAGACGACGGTGCGGCGACGAACCTACGGGGGCACGGTTTGTGGGGGACGTGATGGACTTCGGCACGCAAGGCCCCGAGGCCCCGGCCGACCTCGCCTGGCTACGAGGCGTGGACGCCTACACCATGGGCGCCTACCCCCAGGCGGAGGAGGAATTCCGCGCCGCGGTGCGGATGGACCCCGGGATGGCCGACGGCTGGCTCGGGCTGCACGCGCTGCGCGTCGACACGACGACCGCCCTGCTCAGGATGTTCCGGCACCGGGACCGCTTCGGGGAGCAGCGTGCCCGGCACCGCCGCACCCTCAACTCCTGGTACTGGCTGGGCTGGTGGGTACAGCCGGTGCTCGAGAGCCCCCGCGACCTGCTGCTCGCGCACGCCTCGCACTGGCTGGACGGCCGTCACGTCCCGGAGCTGGACCGTGCCCTCGCCGGGCTTCCCCCCGTGGACACCGACGCGCAGGTCCGCTTCCTGCACGCCTGCCGCGCCTACCTGGTCAAGGACTGGGAACAGCTGGTCCGGCACACCGACCCGCTGCTCGACGATGCCCTGCTGGGCATCGAGGCAGGCCTGTTCGGCGGCATGGCCCGGGTCCGGCTGGAGATGTACGGGCAGGCCGAGCCGCTGCTGTCGGCGGCCCTGATGCGCTGCCGCAGCGAGCAGCCGCAGCGCAAGGAACTCAGATACTGGCTGGCCCGGGCGCACGAGGGCACCGGCCGCAGCGCCGCGGCACTCCCCCTGTACCGGGCGGTGCACCGTGTCGACTCGGCCTTCATGGACACCTCCGCCCGACTCGCCGCCATCGCCGAGAGCGACGGGTACGACGACGCGACCGACCTCGCGGCGATCACACTCACCGGAATCGGCCAGGACACCGTCGACGGCCCCGACGTGCTCGACCCGCTCTTCGGGACCGAGGGCCGCGACCTGCGGCTGACCGAGGCCGACCTGCCGCCGGCCGGTGCGATGCCGTCGGTGACCGACCCGGCGGTGCGCGCGAAGACCGTCGCACCGTCCTCGCCGCTGCCCGCCGGGCCGACCGATCCCGCGTTGCTGGAGGCGGCGCTCGCCGAACTCGAGCGCATGGTGGGGCTGGAGCCCGTGAAGCGCCAGGTCAAGGCGCTGTCCGCACAGTTGAACATGGCTCGGCTGCGCGCCGGGCAAGGCCTGCCGGTCCAGCCGCCGAAACGGCACTTCGTCTTCTCCGGCCCCTCGGGCACCGGCAAGACCACCGTCGCCCGTATCCTCGGCCGCGTCTTCTACGCCCTCGGTCTGCTCGGCGGTGACCACCTGGTGGAGGCGCAGCGGGCCGACCTGGTCGGGGAGTACCTGGGCCAGACGGCCGTGAAGGCCAACGAGCTGATCGACTCCGCGATCGGCGGGGTGCTGTTCGTCGACGAGGCGTACTCGCTGTCCAACTCCGGATACGGCAAGGGCGACGCGTACGGCGACGAGGCCCTGCAGGTGCTGCTCAAACGGGCCGAGGACAACCGCGACCACCTGGTGGTGATCCTGGCCGGCTATCCGGAGGGGATGGACCGGTTGCTCGCCGCCAATCCCGGGCTGTCCTCCCGCTTCACCACCCGCGTCGACTTCCCGTCCTACCGGCCCCTCGAACTCACCTCGATCGGTGAGGTGCTCGCCGCGGAGAACGGCGACGTGTGGGACGAGGAGGCGCTGGACGAACTGCGGTCGATCGCGGGGCATGTCGTCGAGCAGGGGTGGATCGACGAGCTGGGGAACGGGCGGTTCCTGCGGACGCTGTACGAGAAGAGCTGTGCGTACCGGGATCTGCGGTTGTCCACGTATCCGGGGATGTTGACTCGGGACGACCTGGCCACGTTGAGGCTGCCGGATCTCATGCAGGCCTATGGGGAGGTCCTGTCGGGACGGGGTCCGCAGGATCCGTCGGCGATGTAGGTGCGGCGTGCCAGGGCCGGCGCCGGGCGGGTTCGCTCCCCCGCGCTTGCGGGGTGCCGCCTGCGCCCACCCGTGCCGCCCCGGCGGCACGGGTGCCCGCAGGCCACGCACGTCTTCAGCTCGCCAGCGCCTCCTCCGGCTCCCCGTGCACCCGGGGGTCGGTGACCCTGGTGTTGGGGTCTTGCCGGTGGGCCGGGTCGCGGACCTCGCCGACCAGGAGTTCCAGAACGTCCTCCAGCGCGACCAGGCCGAGCACCTTGCCGGAGGCGTCGGCCACCTGGGCCAGGTGGGTGGCCGCGCGCCGCATCACCGTGAGGGCGTCGTCGAGCGGCAGCTCGGCCCGCAGGGTCGTCATCGGGTGCCAGACGTGCTGCGGGACGGCCCGCTCCGACTCCTCCAGGTCGAGCACGTCCTTCACGTGCAGGTACCCCATGAAGGCGCCGGTCTCCGCCGCGACCGGGAACCGTGAGTACCCGGTGCGTGCGGTCAGCTCGACGATCTCCCCCGGCGTGACCGACGGAGCCACCGTCACCAGCGACTCGCGCCCGAGGAGCACGTCCGTGACCGGGCGCGAGCCCAGTTCCAGCGCGTCCTCGAGGCGTTCCTGCTCCTCGGGGTCGAGGAGGCCGGCCTGACCCGAGTCCTCCAGCAGGCGGTTGAGCTGCTCGCTGGTGACGACGGCCTCGACCTCGTCCTTGGGCTCGACGCGGAAGAGCCGCAGGATCCCCTGGGCGCAGGCGCCGAGGGCGACGGTGATGGGCCGGCAGAGGCGGGCGAAGGCGACCAGACCGGGGCTGAGCCACAGCGCGGCCTTCTCCGGCGCGGCCATCGCGAGGTTCTTCGGGACCATCTCGCCGATGACGAGGTGGAAGAAGACGACGGCGGCGAGGGCGATGACGTACCCCAGCGGGTGGATCATCCCCTCCGGCAGATGGATCCACTCGAACACCGGCTCGAGGAGGTGCGCCACCGTCGGTTCGGCGACCGCGCCCAGGGTCAGCGAGCAGACGGTGATGCCGAACTGGGCGGCGGCCATCATCTGCGGCAGCCGCTCCAGGCCGTACAGCACCTGCCGGGCCCGGGCCGTGCCGAGCGGCTCGATCTGGCTGCGGCGGACGGAGACGAGTGCGAACTCGGCGCCGACGAAGAAGCCGTTGGCCAGTACGAGCAGCGCGGCGAAGAACAGTTGGAGGAGACTCATCGAACGGCCTCCACGACGTTCACCGCGGGGGTGGTGCGCACCAGGCGGACCCGTTCGGCGCGGTAGTGGCCGACCCGGCGGACGGACAGCCGCCAGCCGGGCAGTTCCGCCTTGTCGCCGGGGGCGGGGATACGGCCGAGCAGGTCGGCGACCAGGCCCGCGACGGTCTCGTACGGGCCCTCGGGCACGTCGAGGCCTATGCGCAGGAGGATGTCCACGCGGCAGCTGCCGTCGACGTCCCAGGCGGGCTTGCCGTCCTCGGGCGGGGCGGCGGCGAGCTCCGGCACGAGCTGGCCGTCGTGCTCGTCGCGGACCTCGCCGACCAGTTCCTCGACGATGTCCTCCAGGGTGACCACACCGGCGGTGCCGCCGTACTCGTCGACGACGACCGCGATGGGCTGCTCGCTGCGCAGCCGGGCCAGCAGGGGCTGGACGGGCAGCGTCTCGGGGACGAGCAGGGCCGGACGGGCGATGCGGCCGACGGGGGTGCGCAGCCGGTCGTGGACCGGGACCGCCAGGGCGTCCTTGAGGTGGGCCATGCCCACGATCTCGTCGATCTTCTCCCGGTAGACGGGGAAGCGGGACAGTCCGGTGGCGCGGGTCAGGTTGACCACGTCCTCGGCGGTGGCCGAGGACTGCAGGGCGCTGACCTTCACGCGCGGGGTCATGACGTGCTGCGCGGTCAGCTCGCCCAGCGACAGGGTGCGGACGAACAGGTCGGCGGTGTCCTGCTCCAGGGCGCCGGCCTGGGCGGAGTGCCGGGCGAGGGAGACGAGTTCGCCGGGGGTGCGGGCGGAGGCCAGTTCCTCCGCCGGTTCGACGCCCAGGGCACGGACGAGCCGGTTGGCGACCGTGTTGAGCGCGGCGATCACCGGGCGGAACAGGCGGGCGAAGCGGTGCTGCGGGCCGGCCACGAACCGGGCGACCTGCAGCGGCTTGGACACCGCCCAGTTCTTGGGCACCAGCTCGCCGATCACCATCTGGATCGCCGAGGCGAGCAGCATGCCGACGACCACGGCGACACCGGACACGGCTCCCGCGGGGAGGCCGACCGCGGCGAACGGCCGGTGCAGCAGCTCGGCCAGGGCCGGTTCGGCGAGCATGCCGACGACGAGGGAGGTGATGGTGATGCCGAGCTGGGTGCCGGACAGCTGGAAGGACAGCTCCTTCAGCGACTCGACGACCGTACGGGCGCGTTTGTCGCCCTCGGCGGCGGCCTTCTCGGCGTCCGGACGTTCGACCGTCACCAGGCCGAACTCGGCCGCCACGAAGAAACCGTTGGCAAGAATCAGCAGGAACGCCGCCGCGAGGAGCAGCAGGGGGGTGGTCATGATGCCACCGCCTCACCGTGATGTCGGGAGGGGGCGGCGCAGGTACTACAGGACGATCCGTCCATCGCCGGAGGGAGTCACTCCTCGGGTAGCAGGAACCCCTGGACGCCGGGCGGCGCACAGGGGCGGAGGCGCAGCGAAAACGCCTCCATCACCAGATTAATCAAGACACGGGCCACTACGGCAGGGTCGACGGCCCCGAGTCAGCCCTGATCTTCCACGGGGTGGGCCGTCGAGCGGGCCTCGGCGAGCGCCCGGAGGGTGCGCGCGTCGGCGATGGCGCGCTGCTTGGCGACGCCCGGCTGGATGCCGAGCGCGGGCAGGCTGGTGCCGTCGCTGAGGTCGATGAACACCCAGGGATCGCCCGGACGGAGGTTCACCTGGACGATTTCCGCCCAGTCCAGGCGCCGCCTGCTGGCGATGTTGACGACGGTGACGCCGGAGTCGTCGGCGACGACCCTCACCCGGGCGAGCTGGGCCAGCACGCCGAAGATGAGGGCGCCGGTGATCACGAAGCTGAGCCGCTCCCCCGGGCCGAGGTGTTCCAGGAGCATCGCGATCCCCGAGATGACCACGAAGATCGCCACGCCCGCGGTGAGCAGAATCACGCGGGTGCGCCCCGGCCGGAACGTGACGGGAAGGTCGGGAAGGTCGGACATCTGGTGCTTACCCCTGCTTGTCCCTCCCTGCGGCTCAGAGGCGGCAGGCGTGGATGGCGGTGGTCAGGATGGCCCGGGCACCGATCGCGTACAGGTCGTCCATGATCCGCTGGGCCTCCTTGGCCGGGACCATGGCACGGACGGCGACCCAGCCCTCGTTGTGCAGCGGGGAGACGGTCGGGGACTCCAGGCCGGGGGTGAGCGCGACGGCCTTCTCGAGCTGCTCCACTCGGCAGTCGTAGTCCATCATCACGTATGTGCGGGCCACCAGGACGCCCTGGAGGCGGCGCAGGAACTGCTGCACCTTGGGCTCTTCGGTGTCGGCGCCGGTGCGGCGGACGACGATGGCCTCGGATTTCATGATCGGCTCGCCGAAGACCTCGAGGCCGGCGTTGCGCAGGCTGGTACCCGTCTCGACGACGTCCGCGATGACCTCGGCGACGCCCAGTTCGATCGCCGTCTCCACGGCGCCGTCGAGGTGGACGACCGAGGCGTCGACGCCGCTGTCCGCGAGGTGCTTGGCGACGATGCCCTCGTAGGAGGTGGCGACCGTCTTGCCCGCCAGGTCCTCGATGCCGTTCGCGGCGCCCGGCTTGGCGGCGAAGCGGAAGGTGGAGCGGGCGAAGCCGAGCGGGAGGATCTCCTCGGCGTTGGCGCCGGAGTCGATCAGCAGGTCGCGGCCGGTGATCCCGATGTCGAGGCGGCCGGAGGAGACGTAGATAGCGATGTCGCGGGGGCGGAGGTAGAAGAACTCGACCTCGTTCCCCGGGTCGACGATGCGCAGTTCCTTCGACTCCCGGCGCTGCTGGTAGCCGGCCTCATGCAGCATCTCCGCCGCAGGGCCGGACAGTGAACCCTTGTTGGGGACGGCGATGCGCAGCATGAGGTCGGCTTCCTTTGCTCGTTCGGTACGGGGGTGTGCGGGTACGGCTCAGAGGTGGGCGTAGACGTCGTCCAGGGAGATCCCGCGGGCGACCATCATCACCTGGACGTGGTAGAGCAGCTGCGAGATCTCCTCGGCGGCCGCCTCCTTGCCCTCGTACTCGGCGGCCATCCAGACCTCTGCGGCCTCTTCGACGACCTTCTTGCCGATGGCGTGGACGCCCTTGCCGACCAGCTCGGCGGTGCGGGAGATGGCGGGGTCGCCGTGGGCGGCCTTGTGCTGGAGCTCGGTGAAGAGCTCCTCGAACGTCTTCTTGGACATGGTGGTCCTTACCCTACGCGCTCCGGGCCGTGCCTCAGTGCCAGGGTTCGGATACTGAGCGAAGTGTGACCGCGGTTGCCACCGCCGCGGTCACGGCCTCGTGTCCCTTGTCCTCGTTCGACCCTTCCAGACCGGCGCGGTCCAGGGCCTGCTCCTCGGTGTCACAGGTCAGCACGCCGAAGCCGACGGGGACGCCGGTGTCCACGGAGACCTGGGTGAGGCCCTGGGTGACGCCCTGGCACACGTAGTCGAAGTGCGGGGTGCCGCCGCGGATGACGACGCCGAGGGCGACGACCGCGTCGTAGCCGCGGCCGGCCAGCACCTTGGCGGCCACCGGGAGCTCGAAACTGCCCGGGACCCGGATCAGCGTGGGCTCGTCGATGCCCAGGTCGTGCAGGGCGCGCAGGGCCCCGTTCACCAGACCGTCCATCACCTTGTCGTGCCACTGCGCCGCGATGACCGCGACCCTGAGGTCGCTCGCGTTGCGTACGGACAGTTCCGGTGCACCCTTGCCGCTCACGTCTCTCCTAAGTGCTTTCTCTTACTGGTTGCCACAGGTGGCCGCGGAGTCGGCCACAGATGCTGTCGCGCACGCGGCCACGGATGCCGCCTCGGACGCGGCCGCGGGGGCCGGTACGGCGGGCGTGTCCAGCCAGGGCAGGTCGTGGCCCATCCGGTCCCGCTTGGTGCGCAGGTAGCGCAGGTTGTGCTCGCCCGCCTGCACGGGCATCGGCTCGCGGCCGGTGACCTCGATGCCGTGACGCAGCAGCGCCTCGGTCTTCTCGGGGTTGTTGGTCATCAGGCGCAGGCTGCGGACGCCGAGGTCGTCGAGGATCTGCGCGCCGGCGCCGTAGTCGCGGGCGTCGGCGGGCAGGCCGAGTTCGAGGTTGGCGTCGAGGGTGTCGTGGCCCTGTTCCTGGAGCTCGTACGCCCGCAGCTTGGACAGCAGGCCGATACCGCGGCCCTCGTGTCCGCGCAGGTAGACGACGACTCCCCGGCCCTCGGCCTGGATGCGCTGCAGGGAGGTGTCGAGCTGAGGGCCGCAGTCGCAGCGCAGGGAGCCGAACACGTCCCCGGTGAGGCATTCGGAGTGGACGCGGACCAGGATGTCCTGTCCGTCGCCGATCTCGCCGTGGACGAGGGCGACGTGCTCGACACCGTCGACGGTGGAGCGGTAGCCGTACGCGGTGAAGGTGCCGTGTGCGGTGGGCAGGCGGGTCTCGGCCTCGCGCCGGACGGTGGGCTCCGAGCCGCGACGGTAGGTGATCAGGTCCTCGATGGAGATGATCGTCAGGCCGTGCTTGCGGGCGAACGGGATCAGTTCGGGCAGGCGCAGCATGCGGCCGTCCTCACCGGCGATCTCGACGATGGCACCGGCCGGGCGCAGGCCCGCGAGCCGGGCGAGGTCGACGGCGGCCTCGGTGTGGCCGTTGCGGACCAGGACCCCGCCGGGCCTTGCGCGCAGCGGGAAGACGTGGCCGGGGCGGACGAAGTCGGCCGGCTCGGCGTCGCCGCTCGCCAGCAGTCGCAGCGTGGTCGCGCGGTCGGAGGCCGAGATGCCGGTGCTGACACCGTGCGCGGCGGAGGCGTCCACGGAGACGGTGAAGGCGGTCTTCATCGACTCGGTGTTGTCCTCGACCATCTGGGGGAGCCTCAGCCGGTCCAGTTCCTCACCCTCCATGGGGGCGCAGATCAGGCCGCGGCACTCGCTCATCATGAAGGCGACGATCTCGGGCGTCGCCTTCTCGGCGGCGATGACGAGGTCGCCCTCGTTCTCCCGGTCCTCGTCGTCCACGACCACGACCGGACGCCCGGCCGCGATGTCGGCAATGGCCTGCTCTACCGGGTCGAGCGCGAAGTCCTCGAAGCCGTCCGTGCTGTAGAGGATGGGTGCCGCAGTCATGCGGGGACTCCTTCCAGAGCGGGCCGCGAGCCCTGGCGGGAGCGCAGCCACCAGTCGCGCATGCCCCACAGGACGAGCGCGCCGTAGATGACGTAGACGAAGCCGGAGAAGGCGTAGCCGTTGGCGAAGTTCAGGGGGACGCCGACGAGGTCGACGAGGAGCCAGGCGATCCAGAACTCGACCATGCCGCGCGCCTGGGCGTACATGGCGACGATGGTGCCGACGAAGATGTACGCGTCCGGCCAGGGGTCCCAGGACAGGCTCGGGTAGGCCGTGAAGAGCAGGGCGACGGCGACCGTGCCGACGGCGGCGGAGGCCAGCATGGCGCCACGCTCGGGCCAGGTGGCGAACCGGGGGACGATGTGGCCGTCCTCCGCCTGGCCCTTGTTCCGGTTCCACTGCCACCAGCCGTACAGGGCGACCGTCATGACGACGACCTGCTTGCCGGCGCTGCCCGTCAGATGGCCGAAGAAGGCTCCGAAGAGGACCAGACCGGACAGGAACTGGACCGGCCAGGTCCACAGCGAGCGGCGCCAGCCGAGCGCCAGGGTGATCAGGCCGAGGATGTTGCCGATCATGTCCGACCAGAGGATGTGCTGGCCGAGGAGGGTGAACGCCTCGGAGTTCAGCCCGTTCACTTCGCGGCCCCCTGACCCGCCGCGAGCAGCCGCTCGACGTACTTGGCGACGACGTCCACCTCGAGGTTGACCGGGTCGCCGGGCTGCTTGAGGCCGAGGGTGGTCAGGGCGAGGGTGGTGGGGATGAGGCTGACGGTGAAGTAGTCGGGGCCGGCGTCGACGACGGTGAGGCTGATGCCGTCGACGGTGATGGAGCCCTTCTCGACGACGTAGCGCGACAGGTCCGCCGGGAGCGAGATCTTGATGATCTCCCAGTTGTCGGAGGGCTTGCGCTCCAGTACTTCGCCGGTGCCGTCGACGTGGCCCTGCACGATGTGGCCGCCGAGCCGGGCGCCGACGGCGGTGGGGCGCTCGAGGTTCACACGGGAGCCGGCGGAGAGGGCGCCCAGGCTGGAGCGGCTGAGGGTCTCGGCCATGACGTCGGCGGTGAACTCGTCGCCCTCGTGGTCGACGACGGTGAGACAGACGCCGTTCACGGCGATGGAGTCACCGTGCTTCGCACCCTCGGTGACGACGGGGCCGCGCAGTCGGAAGCGGGAGGCGTCGCCGAGGTTCTCGACGGCGGTGACCTCGCCCAGCTCTTCGACGATTCCGGTGAACACTTCCCGGGTCCTCCTGCCTCTTCGGGCACGGACTCCGGGGCCTGTCGATGACGACAGAATGAGCGGATCGGCAGAACCGGGGCGACGCCGGACGGGACCCGTCCGCGACCGGACGAGCCCAGACGGCGGCGCGCACAGGTGCATGCTCGCCCGCCGCGCACTGCCTCCCATCCGGACTTTAACCGTCGGTCCAGGAATTTCACCTGGTCAACCGGCCGCTGGAAGCGACCGGGTCGCGGACTGTAACCGCCGGTTCGGACTTTCACCGACCCCGGAGTGCGCTGCTTCTGGTACAGGGCCAGTGTGCCACGCCCGGCCCGCACCCATGCGGGTGATCGATGTGGGGTGGCTCACAGTCCACCCGTCGTCACTGTCCGCCTCGATATTGGTCCGGACTATTGGCCGGCTGGTCTAGTCCTTTTAGGGTGCCGTCGGGTCCGGCGGCGGTGACGACGGCCCTTGCCCGCCGCCGGACCCCGCTCTGGCAGGGTGCTCGCATGACCGCCCCGTTCACCGACGCGTTCGAAGCCCACCGTCCACGGCTGTTCGGCCTTGCCTACCGGATGCTCGGTTCGGCCGCGGATGCCGAGGACACGGTCCAGGACGCCTATCTGCGCTACCGCCGTGCCGACACGGCGGACATCGAGCATCCGGGGGCCTGGCTGGCCAAGGTCGTCACCAACCTCTGCCTCACCCGGCTCACCTCGGCCCGGGCACGGCGCGAGAGTTACGTCGGCACCTGGCTGCCGGAGCCGGTGGTCACCTCGGACGGCGCGCTCGGTCCCCTGGAGTCGGCCGAGCGGCGGGACGATGTGTCGATGGCGCTGATGATCCTGCTGGAGCGGCTGACGCCGACCGAGCGGGCGGTGTACGTGCTGCGGGAGGCGTTCGGCTACGGGCACCGGGAGATCGCCGGCGTACTGGACATCGGCGAGGCCAACTGCCGCCAGCTGTACCGGCGGGCGGTGAGCCGGGTGGCCGTGCCGGAAGGCCGCTTCGAGCCGTCGCCCGAGCGGCGGGAGGAACTGGTCAGTTCGTTCGTCGCGGCGGCCCGCGACGGTGATCTCGCCGGACTGGAGAAGCTGCTCGCGGCCGACGTGACCTGGTGGAGCGACGGGGGTGGCAAGGTCAGGGCCGCCCTGCGCCCGATCGAGGGGCGGGAGAAGGTCGTCCGTTTCCTGGCGGGCATCGCTCAGCGGTTCCCGGCAGCCACGGGTTTCTCGGTGGTCGAGGTCAACGGCGGCAAGGCGCTGGCCGCCTGGGCGGGCGAGCTGCTGTTCGGCGTCGTCACCTTCGCGTTCCGCGACGGACTGATCACTGAGGTGCATGCGGTGACGAACCCGGAGAAGCTGGAGTTCGCACGGCGTCGGCTGGCCCGTCTGCAGGAGATCCACGAGGACTGTCACATCACGCGGGGGCTGCGCGGTCCCGGCTGACGAGGGACGCCCGGTCCGAGGGCGTCCGACATCCGGAGGGACTGAACAGCCATGACCATGATCCTGGTGACCGGCGGTACCGGAACCCTGGGGCGGCTCGTAGCCGAACGGCTGCGGGCGGGCGGGCACGAGGTGCGGGTACTCAGCCGCCGTGCCCAGCCGTACGCGGTCGATCTGCGCGAGGGCGGTACGGAGCTGGACACGGCCGTGGCGGGTGTGGACACCGTCGTGCACTGCGCGAGCACGCCGCGTGGCGGTGACGAGCAGGCGGCGCGGAATCTGATCCGCGCGGCGCGCTCGGCAGGTGTGGGCCACCTGGTCTACATCTCGATCGTGGGGGTCGACCAGGTGCCGCTCGGCTACTACAAGTCGAAGCTCGCCGTGGAGCGACTTCTCGAGGAGTCGGGCCTGGGCTGGACCGTGCTGCGGACGACCCAGTTCCACGACCTGCCCACGCAGTTGTTCGAGACGCTGGCCAAGGTGCCCGTCCTGCTGCTCCCCGCCGGGATCTCCGACCAGCCGATCGAGGTGGCCGAAGTCGCGGACCGCCTCGTCGAGTTGGCGGCCGGGGCGCCTGCGGGGCGAGTCGCCGACATGGGCGGCCCCGAGGTACGCACCATGGGGTCCCTGGCCCACGCCTGGCTGAAGGCGACCGGCCGGCGACGCCCCGTCGTGAACATCCCGCTGCCCGGAAAGACCTTCCGCGCCTTCCGCGACGGCGGCCACCTCACACCGCGTCTGGCGGTCGGCAAGGGCACGTTCGAGGACTACCTGGAGCGGCGGTTCGGGGGCGGGTCCAAGGGGTTAGGGCCTGTCCTGGCGCGGCCCTCGCAGCCCGGAGCCCGCTTCAAGGGGGGCCGGGGGTGCGAACAGTTCGTCCTGCGCCCGTTCGCGGGCCGTCAGCAGGGCTCCGCGGAGCACGGCGGTGCCGCCCAGCTCGCTCGCCCGTACCTCGGTGGGCATGGGTGACATCCGGCCGATCCGCCCCGCGACCCGTGCGGCCAGCGCCTCGCCGCCGGCCTGGCCGGTCTCGCCGCCCAGGACCACGCATCCGGGGTCCAGGACGGCGACGACGGAGGCAACGCCGATGGCGATCCGGTCGGCCAGGGCGTCGAGGAAGCGGGCGGGCGCGTCACCGGCGCCGTCCCTGCCCGCCGCTGCGGCCGCCTCGCGCACCGCGGCGATCGCCTCGCGCACCGCCACGGCCGCACCGGGCTCCTCCCTGTAGGGGCCCAGGAGCCCGTGGGCCGCGGCCAGTTCCGCGATCGCCGCCGCCCCGACCAGGGAGTGGAAACCGCCCGAGCAGTCGGTCGCCGAGGGCAGCGCGGCCGCGCCCGGAACGGGCAGGAAGCCGATCTCGCCGGTGCCGCCGGAGGCACCCCGGCGCAGGGTGCCGTCGAGGACGACTGCGGCGCCGGGACTGTGTCCGAGCCAGAGGAGGACGAAGGTGTCCCGGTCGTGGGCGGCGCCCTCCCGCTGCTCGGCGAGGGCGGCGAGGTTGGTCTCGTTCTCGACGCTGACGCGGGCCTGGAGAAAGCGCTCCTGGAGCGCGGCGACCAGGCCGCGGTGCCAGCCGGGCAGCCCCGCCGAGTCGCGCAGTTCACCCGTGCCGGGGTGGATCAGGCCCGGCGCGCCGATGCCGACGGTGTGCAACCGGTCGGCCCCGGCCTCCTTCACCGCCCGCTCCACCAGCTCCACCGCCTGCTCCTCCGCGGGGCCCGTGCCCCCGTCCCCGCCGATGGGCACGGACGCCTCGGCGAGCACCCGGCCGAGCAGGTCGGAGACCAGCACGGAGACGCTCTCGGTACGCACGTCGAGCGCCGCGAGGTGGGCGCGGTCGGCGACGATGCCGTACAGCCGGGCGTTCGGGCCGCGGCGCTGTTCACCGGACTCCCCCACCACCGTGATCAGCCCGGAGGCGGTGAGCCGCTCGACGAGGTCGGCGACGGTCGGCCGGGACAGTCCCGTCCGCTGCTTCAACTGCCCTGCCGTCAGCGGGCCCTCCTGCTGCAGCAGCCGCAGGGCGAGCCGGTCGTTGATGGCCCGGGCGGTGCTCGGTGATGCGGGCATGACCGGAATCCTCCCAGATCGAGGTACCCGGTGGCACGGAAGACGCGCTATCTATCAGGCAGGCTCCCTGATAGTTTACGGCGGGTGCAGCGGGGTGCGCCCAGCCAGGGAGGGGACGGAGCATGAGTCACATGGTCGACGAACGGCGGCCGGTCAGGCGCGCCCGTTACGCCGTGGCGGCCGTCTTCGCCGTGCACGGTGCGGTCACCGGCTCGTTCGCCACCCGGGTGCCGTGGGTCCAGGACCATGCCTCGCTCAGCACGGGGCAGCTCGGCTTCGCCTTGGCCTTCACCGCGTTCGGTGCCTCGTGCTCGATGCCGCTGGCCGGCCGGATCAGCCACCGCTTCGGCAGCCGTACGGCCCTGCGGGGCCTGATAGCGCTGTGGACTCTCGCCCTGGTGCTGCCGTCCCTCGCACCGAACCTGTACACGCTGTGCCTGGCGATGTTCGTCTACGGCGCCACCGCCGGGATGGCCGACGTCGCCATGAACGCACTGGGCGTCGAGGTGGAGCGCCTGCTGGACAGGTCGATCATGTCGGGGCTGCACGGGATGTGGAGCGCCGGTGCCCTGATCGGCTCGGCGGCCGGCACGCTCGCCGCGCATCTCGGCTCGGACGCCCGGCTGCACTTCGCGCTGACGGCGGCCGTGCTCACGCTGCTCGGCGTACTGGCGTGCGGCTGGGTGCTGGACGTACAGCCCGCCGAGGACGAGGAGCCGCCGCCGAGGTTCGCACTGCCGCCGAGGTCGGCGCTGCTGATCGGCGCGGTGGGCTTCTGCGCGGTCTTCGCGGAGGGCGCGAGCCTCGACTGGTCGGCGGTCTTCCTGCGTGACCGGCTGGACAGCTCGGCGGGTCTCGCGGCGGCGTCGACGACCGGCTTCATGCTGACCATGGCGGTGGCCCGGATCGCCGGGGACGCGGTGGTGAACCGCTTCGGGGCGGTCCGAACGGTCCGCGCCGGGGGCGTCCTGGCGGTTCTCGGCGGCCTGCTGATCGTCGTCGCGCGGTATCCGGCGGTGGCGATGACCGGGTTCGCGCTGATGGGTCTCGGGATCGCGGTCGTCGTCCCGCTGTGCTTCGCGGCGGCCGGCCACAGCGGTCCGAACCCCAGTCAGGCGATCGCGGGCGTGGCGACCATCACGTACACCTCGGGGCTGATCGCACCGAGTCTGATCGGCGGGGTGGCGCAGGCCACCAGCCTGGTGGTGTCGTTCGGCCTGGTGACGGCGCTGGCCTGCGGCCTCGCCGTCTTCGCGGGGGTGCTGGGCGGTGGCCGGGGCTCGCGCGAGATCAGTGCGCCGGCCGCAGCAGTTCCCGACCGGCAGTCCTGAACGCCTCCGTCCACGCGGTGGGGCGCAGCGTGGCCGCGTCGAGCCGGACCAGCACCCGGGTGCCGTGCGCGTAGGTGACCACCCCGTCGGCCGAGCAGAAGCGGAAGCCGTAGGTGAGGCCCGTGGTGCCGAGTCGCTCCAGCCAGAGGTGGACGGCGTACTCACCCGGGCTGGTCACCGGCGCCTCGTAGGTGATCCGCAGCTCCTTGACGGCGTTGCAGGCGTCTCCCGCTGCCTCCCAGTCCCCTTCGAAGCGGACGCCATGGGTGTGCCACAGCTCGGTCCAGGCGCGCTCGACCAGCAGCGGATAGCGGGCGTTGTGCAGCAGCCCGAGCGCGTCCAGGTCGTCGAAGTGGACGGCGACGGGGATCAGCCGACCGTACGCGAGGGCGGGGGCGGGTGGCGCTTCGGCGGTCACGGAAGGGGCTCCTGAGCGTTGCTGGACGGGGCGGTGCGTACGCCTGGAACACGCGTACACCCCCTCCATCCTAAGCGAGCGCTCAGCAGCCCCGGCCGGGAGGAAGGCGAGGGAGTCTCCGGTCAGCCCGCTATGGAGTCCAGTTGCTCGGCGGCCGGCCGCAGCGCCCAGAGGTCACCGCCGGGTGGGGACTCCAGCCTGGACACGGCCTTCTGGGCCGCCTTGTCCCCCGCGTCGGCGGCGGCGTGCACGACGTCGCTCGCCGCGTACCGGTGGAATTCGAGTTCGGGGTACGGCCAGGCGGTGGCGCCCGTGGCCGCGGGCAGCAGGTAGTCGACCGCCTTGGCCAGCCCCTGCCCCTCGGGGCCCCGGTAGGCCCACAGGTTCGCGCCGACGTGCCGTCCGATGGCCGCCAGCCGGGTGTAGGCGACCAGGTCGAAGGTCGAGTAGTGCCAGCTCCGGGTGCGCGCGAGCTCCTGCGGCTGGCTGCCGTCGGCGGCGATCTGCGGGTCGATCCGCCTGGCGCGCGCACCGAGGACGGTCCGGCGTGCCAGCTCCTCGTCGCCGGTGGCGTACGCCAGGGCGGCGAGCTGCATGTCGTAGAAGGTGCCGTGGTTGTTCGCGGCGGCGCCCTCCTGCGCGCCGAAGTCGCTGTTCTTCAGCCAGTCGAGGAAGTCGGAGTTCCATTTCCCCATCGCGGTCCGGTCCTTCGCGCTCCAGCCGGGGGCGCCCGTGGCAAGGATCGCCTGCGCGTCGAGGACGCTGGTGTACGACTGCGAGAAGTCGATGATGCCGATGGCCCGGCCGTCGTACTTGCACGGGATGAACTGCGCGTGGTTCAGGTTGGGGTTCATGCGGGTGGCCGGATCGAGGAACCAGGTGCGCAGGATCTGCCCGGCCTTCTCGGCGTAGCTCCGCCTTCCGGTGTAGTACCAGGCCAGGGAGAGGTCGTAGGTCGAGTCGAAGACCTTCTCGACGTCCTGGCGGTCCGTGCCGCTGTCCACCTCCGGGTTGCGCTGTCCGTCGCGCTGGACGTAGGGGCAGCCCCAGGGGTTGTCGGCGGTGGGTGGCGTGCTGGGCCACCAGTAGGGGGCCTGGCTCAGATAGTCGTGGACGTCACCGCCGGGCGCCGGCTTCGGTTTGTCGACGACCGTCCACGGGCCCTGCCCGAGCCAGGCGTCCGCGCGGGCGGTCAGGCCCCTGAGCGCGCGTTCGAGTCGCGGTTCGCCGTGCTGGAGACGGGCCCGGGTCTGCTGGAGGCGGGCGCCGTCGAGGACGGCCGTTCGGGGAGCCTTCGGCGCCGCGTGCGCGGCGGGCACGAGCGCGGCTCCCAAGGTCACCACCGCGGCCAGGAGAACGGCCGCACGGGATCTTCCACCCATCAAGCAACTCCGATCATACATGTGAACGCAGTTCATGAGTAGGACCGTGAGAGCCTAGAACCGCCGGCCAACCGTGACAATGGCCCGGACCGACTTCACGCACCACGAAAGCGAAACAGCACCATGGATCTCGGCGTCAGGTGGACCGTGCACGGTGACGGGCGCACGCCCGCGCCCGGCGCGGTGGTACGCCCCGACGAACGGCTGTCCTGGCCGCGGACGGTGGGCCTCGGCGCCCAGCACGTGGTCGCGATGTTCGGGGCGTCGTTCGTCGCCCCCGTCCTGATGGGCCTCGACCCCAATCTGGCGATCATGATGTCGGGCATCGCGACCGTGGTCTTCCTGCTGGCCACACGCGGCCGCGTGCCGAGCTACCTGGGCTGCTCGCTGTCCTTCGTGGGGGTGGCCGCGGTCATCCGGGCGCAGGGCGGCACGAGCGCCACCGTGACCGGCGCGGTCTTCGTCGTCGGCGCGGTGCTGTTCCTGGCGGGTCTCGCGGTGCAGCGTTTCGGGGCGCGGATCATCCACGCCACGATGCCGCCGATCGTCACCGGCGCGGTCGTGATGCTGATCGGCTTCAACCTCGCCCCGGTGACCGCCTCCACCTACTGGCCGCAGGACCAGTGGACGGCGCTGCTCGTGATGTTGTTCACGGGGCTGGCCGTGGTCTGCCTGCGTGGCTTCTGGTCCCGGGTCGCGATCTTCCTGGGGCTGGTCTTCGGCTACGGCCTCTCCTGGGCCAGTGACCGGATCTTCGGCAGGATCCACTCGGTGGACGCGAGCGGCAAGGTCACCGACCACTGGCGGCTCGACCTCTCCGGTGTCGGCAAGGCCGACTGGATCGGGCTGCCGTCCCTGCACGGCCCGTCCTTCCAGTGGTCGGCGATCCTCGTGGCCCTGCCGGTGGTCATCGCGCTCGTCGCGGAGAACGCCGGGCACGTCAAGGCCGTGGGCGAGATGACGGGCGACCCGCTGGACGACAAGCTGGGCACGGCGATCTCGGCCGACGGCGTCGCGTCGATGCTGTCCACCGCCGTGGGCGGGCCGCCCAACACCACGTACTCCGAGAACATCGGCGTGATGGCCGCGACCCGGGTGTACTCGACGGCCGCGTACTGGGCGGCGGCGGGTTTCGCCCTGCTCTTCGGCGTCTGCCCGAAGTTCGGCGCGGTCGTCGCCGCCGTCCCGGGCGGTGTGCTCGGCGGCATCACCGTCATCCTGTACGGCATGATCGGCCTGCTCGGCGCCCAGATCTGGCTGGGCGCCGGGGTCGACCTGCGCAACCCGCTCAACCTCGTCCCCGCGGCCGCGGGCATCGTCATCGGCGTCGGCAACGTGACGATGAGGTTCAGCGACACCTTCTCGCTCAGCGGCATCGCCCTCGGCACGCTGGTCACCATCACCGGCTACCACGCCCTGCGCGCCCTCGCCCCCGCCCACCTCAAAGGGCAGGAGCCGCTGCTGGACGAGGGCACGTCGTCCTACGACGGGAAGGCGGCCTGCACCGAACCGGAGGCCTGACCCGGCCCGAACGAGGTGGGCGCACGGCTTCCGCGTTCCCCCGTTCCGGGGAAGTCCGGGCACGTCGGCCCACCGGTCGGCCCCGGGCTGGGACGCTTCCCGCATGGCGCAGCCGAAACCCCTCACCCCCTCCGTCGAGGCCGTCGTCTCCCGCATGCGCGGCCTCGACGCCGCACTGCCCGCGCGCGACGGGGTCGCGGTGTTCAACCGCGTCTATCTGGCCGTCACCGAGGAGGTGGAACGGCGCCTGCGCGCCGGGGCCTTCCCCGACCCGGGGGCCGCCACCGCGCTGGACGTGCGGTTCGCCGAGCGGTATCTCGCCGCGGTCGACGCGGTGGCCGACGACCGCCGTCCGCCGGCCTGCTGGCGGCCGCTGTTCCAGTTCCGCCGCCACCCCGGCGTGCGGCCCCTGCAGTTCGCCCTCGCCGGCATCAACGCCCACATCGGCCACGACCTGGCGCTGGCCGTCGTGGACACCTGCCGTGCCCTCGGCTGCGAACCGGCCGAGCTCGAGGACGAGTTCGACCGCGTGGGCGAGCTCCTCGTGGCGCTGGAGGAGCGCATCCGCGAGGATCTGATGCCGGGTCCCGACCTGCTCCAGATCGCCGACCCGCTCACCCATCTCCTGGGTTCCTGGAGCCTGGAGCGCGCCCGGGACGCCACCTGGTCGGCCGCGCGCGCACTGTGGGCGCTGCGCCGGTTCGAGGACCTGGCCGAGGAGTTCACCGAGCGCCTGGACGCGGCCGTCGGCCTCGCGGGCCGCATGCTGCTCACACCGCTACCGGACTGATCCGGCCACGCCGGTGCTTCGACCCCTCAACTCCGGTGTGAACGTTGTACGTTCGACACAAAGCGACCTTCTGCAAAGGAGTACAGGGCATGGCGACGCGGCTCGGACTCGCTCTTCCCCAGAACAAGCAGTACGACCTCGGACGGGACGTGCCCGACGTGGCGCGCGCCGCCGAGCGGATCGGTTACGAGAGCCTCTGGGTGTACGAGCGGCTCCTGGTCCCCGACCCCGCCACGCAGGGCCTCTACGGCATCGAGGGCCTCCCCTGGCCCGACGGCTACCGGGGGGTCGCCGAGCCGCTGGTCACCCTCACCCTCGCCGCCGCGGCGACCGAGCGGGCCCGTCTGGGCACCAGCGTGCTGGTCGCCCCGCTGCACGTGCCGTTCCAGCTCGCCAAGGCCCTCGCCACCCTGGACGCGGCGAGCGGCGGCCGTGTGGTGGCGGGCCTCGGCACCGGCTGGTCCTTCGACGAGTACGCGGCCGCGTCGGTACGGCCCTTCGAGGAGCGCGGGCAGGTCCTGGACGAGCTGATCGAGGTGTGCCGGGCGGTGTGGGGCCCCGATCCGGTGGTCTACGACGGACGCGTCACGAAGATCGCGTCCGCCGTGGTCGGCCCCAAGCCCGCCCGCCCGATCCCGATCCTGCTCGCCGCGATGTCGAAGAAGGCGCAGCGCCGCCTCGTCGACCACGCCGAGGGCTGGATGCCGGTGGGCATGGGTGCCGAAACCCTCGAGGCGCAGTGGCGCGAGCTCCAGGAGCTGGCCGCGGAACGGGGGCGCACCGAACCGATCCAGACGGTTCTGCGCACCAACGCGGCCTACCAGGCCCAGGGTTACTCCGGCGCCGACCGGCGGCCCTTCCAGGGCAGCGTCGACCAGATCGTGGAGGACCTGGCCGCGCACGCCGAGGTCGGTCTCGACGAGATCTTCGTCGACCTCCAGGACGGCACCCGCGACGCCGAGGAGCTCAAGGACGTCGCCGCCGAGGTCTACGAGAAGGCGCGCGCGGCCGGGGTGTGAGCCCCCGGGCTCCCGTAGGGCTCAGTCCTCCGGGAGCTCGACCGGCGCGATCTCGTCGTAGACGTCGCCCGGCCCGGGGTTGCCCGGGTCGGTGGCGCCGCCGAGGTGGTGCATGACGCCCCAGACCGCGTTCAGCGCGGTCTGGACCGCCCCCTCGGCCCAGCCGGCCGTCCAGGAGATGTCGTCGCCGGCCAGGAAGATGCCCCGCTTGTCCTCGGGCAGCCGGTCCTGCATGAAGTGCGTGAACAGGCGCCGCTGGTAGCGGTAGTGGCCGGGCAGGTTGGCCTTGAACGCGCCCATGAAGTAGGGCTCGTTCTCCCAGGAGACCGTCACGGGGCTGCCGATGATGTGCTTCCTGATGTCGACGTTCGGGTAGATCTCGCCGAGCGACTTCAGCATGACCTCCATCCGCTCGTTCGCGGACAGCGGCAGCCACTTCAGGCTGTCGTCGCACCACGTGTACGACAGGCAGATGACGGCGGGCTTGTCCGGGCCGTCGTCGAGGAGGTAGGTGCCGCGGGTCATGCGGTCGGTGAGCGTCATCGACATGACGTCCCGGCCGGTCGGGTTCCCCCTGTCGTCGACGGCCTTGTCGAGCCAGAACGGCCGGTCGACGGGGACGAACAGCTTCGAGCTCTCCATGTAGTGGGTGCGCTCGATCGCCGTCCAGTGGTCGATCGGGAAGAGCGAGTCGTCGCAGGCGATCTTGGACAGCAGCATCCAGGACTGGGCGGTGAAGATCGCGGCCTTGTAGGTGCGGATGTCGCCGTTCGCGTCCGTCACGGTGATCCGGTTGCCCGCGGTGCGGTGCAGCCGGATCACGGCCGGGCGGGGCTCGCCGTCGACGTGCAGGGACTTCAGTGAGGTGCCGTACGGCCAGTGGACGATCTTCTCCGGCTCGCGCTCCCACAGGCGCAGCGGCAGCTGCTGGGAGCCGCCGACGATGCCGCGGTGGTGGTCGTCGGCCTCGGTGTAGACGACGCGGAGGATCTCCAGGATGGAGTTGGGGAAGTCGGTGTCCCAGCCGCCGGTGCCGAAGCCGACCTGGCCGAAGATCTCGCGGTGCCGGAAGGACTTGAAGGCCTCGGAGTGGCAGAGGAAGCCGTAGAAGGTCTCGTTGTCGAGCTTCTCGACGAGCCTCGCCCAGATCTCGCGGATGCGCGGCACGTCCCGTTCGCGTATGGCGCGGTTCATGTCGGAGAAGTCGGCGCCCTCTTCGAGGCACCTGTTCCAGGCCTCGGCGACATCTCGGTAGACCTGCGGCAGGTCGTCGATGGTCTCGGCGTAGTGCGACTCGCCCTTGAGGTCGACGACGGTCGACGGCGTCGCCTCGGCCAGCGGGTTGGGGAAGGGCCGGGTCTCGAGCCCCGCCAGGTCGATGTAGTGCTGCAGGGCGGTGGAGGAGGGCGGGAAGCGCATCGCGCCCATCTCGGCGGTGAGCGACGGGTCGCAGCCCTCGAAGCCCACCGTCCGCAGCCGGCCGCCGATCCGGTCGGCCTCGTACACGACGGGCTTGAGGCCCATCTTCATCAGCTCGTAGGCGGCCACGACGCCGGAGAGGCCACCGCCGATGACCGCGACCTCGGTGCCGTGCTCGGTCGCGGGGACCTGGCCGAGGCCCGCCGGGTGAGCGAGGAAGTCGTCGTAGGCGTAGGGGAAGTCCGGGCCGAACATGGTGATCGGCGGCTGCTGCTCGTCTGCGTGCTCGACGGCGTTGGGCACCGTGGACGTCATGGGGTAGGGACTCCTTGCGCGGGGTGACTCGAGAGAAGACTGACTCGGGGGATCGGTGGGTCAGACCAGGGACCCGTACAGACCGGGGCGGCGGTCCTTCAGGTACGGGTTCGCCTCGCGGGAGGCGGCGAGGAGGACGGGGTCGACGTCGGCGACGACCAGTTCCTCACCGCGGCCGGCACGGGTGCGGGCGATGCCGTCGGGTCCGGCGAGGGCGGAGAGTCCGAAGAACTCGAACTCGCCCTCGTGCCCGACCCGGTTGACGTACGCGACGTACATCTGGTTCTCCCAGGCACGCACCGGCACCATGGCCTCGGCGACGAACTGGAACGGGTGCATGTTCGCCGTCGGCACGACCAGCAGGTCGGTGCCGGCCAGGGCGTGGGCGCGGGCGTTCTCCGGGAACTCGACGTCGTAGCAGATCATGATGCCGACGGTCAGGTCGCCCAGCCGGGCCTGGACGAGCGACTTCTCGCCCGGGGTGAAGTGGTCGCGCTCGGCGCAGCCGAAGAGGTGGGTCTTGCGGTAGTTCGCGAGACGGGTGCCGTCGGCGGAGACCAGCTGCGCGGAGTTGTAGACGGTCCCTCCGTCCCGCTCCGGGTAGCCGTAGGCGATGGCCAGGCCGTGCCGGGCGGCCATCTCGCCGATCGCGTGGGCGGAGGCGCCGTCGGCCGGCTCGGCGAGGCGGCCGATGTCGTCGCCGATCGCGTACCCGGTGAGGAACATCTCCGGCGCGGCCAGCAGCACGGCACCCGCGGCGGCGGCACGGCCCGCGGCCTCGTCGAGGACCTTGAGGTTCTCGACGGTGGAGCCGGGGCGGCCGGAGCTCTGGAGCAGGGCGGTGCGCATGCGTGGTCCTCACCGGGGCGGAAGGGTCTCGGGGGTCACTTAGACGGTACGGTCGCCGGGCGCGGCCCGACAAGAAGCACCCGTTGCGCGCCGATGAGCGGTTCGTTGCGTGACCTGGCCGTCCAGCGGCGATCTGTTGCGTCACAGGGCGGCCAATGGGTTCGTGCGGCCACTAATACGAGGTACTGAGGCTCCCGTAGCCGTTCGGTGGCTTCCTGCGGCGGCCTGGTCGGCGTCCTCCGCCGACTCGACGCCCGGCTGTCCGGCATCCGTCCGCCGGTCACCGCTGACCAGGCGCCCGGCCGCGCGGCGGCGTCCGGACGGCGGCCGGGGCGTCGGGAGGAAGGGGTGGGAAGCGGAGGGCGTTCGCGGGGTCGGCGCGCGACGGACAAGGGCGGCGTGACCCGCCGTGCCCGCGTCGGGGCCTGATCCCCGCCTCGACGCGGCGGCACCGGGTGGTCGCGGCTGTGTGGCGGTGACCGGGCGCGTCGCCTCGGCGAGTCCACGGGCGGCGAGCGAAGCCCGGCCCGCTCGACTCAGGTCGGCGATCCCGACGAGAAGCGTCTGAGCAGCGGTGAGAGCACCAGGACCGACTTGGTGCGCTCCACGAACGGCTCCCCCGCGATCCGCTCCAGCACCCGCTCGAAGTGGCGCATGTCGGAGGCGAAGACCTGGACGATCGCGTCGGCGTCCCCGGTGACGGTGGAGGCGGCGACGACCTCCTGGTAGCGCTCGAGGCCCCGCCGGATGGTCTCGGGCGAGGTGTTGCGCCGGCAGTAGATCTCGATGAATCCCTCGGTCTCCCAGCCGAGGGCCGCCGGGTCCACCCGTACGGTGAACCCGGTGATGGCCCCGGTGGCGCGCAGCCGGTCCACGCGCCGCTTCACGGCGGGCGCGGACAGGCCGACCATCTGCCCGATGTCCGCGTAGGAGCGGCGGGCGTCCTCGGCGAGGGCGTGCACGATGCGTTCGTCGAGTTCGTTCAGCACAGTGGGTCGATCACTTCTCGGATGGTGCGGGCGTTGCGAGTGGGGAGCGGGCTGTCGCGTCAGCTCCAGCTGGCGTGCAGCGGCTTGCCCTCGGCGTAGCCGGCGGCGCTCTGGATGCCGACGACGGCCTTCTCTGCGAACTCCTCCAGGGAGGCGGCACCGGCGTAGGTGCAGGAGGAGCGGACGCCGGCGATGATGGAGTCGATCAGGTCCTCGACGCCCGGCCGGGCCGGGTCGAGGAACATGCGGGAGGTGGAGATCCCCTCCTCGAACAGAGCCTTGCGCGCGCGGTCGTACGCCGACTCCTCGGAGGTGCGGTTGCGCACCGCCCGGGCGGAGGCCATGCCGAACGACTCCTTGTACGGGCGGCCGTTCGCGTCGTGCTGGAGGTCGCCGGGCGACTCGTACGTGCCGGCGAACCACGAGCCGATCATCACGTTGGACGCCCCGGCCGCGAGGGCCATCGCCACGTCGCGCGGATGCCGGACGCCACCGTCGGCCCAGACGTGCTTGCCGTACTTCCTCGCCTCGGCCGCGCACTCGAGGACGGCGGAGAACTGCGGCCTGCCCACGCCGGTCATCATGCGGGTGGTGCACATGGCCCCGGGGCCGACGCCGACCTTGACGATGTCGGCGCCCGCCTCGACGAGGTCGCGCACGCCCTCGGCGGCGACGATGTTGCCGGCCGCGATCGGCACCCGCGGGCCGAGGTCGCGGACCAGCTTGATCGCGTTGATCATCGACTCCTGGTGGCCGTGCGCGGTGTCGATGACGAGCGTGTCCACGCCGGCGTCCAGCAGCTGCTTGGCCTTGCCCGCCACGTCGCCGTTGATGCCGACGGCGGCGGCGACGCGCAGCCTGCCCCTAGCGTCGGTCGCGGGGGTGTACAGGGTCGCGCGCAGGGCGCCCTTGCGGGTGAGGATGCCGGCCAGCCTGCCGTCCTTGTCGACGGCCGGGGCGTAGCGGCGGTTGGCCCCGTCGAGCCGGTTGAAGGCCTCGGTCGGGTCGATGTCGGCGTCGAGCAGCAACAGGTCCTTGGACATGACCACTTCGAGCTGGGTGAAGCGGTCGACGCCGGTCAGGTCCCGGTCGGTGACGACACCGATCGGCCGCTGCTGGTCGTCGACGACGACACCGGCGTTGTGCGCGCGCTTGGGCAGCAGGGACAGCGCGTCGGCGACGGTCTGGTGCGGAGCCAGCACGATGGGGGTGTCGAGGACGAGGTGGCGGCTCTTCACCCAGGTGATGACATCGGTGACGACGTCGATCGGGATGTCCTGCGGGATGACCACCAGGCCGCCGCGCCGGGCGACCGTCTCGGCCATGCGGCGGCCGGCGATGGCGGTCATGTTGGCGACGACGAGCGGGATGGTGGTGCCCGTGCCGTCCGGGGCGCTGAGGTCCACGCCCTGACGTGAACCCACCGCGGAGCGGCTCGGCACCATGAACACGTCGTCGTACGTCAGGTCGTACGCGGGCCGGATGTCATTGAGGAAACGCACGTGCTGCACATCCCAGTCGTTCGGAGGCGGCCCCCGGACAGGTCAGCCAGGGGGAAAGAGCACGTACTTCATTCTCCCATGAGAGCCCCTGTGCCATGCCCCGACGAAACATCCAGGCTGGTCAGAGGGGCTTGGGAGGAACCTCCAACGGCCGGCGCCCCCGGCCGGGACGGCACCGGGCCGGCCACGGCCGGGTCACCGGTCCTGTCAGGGGCCGTCCGGGTCCGCACGGTTGAGCGCGGGCTTCGGCGTCGGTCCGGCGGTCATCAGGTAGTCCGCGGCGGAGGTGTCCGTCACCAGGCTGGTGACGAGCCCCGAGCGCAGTACCGCGTCGATCGCCGCCGCCTTGCGCTGCCCGCCGGCGATCGCCACGACCTCGGGGACGCGGCGGAGCTGGTCGGCCTTGACCGTGATGCACCGCTCCCCCAGGTCCCGTCCGACCCTGCGGCCCTCGGCGTCGAAGAGGTGCGCGGACATCTCCGCGGCGACGCCGAGCGAGGCGTAGTGCGCCCGCTCGTCGTCCCTGAGCATGTCGTGGACCGTCGAGATGCCCGGCTCCCAGGAACCGATGGAGACGCAGGCGACCGTGACCTTGTCGAAGTACTCGAAGGCGCGGGCGATGCCCGTCTGGTGGCGCAGCGCCGCCGCGGTGGCCGTGTCCGGCAGCAGCATCGGCGCGTAGATGGGGTGGGCGTCGCCGCCGGAGACCTGGGCGGCACGGCGGACGGCCTCGACCGAGCCGCGCTCGGCGGTCCCGGCGTCGTACACGCCCGTCAGCTGCACCACCGTGCAGGGCGGCAGCCGGTCCAGGGCCGCCGCCATGTGGATGGTGGACCGGCCCCAGGCCAGGCCCAGGACGTCCCCCTCGTTCACGAGCTCACCGAGCAGGTCGGCGGCGACTTCCCCCAGGTTCTCGGGGTCGGGGGTCTCCTCGGCCTCGGCCGGGGACTCGACCACGACGGCGTGCCTGAGGCCGTAGCGGGCGCGGAGCGCGTCGGAGCGCTCGGCGTCCAGTTCGGCCGGGACTCGGATCTCGATGCGTACGAGGTCCCTTTCGAGGGCAGTCTCAAGTACCCGGGCCACCTTGAAGCGGCTGACGCCGAACTCCTCGGCGATCTGGATCTTGGACTTTCCCTCGAGGTAGAAGCGGCGGGCCATGGCCGCCGCCTGCACCAGCTCAGCGGGTCCCATCCGCATGGCTGACCGGCCCGCCGACATACCCGACACGGCGATCTCCTCACTGCTGTTCACACTCTGGATTCGCCGTTCATCCTTGCAGATTCGGCGCGCTTGATCTGCCCTGATGGGCGCCGTTCACATAGCTGTGGCCCAAGGGCCGTCTAGTGGTCGCACGCCCACGAGGCCCTGGCGGTCGCCCCCTCGGCCTGGGTGCGTAGTGCACGTACCGCTTCTGCCGGGTCCTTCGCCCCGTAGACGGCGGAACCGGCGACGAAGACGTCCGCTCCGGCGTCCGCGCACCGCTCGATCGTCGAGGCCGAGACGCCGCCGTCGACCTGCAACCACAGTTCCAGGCCGTGCTTGGCGATCAGCTCGCGGGTGCGGCGGATCTTGGGGAGCATGATGTCGAGGAACGCCTGACCGCCGAAGCCCGGCTCGACCGTCATGATCAGCAGCATGTCGAGCTCGGGGAGCAGGTCCTCGTACGGCTCGATGGGCGTCGCGGGCTTGAGCGCCATGGCGGCGCGGGCGCCCTTGGCCCGGATCTCGCGGGCCAGCCGCACGGGTGCGGCGGCCGCCTCGACGTGGAAAGTGACGGACGAGGCGCCCGCCTCCACGTACTGCGGCGCCCAGCGATCCGCGTCCTCGATCATCAGGTGGCAGTCCAGCGGCGTGTCCGTCGCACGGGCCAGGGACTCCACGACCGGCACGCCGAGCGTGAGGTTGGGGACGAAGTGGTTGTCCATGACGTCGACGTGGAGCCAGTCGGCTCCCTGGACCGCCTTGGCCTCGTCCGCGAGGCGGGCGAAGTCGGCGGACAGGATGCTGGGGTTGATCTGCACGGCCATGACCCAAGCCTGCCATGTTCTTGCACGGTTGTTCGCGTCGGTACGGACCTGGAACGCTCCCCAGCCGCCCATTCCACCCCCCGCGCGCCCCGCCGGCCTCCCGGCACACACCGGCCCAGCCCAGAAACGGCAGGTCACGGCGTCGCCGCCGGCCGGGACGGACGGCCGCACCGGGGTCGGCCCCCGCCCGGGATCAAGGCGACGGTCGCCCCACGCGGCCCGGCCGATCCGCCGGACGACCCGCGCACGGCGCCCTTGGCGAAGCAGGGACCCACGGCTGGGCACGGGGCATCCGCCACGCGAGTCGCCCTCCCTCCCCGCCGCCCCGTGACGGCCCACCGCCTTCCGGCCGGCCCGGCGGACCAACGCGTCGACGCCCCAGCGCGCCCCGACCCGTCACATCACGCACACCCGACCCACCGGCCGCAGCCGCGCGAGGCGGCCGGTTCGGCGGACGGGCGGTCAGCCGGTGCGGCGGATCAGCGCCAGGTACATCGCGTCGGTGCCGTGCACATGGGGCCACAGCTGTACGTCCGGGCCCTCGCCGAGCGCCGGGACACCCGGCAGGAGGGGGCGGGCGTCGAGGAGTTCGGTGTCCGGGCGTTGCCCCAGCACGTCCTCGACCACGGCCCGGGTCTCGGCGAGGTGCGGGGAGCAGGTGGCGTAGCCGACGACGCCGCCGACCCGCACCGAGTCCAGTGCGCCGTGCAGCAGGGCGCGCTGCAACGGCGCGAAGTTCTGCAGGTCCTCCGGGCGGCGCCGCCACCGGGCCTCGGGTCGCCGGCGCAGGGCGCCCAGACCGGTGCACGGCACGTCCACCAGCACACGGTCGAAGGTGCCGGGCCGCCACGGCGGCCTGGTTCCGTCGGCGGCGACGACCTGGTACGGCCCGGGATTGCCGGCCAGGGCCTTGGCCACCAGCCCGGCGCGGTGCGGCTGCTTCTCGGAGGCCAGCAGCACCGCCCCGCGCTCGGCGGCGAGAGCGGCCAGCAGCGCGGCCTTGCCGCCGGGCCCGGCACACCCGTCGAGCCACTTCCCGTCCGGTCCCTCCAGCGGCGCGTTCGCCAGCGCGAGGGCGACCAGCTGGCTGCCCTCGTCCTGCACGCCGGCCCGGCCCTCACGCACCGCCTCGACGGCTCCCGGCTCCCCGCCCTCGGTGAGCCGCACGGCGTACGGCGACCAGCGGCCGGGTACGGCGGCCTCCTCACGGAGCAGTTCCTCTGTCGTGGCGCGCCCGGGCCGGGCGACGAGGGTGACCTCGGGCCGCTCGTTGTCGGCCGCCAGCAGGTCCTCGATCCCGGCGCGGCCACCGCCGAGCGAGTCCCACAGCGCGGAGACGACCCAGCGGGGGTGGGAGTGCACCACGGCGAGGTGATCCTCGGGATCCTCGTCGTAGGGCGGCGCGACCTTCGCCAGCCATCCGTCGAGGTCGTCCCCCGCGACCTTGCGCAGCACCGCGTTGACGAACTTCGCCCGCCCGTCACCGAGCACGACCCGGGCCAGCTCCACGGAGGCGGACACGGCGGCGTGCGTGGGGATCCGCGTTCCGAGCAGCTGGTGCGCGCCGAGGCTGAGCACGTCGAGGACGGGCGGGTCGACCTCCCTGAGCGGCCGGTCGACACAGGTGGCGATGACGGCGTCGTACGTCCCCTGCCGGCGCAGCGTCCCGTACACCAGCTCCGTGGCCAGTGCCGCGTCCCGGGCGTCGAAGTCGCCCCTCTCCCGCGCCTTCCTCAGCAGCGGCGGCAGCACGAGGTTGGCGTACGCGTCGCGCTCGTCCACGGCACGCAACGCCTCGAAGGCGAGGATGCGGACGGGGTCCTTCTGGGGCCGGCGGTAGGGCTTGGCGGGCTTGCGGGGCCGACGGGGCTGGTCGCTCACGAAAAAGGTGCTCCGGGTGTGGGATGGAGTGCGGTGTCCAGCCTACGTCCGGCCGGCACCTGCGAAGGCGGGCGGGCGTCTCAGCCGCCCAGCGTCTCCCCGTCCGCGATCCGCACGCCCCGGGCCCAGTCCGCCGCGCGCATCGGCTTCTTGCCCTGGGCCTGTACCCACAGCAGCTCGGCGGCGTACGAACCGGTGCCGACGTGCACGCTGTTCTTGCCCACGGCCAGCCGGCCGGGGGCGAGGTCGGTCCGCTCGGGCACCGGCGTGACGTGGATGAGCTTGAGCCGCTCGCCGCGGAACGTGGTCCAGGCGCCGGGCGCGGGGGTGCAGCCGCGCACGACCCGGTCCACCCGGAGCGCGGGGGCCGACCAGTCGACCTGCGCGTCCTCGACGGTGATCTTGGGGGCGACGGTGATGCCCTCGGCGGGCTGCGGTACGGCCTTCAGCGTGCCGTCCTCGATGCCGTCCATGGTGGCGGCGAGCAGCCCGGCGCCCGCGAACGCCAGCCGGGTGAGCAGGTCGCCGCTGGTGTCGGTGGGCCTGATCTCCTCGGTGACCGTCCCGTACACCGGCCCCGAGTCCAGCCCTTCCTCGATGAGGAAGGTGGAGGCTCCGGTGATCTCGTCCCCCGCCATGAGGGCGTGCTGCACGGGAGCCGCTCCGCGCCAGGCGGGCAGCAGCGAGAAGTGCAGGTTGACCCAGCCGTGGACGGGGATGTCGAGGGCCACCCTGGGCAGCAGGGCGCCGTAGGCGACGACGGGACAGCAGTCGGGCGCGATCTCCCTCAGCCGCTCCAGGAACTCCGGGTCCCGTGGTTTGGCGGGCTTGAGCACCTCGATCCCGGCCTCCATCGCGCGTTCGGCCACAGGAGACGCGACCAGCCTGCGTCCCCGGCCGGCCGGCGCGTCGGGCCGCGTGACGACGGCGGCCACCTCGTGCCGCCCGGAGGCGAGAAGGGCGTCGAGAGCGGGAACGGCGACCTCGGGGGTACCGGCGAAGACGAGCTTCATGGGTGGCAACGGGCCTCTCGCGCGTTGATTGACGGGCAACGCACAAGTCTATGCCGTGATCACCACCCACGGACGGACGGCCGACGACGACGAACAACCCCACGGGAGACCCGAGCCTCCCGGCCGACCGGAAACAGGTGGTGCGCCGGCGGGAGAACGGCGTACGCCCCAGCCCATACGCCCCCACCCCGTTACCAGCGGAGCGCAAACGCGTTGGTCAAGACAGAGTTGACCACATCGGGCCGCTTTCGCGGCCCAATTCCTTTCAACGCCGGTTCGAGAGGCTTGTTCATGGCCGACCACGCAACCCACGACGCCCAGGCCCGGGCCAGCCTGCACTTGCTGGTGCGGGACATCGAGCGGGTCCGCCGGCAGGTGGACGCACTGCGCACGCTCACCGCCCAGCTGGGCAACGTCTACCGCCCGCGGCGCTCCGGTCCCTCCACGGGCTTCGTCGTCTACGGACGCGCCCCAGCCCCGACGGTCCGTCTCGCCCAGGAACTGCGGGACAGTGTCGAGACGCTGGTCACGGCCGCCGTGGACTTCGACCGCTCACTCGGTTTCTCGTGGGACGCGGTGGGCTCCGCCCTCGGGGTCACCAAGCAGGCGGTCCACCGCCGTTACGGCGCCCGCCGTGCCGCGGCGCAGGCGGCTGCGGAGGCCGAGCGCTCGACGGAGGCCTCGGGCACCCGGACGATCAGTGTGAACACCAGTCTGCCCCCGGTGCCGACGGTCCCGGCGGCCCGCTCGATGCCGACCCAGCCGACCGCGGGCGGTCCCACGTTCCGCGAAGACGCCCGGACCACGGCCTTCCCCGGCCCGCGCAACGGCTGACGCCGGGGGCGCCCAGTTCCTTCCCGGTGCGCCGGCCGGCCCGTCGGCTCACCCGATGTCCGGCGGGTCGATCCGCACCCGGACCGGCGTCTGGCCGTTACCCCGCGCCATCCGCGCGGCCTGTGCCGCCTTCAGGGCGGACGCGAGCGCGGCCCCGCTGCCGGGTGGCACCCGGACCAGCGCCCGCTCCCAGTGCTCCCCGGGAGGCGGCGCCCCGGGACGTCGGGGCCGCCCGGCGGGAGTGGCCGGCACCGGAACGGGCCCCAGTACCTCGGCGTCCGGCGGCAGTTCCACCGTGCCGAGGAACTCCGCCACGGCCTGTGCCGTCCCCGACACGGCAGCCATCCGCGACACGGGCGGGAATCCGAGCTCGGCGCGCTCGGCCAGCTCCCGGACCGCGTGCCCGATGGGGTCCCAGCGCACCAGGGCCTGCACGGGCCGCAGCGTGGGCTCGGCGACGACGACCACGGTCCCGCCGTCGCCCTGCGGCCGCACCAGCGCCGCGGCCCCGATCCAGCGGCGCAGCGCGTCCTCTCCGGCGCGCAGGTCGGGCCGGCCGAGCATGGTCCAGCCGTCCAGCAGCAGGGCCGCCGCGTAGCCGCCCTCGGCGACCGGCTCCGCCCCCGGGGTGCTCACCACCAGGGCGGGTGCGTCCGGGACCGTGTCCAGCACGTGCTCGCGGCCCGAGGTCCGCACGGGTACGGCGGGAAACGCCCGGCCCAGTTCCTCGGCCGTCCGCCGGGCCCCCACCACCTGGGCACGCAGCCGGAATCCCCCGCACTCCGGGCAGTGCCAGGCGCCCTCCTCACGCCCGCACCAGTCGCAGCCGAGCGCCCCGGACTGCTGGGCCTGGAGCGGCCCGGAGCAGTGCCGGCAGCGTGCGGGCGCCCGGCACTGCGCACAGGCCATGCGCGGCACATAGCCCCGCCGGGGCACCTGCACCAGGACCGGCCCGTGCCGCAGTCCCTCGCGGGCCACCTGCCAGGCGAGCGTCGGCAGCCGGGCCGCCCGGGCGGCCTCGTCCCGGGCCAGGTCGCCGTCCCCGACCGTACGCACCAGGGGAGCGGTCCGCCGTACCGCCTCCCGGCCCGCGACCAAGGGCCGGGCCCAGCCGCTCTCCACGAGCTGCGCCGCCTCCACGGTGGAGGACCAACTGCCCAGCAGGAAACCGCACTTGTCCAGAGCGGCGCGCAGCAGCAGCACATCACGGGCGTGCGGCTGCGGAGCGTGCTGCTCGCTGTGGCTGTCGTCCCCGTCGTCCCATACGGCGACGAGCCCGAGGTCCCGTACCGGCGCGAACATGGCGGCCCGCGTCCCGACCACGGCCCGCACCGACCCGCGCCGCACGGCGAGCCACTGCGCATACCGCTTCTCGGGCCCGGCGTCGGCGGTGAGGACTGCATGCCGCCCCTCGCCGAGCAGTGCGGTCAGCGCGGCGTCGACCCGAGAGGCCGCCCGCCCGTCCGGTACGACGACGAGGGCGCCGCGTCCCGAGGCGAGGGTCGCGGCGACGGCCCGGGCCAGCTCCTCGCTCCACCCGGGTCCCGGCAAGGCGTTCCACACGGCTCGCGGTGAGCCGCCCGAGGCCAACGATTCCAGGAACGCGGCCCCGTGCTCGTACCGGCTCCACGACCCGGTGCCGGGCGCCGTGGGCGGCGGCAGGGGTTCCGGTGACGGCCGCTGCTCGGCCCGCGCGCTGCGCGGCGGCACGGCGAGCTGCAGCACGTCGGCGAGACTGCCCGCGTACCGGTCGGCGACGGCCCGGGCCAGCCCAAGCAGCTCCTCGCTCAGCACGGGCTCGGGCGAGACCACCTGGGCCAGCGCCGCCAGCGGCCCCGCGTAGTCGGACTCGGCCCGTCGCTCGACGAGGAACCCGTCGATGAGCCCGCCGCCCTCCCGGCGCCCTTCCCGGACCCGGCCCCGCCCGGCGCCGAACCGCACCCGCACCCGCACTCCGGGCTGGGCCTGCTCGTCCAGTTCCTCCGGCACGGCGTAGTCGAAGTACCGGTCGAGATGCAGCACGCCCTTGTCGACCAGCACCCGCGCGACCGGCAGCCGCTCGGCCAGCGCGGCCCCCCGCCAGGTACGCGGCTTGGCCCGCGGCGCCTTCGCCTTCCCCTGCCGCACACCCTCCCGGATGAGCGCGAGCTGCTCCGCCGCCGCGGCCCCTTCGACCCCGCCGTCCCCCGGCCCGTTCTCGCTGCTCACACTTGCATTCTTACCAAACGGCACTGACAACCGACGTGCGCCGGACCGGCCGCCTAGGCTCACTCACATGACCGAACCGACGCCCACCTCGCTGGAGGGACTACGCGAACGGCTCGACACACGCGCGCACGCGGAGCTGCGGACAGGTACGGTGGTCGGCTTCGGCGAGCAGCATGTCATCGTTCGGCT
This sequence comes from Streptomyces sp. NPDC001843, assembly GCF_042891955.1. Lineage (NCBI taxonomy): Bacteria > Bacillati > Actinomycetota > Actinomycetes > Kitasatosporales > Streptomycetaceae > Streptomyces > Streptomyces sp. NPDC001843. Next base: position 383,149 of record NZ_JBIATQ010000006.1, on the reverse strand, counting down.
GGACGGCGACGACCCGCAGGTGCCGACAGGTCGCATTCCCAGGCACCTGCTGACCTGGACCGTCTTCGAGGACCCTTCCGACGTGGTGACCGTCGGGCAGCGGATCACCGCGGAAGTCCTGTCCGGCGACGACAGGAGTGACAGCGTCGCCCTCGACGCCAGGGCCTGTGAGGACAGGGCCCTGTACCGCCACCTGCTCCGCACGCGGCTCGGGGACGTCGTCAGGGGGACGGTGGCAGCCGTGCACAACTTCGGGGTCTTCGTGCGCCTCGACGGGGCGCCCCCGCACCCCGCCTATCCGGGCACGGGTTTCATCCGCGTTCCGGACCTTACATGGGCTCACATCGATCATCCGGAGGACGTGGTCCGCTCGGGAATGCGGGTCGTCGGCGAGGTGATCACCATCGATACCAACCAGGGCGAAGTGGTCATCTCGCTGAAGGCCCTCCAGGAGGATCCCTGGGACCGGCCGGGGTGGTGTGAAGGAGACGTCGTAGCAGGCCGGGTGACCAAGCTTCTCCCCTTCGGGGTGTTCGTCAGCATCGCCCAGGACGCCGAGGGGCTGGTGCACGTCTCGGACCTGGGTGGACAGGTCGTCGGGGAGGGACAGGAACTACGGGTCAGGATCCTTGAGATCGACCGCGAGCGCCGCCGGATCCGGCTGACCCTTGTCACCTGACCACCGCACCTGGCGGGTCCCCCGCACGCCGAGGCCCGGCTCCCCCAGGGAAAAGGGAAGCCGGGCCTCCGACGGAAAGCCGGGGGACCTACAGGCCCGCGGCCGCGCGCAGTGCGTCCACGCGGTCCGTGCGCTCCCAGGTGAAGTCGGGGAGCTCGCGGCCGAAGTGGCCGTAGGCCGCGGTCTGGGCGTAGATCGGACGGAGCAGGTCGAGGTCGCGGATGATGGCGGCCGGGCGGAGGTCGAAGACCTCGTCGATGGCCTTCTCGATCTTCTCGGTCTCGACCTTGTGGGTGCCGAAGGTCTCGACGAACAGACCGACCGGCTCGGCCTTGCCGATGGCGTAGGCGACCTGGACCTCGCAGCGGGAGGCCAGGCCCGCGGCGACCACGTTCTTGGCGACCCAGCGCATCGCGTACGCCGCCGAGCGGTCCACCTTGGACGGGTCCTTGCCGGAGAAGGCGCCGCCACCGTGGCGGGCCATGCCGCCGTAGGTGTCGATGATGATCTTGCGGCCGGTCAGGCCGGCGTCGCCCATCGGGCCGCCGATCTCGAAGCGGCCGGTGGGGTTGACCAGCAGGCGGTAGCCCTCGGTCTCAAGCTTGATGCCCTCGTCGAGGAGCGCCTTCAGCTCGGCCTCGACGACGAACTCACGGATGTCGGGCGCGAGCAGCGACTCCAAGTCGATGTCGCTCGCGTGCTGCGAGGAGACGACGACCGTGTCGAGGCGGACGGCCTTGTCGCCGTCGTACTCGATGGTGACCTGCGTCTTGCCGTCCGGACGCAGGTAGGGGATCGTGCCGTTCTTGCGGACGTCGGACAGGCGCTTCGACAGCCGGTGCGCCAGGAAGATCGGCAGCGGCATCAGGGTGGGCGTCTCGTCGGCCGCGTAACCGAACATCAGGCCCTGGTCGCCGGCGCCCTGCCGGTCGAGCTCGTCGTCGTCGCCCTCGACCCGGGACTCGTAGGCCGTGTCCACGCCCTGCGCGATGTCCGGGGACTGCGCGCCGATCGAGACGGACACGCCGCAGGAGGCGCCGTCGAAGCCCTTCTTCGAGGAGTCGTAGCCGATCTCGAGGATCTTGTTGCGGACCAGGGTCGCGATGTCCGCGTAGGTCTTGGTGGTGACCTCGCCGGCCACGTGGACCAGACCCGTGGTGATCAGCGTCTCGACGGCGACCCGGGAGGTCGGGTCCTCGCGCAGGAGCGCGTCGAGAATGGTGTCGCTGATCTGGTCAGCGATCTTGTCGGGGTGACCTTCGGTCACGGACTCCGAGGTGAACAGGCGACGGGACACAACGCTCCCTGGGTTTGCAGCGGCTGCTGGCTGATCATTGACGGACGACGCGGGGAGCTGCGCCCGGCATCGTCCGAGAAACAGTTTATCGGTGGCAGTCTGCCCACGGGCCACATGTCTCACCTCTCGGGAGCCCTGTGACCTGCGGCACGGGCATTCTGCCCAATACGCGGCGGCCTTGGCCAGGGCCGCCACGCGACAATCCCGTCCTCGAAGAGACCGCCGAACGGCCGAATCGAAGGGCGGAGCGGTCAGTTCAGCCGCTCGGCGACAAGGTCCCACACGATCTCCGCGAGGGCCTCTTTCGGTCCGTGCGGTACGGGCGTCTCACTGCCGTCGGCGCCGAGTACGACGGCCTCGTTCTCCTCGGAGCCGAACGTCTTGCGTTCCCCCACCTCGTTCACCACGAGGAGGTCGCAGCCCTTGCGTGCCAGTTTCTTCCGGCCGTTGGCGAGGACGTCGTCCGTCTCGGCGGCGAAGCCGACGATCACCTGTCCGGTCCGGGGCCGTTCGGCCGATATCTCCGCCAGGACGTCCGGATTACGTACGAGGGCGACCGGCTCCGGGTCCTGGTCGTCCTTCTTCTTGATCTTCCCTGCCGCGTAGGTCGCCGGCCGGAAATCGGCCACGGCCGCGGCCATGACCACGGCGTCGGCGTCACCGGCCGCCTTCAGCACGGCCTCGCGCAGCTGGAGCGCCGTGCCGACGGGTACGACGTCCACTCCGGCAGGGTCCGGCAGACCGCCGGTGTTGGCGGCGATCAGTGTCACCCGTGCGCCCCGGGCGGCGGCGGTGCGGGCGAGGGCGTAGCCCTGCTTGCCGGAGGAGCGGTTGCCGAGGAAGCGGACCGGATCGAGGGGCTCACGGGTGCCGCCGGCGCTGACGACGACGTGCCGGCCGGCGAGGTCCGGCTCCGTCACTCCCCTGGCCAGGACCCGGCGGCAGACCTCGAAGATCTCTCCGGGATCGGGCAGCCGCCCCTTGCCCGTGTCGACGCCGGTCAGGCGGCCGACCGCCGGTTCGATCACGAGGGCGCCCCGGCGGCGCAGTGTCGCCACGTTCTCCTGGGTGGCCGGGTGCTCCCACATCTCGGTGTGCATGGCCGGGGCGAAGACGACCGGGCAGCGTGCCGTGAGGAGTGTGTTGGTCAGCAGGTCGTCGGCGAGGCCGTGGGCCGCCTTGGCGAGCATGTCGGCGGTGGCGGGGGCGACGACCACGAGGTCGGCCTGCTGGCCGATGCGGACGTGCGGCACCTCCTGGACGTCGTCCCAGACCTCGGTGGAGACCGGGTTGCCGGACAGGGCGGACCAGGTGGCGGCGCCGACGAAGTGCAGCGCGGAGGCGGTGGGGACCACCCGTACGTCATGGCCCGACTCCGTGAACCTTCTCAGCAGCTCACAGGCCTTGTACGCGGCGATACCGCCACTGACCCCCAGAACGACCTTGGGCTTGTCCACCGACTTGTCCACCGTCTCTCCCCGGCTCGGCAACGTACGGGTCCATCACACACCACAGGCCCGGCAGGAGCACTGCCGGGCCTGTGGATAAACCAACTGCGATCTGAAGGTACTACTGCGCCGGGCCCTCGATGGCCTCGGAGGTCAGCAGACCGGCGTTGATCTCGCGCAGGGCGATGGAGAGCGGCTTCTCGTGGACGTGGGTGTCCACGAGCGGACCGACGTACTCGAGGAGGCCCTCGCCGAGCTGCGAGTAGTACGCGTTGATCTGGCGGGCCCGCTTGGCCGCGTAGATCACGAGGCTGTACTTCGAGTCGGTGGCCTCGAGGAGCTCGTCGATCGGCGGGTTGATGATGCCCTCGGGCGCGGTGATGGAAGAGGACACGCTCTACCTTCCGATGGATGGGAAAGAATCAGTTGAGGGTGATCTTCACGATCACACAACGTCCATCAAGGCTAGCAGCTCGCGCGCCACGTCCTCGACGGAGGTGTTGACCAGAGTCTCGTCGAACTCCGGCTCGGCCGCCAGCTCGACCTTGGCCGCGTCCAGGCGACGCTCGATCACCTCGGGCGGCTCCGTGCCCCGGCCGGTGAGCCTGCGCACGAGCTCCTCCCAGGAGGGAGGGGCCAGGAACACCAGCTGCGCCTCGGGCATGGTCTCCCGGACCTGCCGGGCACCCTGGAGGTCGATCTCCAGGAGGACCGGCACACCGGCCTCCAGGTGCTCCAGCACGGCCTGGCGGGGCGTGCCGTAGCGGTTGCCGGCGAATTCGGCCCACTCCAGCAGCTCGCCGTTGGCGATCAGCTTGTCCATCTCCTCGTCGGTGACGAAGAAGTAGTGGACGCCGTGCTGCTCGCCGGGGCGTGGCTTGCGGGTGGTCGCCGACACCGAGAGCCAGACCTCGGGATGTTCCTTGCGCATATGGACGACGACCGTGCTCTTGCCGACCCCGGAGGGGCCGGAGAGCACGGTCAGCCGCGGACGTACGCCCGGGGGCTCGGGGGTCGTCCCCCGGAATGTTGCAGCCATGCAGCGATTATTCCAGCAATGCCGGGGTGCCCGGGACGCCGGTCCCGGACCACCCGGTCACTCAGGAGCCGGTGCTACCGAACTCACGCTCCAGGGAGGCGATCTGGTTGGAACCGAGGCCACGCACGCGGCGGCTCTCGGAGATACCGAGTCGCTCCATGATCTGCTTGGCGCGGACCTTGCCCACGCCCGGCAGGGACTCGAGCAGGGCGGAGACCTTCATCTTGCCGATGACGTCGTTCTCCTGGCCCTGCTTGATGACCTCGTGAAGAGAGGCGCCGGAGTGCTTGAGTCGATTCTTGACCTCGGCCCGCTCCCGGCGAGCCGCGGCGGCCTTTTCGAGCGCGGCTGCGCGCTGTTCAGGGGTAAGGGGCGGAAGAGCCACGCCTACGTCACCTCGGATGTCGAACTGTCGGATACGGACCGGTGAGGAACCTAGTCGCCCCACACCTGGGGAGCCACGAGCAACACGCTGCCCGTTCTCCCCCACTGCCTGAAGGGCGTGGGAGGTGTCCCCACTGCTCGGAGACTAGCGGGCAAGTCCGCCAGAGTCAGCGAGAACAGCGGAAAAGTCCTGGTCAGCCTCCGTCAGGCCGGACATTTCAGACATACTGCCCCCGATTTGAGAATGTATTCACCCTCAAGCCGCTCCGGAGCCGCTCACCCGAGCACTCATCGGAGGACTCAGGCGTCCGCCACGGCGGCCCGGATCTCGTCCGCGAACCGCTCAGCGGCCGCTCGCAGCGCCCCGACCTCGGGACCGTGACGCAGAACACCCCGGCTGACGTTCGGTACGACGTTGCGCACCGCCGTTCCGAACACCCGGGGAAGATCGGCTGCCGTCGCCCCCTGGGCCCCGACGCCTGGCGCGAGGAGGGGGCCGTTGATGCCGAGGTCGTACGAGGACAGATCGCCGAGCGTGGCGCCCACCACCGCGCCGAACGAGCCCAGGGGCTCCTCCCCCGCGTTCTCGGCCGCCAGGTGGGCCAGCATCGTCGCGCCCACGTCGCGCCCGTCGGCACGGACCGCGTGCTGCACCTCGCCGCCCTCGGGGTTGGAGGTGAGGGCCAGGACGAACAGGCCCGTGCCGCTCTCCCGGGCCAGCGCGACGGCCGGGCTCAGGGAGCCGTAGCCGAGGTACGGCGAGACGGTCAGGGCGTCCGAGAACAGCGGGGCGTCCTTGTGCAGGAACGCCTCGGCGTACCCGGCCATGGTCGAGCCGATGTCGCCGCGCTTGGCGTCCATCACCACCAGGGCGCCGGCCTCGCGCGCCTCCCGTACCGCCGCCTCCAGGACGGCGACGCCGCGGGAGCCGAAGCGCTCGAAGAAGGCGCTCTGCGGCTTGAGGACGGCGACCCGGTCGGCCGTCGCCTCGACGACCGTGCGGCTGAACCGCTCCAGCCCGGCGACGTCGTCGTTCAGGCCCCATTCGGCGAGCAGGGACGCGTGCGGGTCGATGCCGACGCACAGCGGGCCGCGCTCGTCCATGGCGCGGCGCAGGCGTGCGCCGAAGGCTTCCTGAACCGTCATGCCGTCTTCCTCACGTCGGCGCCGACGGCGTCGGCGAGGGTGGCGTACGGGCTGTTGCGCAGACGGGCCGCCAGCCCCTTGTGGATCGCCCGGCTCCAGAAGGGCCCCTCGTAGACGAAGGCGCTGTAGCCCTGGACGAGCGTGGCGCCCGCCAGGATGCGCTGCCAGGCGTCTTCGGCGTTCTCGACGCCGCCGACGCCGACCAGGGTGATGCGGTCGCCCACGCGCGCGTAGAGGCGGCGCAGCACCTCCAGGGAGCGCGCCTTCAGCGGGGCTCCCGACAGTCCGCCGGCCTCCTTGGACAGCGAAGGCACGGACTTCAGGCCGAGCCCCTCGCGCGCGATGGTGGTGTTGGTGGCGATGATCCCGTCCAGGCCGAGCTCGACGGCCAGGTCGGCGACCGCGTCGACGTCCTCGTCCGCGAGGTCCGGCGCGATCTTCACCAGCAGCGGCACGCGGCGGTCCGGCACGACCCGGTCGGCGGCGTCGCGCACGGCGCTCAGCAGCGGGCGCAGCGCCTCGGTGGCCTGCAGGTTGCGCAGACCGGGGGTGTTCGGCGAGGAGACGTTCACGACCAGGTAGTCCGCGTACGGCGCCAGCCGCTCGGCGGACTTCACGTAGTCGGCGACCGCCTCGGCCTCCGGGACGACCTTGGTCTTGCCGATGTTCACGCCCACGACCGTCCTGAACACGGGTTCACGGGTGGCGAGGCGGGCTGCGACGGCCAGGGAGCCGTCGTTGTTGAAGCCCATGCGGTTGATCAGTGCGCGATCGGCGACGAGCCGGAACAGCCGCTTCCTGGGGTTGCCGGGCTGCGGCTCGCCCGTGACGGTGCCGATCTCGACGTGGTCGAAGCCCAGCATCGACATGCCGTCGATCGCGACCGCGTTCTTGTCGAAGCCGGCGGCGAGCCCGAAGGGGCCGTGCATGCGCAGCCCGAGCGCCTCGGTGCGCAGTTCCTTGTAGCGGGGCGCGAGGGCCGCGGCGACGAAGGTGCGCAGCACGGGGATGCGGACGGCCAGCCGGATCCAGCGAAAGGCCAGATGGTGCGCCTTCTCGGCGTCCATCCGTTTGAAAACCAGACGGAAGAAATACTTGTACATGTCCAGATGTCCTCGTGAAGCCTCGTGAAGAGGGGGGCCTCATGAAGAGGGGGACACCGTTTCCGGTGTCCCCCTCCTGGGCTGCTAGTCGCGGGCCGCGGTCAGGTGCTGTGCGTGTTCCTGGAGCGAACGCACGCCCACGTCGCCGTGGTTGAGGGCGTCGATGCCCTGGACGGCCGCGGCGAGCGCCTGGACGGTCGTCAGGCATGGCACGGAGCGCGCCACGGCCGCCGTACGGATCTCGTAGCCGTCGAGGCGGCCACCGGTGCCGTACGGGGTGTTGACGATGAGGTCGACCTCGCCGTCGTGGATGAGCTGGACGATGGTCTTCTCGCCGTTCGGGCCGGTGCCCTCGAACTGCTTGCGCACCACCGTGGCCTTGATGCCGTTGCGCTTGAGGACCTCGGCGGTGCCGGAGGTGGCGAGCAGTTCGAAGCCGTGGGCGACCAGCTCGCGCGCCGGGAAGATCATCGAGCGCTTGTCGCGGTTGGCCACCGAGATGAAGGCGCGGCCCTTGGTGGGCAGCGGGCCGTACGCCCCGGCCTGCGACTTGGCGTAGGCGGTGCCGAAGACGGAGTCGATGCCCATGACCTCGCCGGTGGAGCGCATCTCCGGGCCGAGGACCGTGTCGACGCCCCGGCCCTGGATGTCGCGGAAGCGGGACCACGGCATGACCGCTTCCTTGACGGAGATCGGCGCGTCCAGCGGGAGCTCGCCACCGTCGCCGTGCTTCGGCAGCAGGCCTTCCTCGCGCAGCTCGGCGACGGTCGCGCCCAGCGAGATCCGGGCGGCGGCCTTGGCCAGCGGCACCGCGGTCGCCTTCGAGGTGAAGGGGACCGTACGGGAGGCACGCGGGTTGGCCTCCAGGACGTACAGGATGTCGCCCGCCATCGCGAACTGGATGTTGATCAGGCCGCGGACGCCCACCCCGCGCGCGATGGCCTCGGTCGAGGCGCGCAGCCGCTTGATGTCGAAGCCGCCCAGCGTGATCGGGGGCAGGGCGCACGCCGAGTCGCCGGAGTGGATGCCGGCTTCCTCGATGTGCTCCATGACGCCGCCGAGGTACAGCTCCTCGCCGTCGTACAGTGCGTCGACGTCGATCTCGATGGCATCGTCGAGGAACCGGTCGACCAGCACCGGCCGGGAGGGGCTGATCTCGGTCGACTCGGCGATGTAGGTGGCCAGCCGGGTCTCGTCGTACACGATCTCCATGCCGCGCCCGCCGAGCACGTAGGAGGGCCGGACCAGGACCGGGTAGCCGATCTCGTCGGCGATGGCCTTGGCCTCGTCGAAGGTGGTGGCCGTGCCGTGCTTGGGGGCGGGCAGGCCGGCCTCGGCGAGGACCCGGCCGAAGGCGCCCCGGTCCTCGGCGGCGTGGATCGCCTCCGGGGAGGTGCCCACGATCGGTACGCCGTTGTCCTTCAGTGCCTGCGACAGCCCGAGCGGGGTCTGGCCGCCGAGCTGCACGACGACACCGGCGACCGGGCCGGCCTGCTGCTCGGCGTGCACGATCTCCAGCACGTCCTCGAGCGTCAGCGGCTCGAAGTACAGACGGTCGGAGGTGTCGTAGTCCGTGGAGACGGTCTCCGGATTGCAGTTGACCATCACGGTCTCGTAGCCGGCGTCGCTCAGCGCGAAGGAGGCGTGGACGCAGGAGTAGTCGAACTCGATGCCCTGGCCGATGCGGTTGGGGCCGGAGCCCAGGATGATGACCGCTGCCTTCTCGCGCGGCGCGACCTCGGTCTCCTCGTCGTAGGAGGAGTAGAAGTACGGGGTCTTCGCGGCGAACTCGGCGGCGCAGGTGTCGACGGTCTTGTAGACCGGGCGGATGCCGAGGGCGTGCCGGACCTCGCGGACGACGTCCTCGCGCAGCCCGCGGATCTCGCCGATCTGCTGGTCGGAGAAACCGTGCCGCTTGGCTTCGGCGAGCAGCTCGCCGGTGAGCTCGGGCGCCCCGGCCAGCTCGTCCGCGATCTCCTTGAGCAGGAAGAGCTGGTCGACGAACCACGGGTCGATCTTCGTGAACTCGAAGACCTCCTCGGGCGTGGCGCCCGCGCGGATGGCCTGCATGACCGTGTTGATGCGGCCGTCGGTGGGCCGAACGGCCTCCGTGAGCAGGGCCGTCTTGTCGCCCGGGTCCCCGACGAAGGTGAACTGGCTGCCCTTCTTCTCCAGCGAGCGCAGCGCCTTCTGGAAGGCCTCGGTGAAGTTGCGGCCGATGGCCATGGCCTCGCCGACCGACTTCATGGTGGTGGTCAGCGTGGAGTCGGCCTGCGGGAACTTCTCGAAGGCGAACCGCGGTGCCTTGACGACCACGTAGTCGAGGGTCGGCTCGAAGGAGGCCGGGGTCTCCTGGGTGATGTCGTTCGGGATCTCGTCGAGGGTGTAGCCGACGGCGAGCTTGGCGGCGATCTTGGCGATCGGGAAGCCGGTCGCCTTGGAGGCCAGCGCCGAGGAGCGGGACACGCGCGGGTTCATCTCGATGACGATCACCCGGCCGTCCTCGGGGTTCACCGCGAACTGGATGTTGCAGCCGCCGGTGTCGACACCGACCTCGCGGATGACGGCGATGCCGATGTCGCGCAGGATCTGGTACTCGCGGTCGGTCAGCGTCATCGCCGGGGCGACGGTGATCGAGTCGCCGGTGTGCACGCCCATGGGGTCGAAGTTCTCGATGGAGCAGACGACCACGACGTTGTCGTGCTTGTCGCGCATCAGCTCCAGCTCGTACTCCTTCCAGCCGAGGATGGACTCCTCCAGGAGCACCTCGGTGGTCGGGGAGAGCGTGAGGCCCTGCCCGGCGATGCGGCGCAGCTCGTCCTCGTCGTGCGCGAAACCGGAGCCGGCGCCGCCCATGGTGAAGGAGGGGCGGACGACGACCGGGTAGCCGCCGAGCTGCTCGACACCGGCGAGCACCTCGTCCATGGAGTGGCAGATCACGGACCGGGCGGACTCACCGTGCCCGATCTTCCTGCGGACCTCCTCCACGACCTCCTTGAACCGGTCGCGGTCCTCGCCCTTGTGGATCGCCTCGACGTTGGCGCCGATCAGCTCCACGCCGTACTTGGCCAGGACGCCGCTCTCGTCCAGCGAGATGGCGGTGTTCAGGGCCGTCTGGCCGCCCAGGGTGGGCAGCAGCGCGTCGGGCCGCTCCTTGGCGATGATCTTCTCGACGAACTCGGGGGTGATCGGCTCGACGTAGGTGGCGTCGGCGATCTCCGGGTCGGTCATGATCGTCGCCGGGTTGGAGTTGACGAGGATGACCCGAAGGCCTTCGGCCTTGAGGACCCGGCACGCCTGGGTGCCGGAGTAGTCGAACTCGGCGGCCTGGCCGATGACGATCGGGCCGGAGCCGATGACCAGGACGGACTGGATATCGGTGCGCTTAGGCACGCTGGCCCTCCATCGCAACTGTGCTCATCAAAGACGTGAAGCGGTCGAACAGGTAGGCGGCGTCGTGCGGGCCGGCCGCCGCTTCGGGGTGGTACTGGACGCTGAAGGCCGGGCGGTCGAGGAGCTGCAGGCCCTCCACCACGTTGTCGTTCAGGCAGACGTGGGAGACCTCGACGCGGCCGTAGGGGGTGTCGGACACCTTGTCGAGCGGGGCGTCGACGGCGAAGCCGTGGTTGTGCGCGGTGACCTCGACCTTGCCGGTCGTACGGTCCTGTACGGGCTGGTTGATGCCGCGGTGGCCGTACTTCAGCTTGTAGGTGCCGAAGCCGAGGGCGCGGCCCAGGATCTGGTTGCCGAAGCAGATGCCGAACAGCGGGGTGCCGCGCTCCAGGACGCCCTGCATGACGGAGACGGGGTGGTCGGCGGTGGCGGGGTCGCCGGGGCCGTTGGAGAAGAACACACCGTCCGGGTTCACGGCGTAGACGTCCTCGACGGTCGCCGTGGCGGGCAGCACGTGCACCTCGATGCCTCGCTCGGCCATGCGGTGCGGGGTCATGCCCTTGATGCCGAGGTCGATGGCGGCGACGGTGAACTTCTTCTCACCGACCGCGGGGACGACGTAGGCCTCCTGGGTGGCGACCTCGGCGGAGAGGTCGGCGCCCTTCATCTCGGGGGCCTGGCGGACCTCGGCGAGCATGGTGCCCTCGTCGGGCAGCGCGTCGCCGGAGAAGATGCCGACGCGCATGGCGCCGCGCTCGCGCAGGTGGCGGGTGAGGGCGCGGGTGTCGATGCCGGAGATGCCGACGACGCCCTGCGCGGCGAGCTCCTCGTCCAGGGAGCGCCGCGAGCGCCAGTTGGACGGCACGCGCGCGGGGTCGCGCACGACGTAACCGGCGACCCAGATGCGCTTCGACTCGGGGTCCTCGTCGTTGACGCCGGTGTTGCCGACGTGCGGGGCGGTCATCACCACGACCTGGCGGTGGTAGGAGGGGTCGGTGAGGGTCTCCTGGTAGCCGGTCATGCCGGTGGAGAACACGGCCTCGCCGAAGGTCACCCCCACGGCCCCGTAGGCGCGGCCGCGGAAGATCCGGCCGTCCTCCAGGACGAGTACGGCGGGAGTCTTGCCAGCTCCCCTGGTGGAGGTCGTCATCGTTCGGCGCCTTCCGTGCTGGTTGTCTTGATCATGGAGTTGATGGCGTCGACCCACTCGTGGTGTTCCGCGGCGCGGTCCGAGCGGAATCCGGAGTCGATCAGGCGGTCGCCGTGCTGCCAGGTGACGATCAGCAGCCCGCCCTCGGTGAGCACCTTGCCGGCGATGCCCTTGTCGAGCCGGGCCTCGCGCAGCGCGGCGGCTGGGACGAAGAAGTCGGCCGCCCCGGGGCGTACGACGTCCAGTCCCGCGTCCGTCAGGGTGAGCTCGGCCCGGCTGCGGGTGCCCAGGCCGTGCGCCACGATGCGGTCCAGCCACTGACCGGCGGTGGTGGAGCCGTGGTAGCGGCCGGTCATGCTCAGTTTCACCGGGCCGGGTTCGTCCGGCGCGGTCGGCAGCTCGGGCAGGTCGCTCTGGAGGGTGCCGCGCCATTTCCAGCCCTCGCGCATCAGCCAGTAGACGAGCGCGACGAACAGGGCGAGTCCGACGAGCCAGCCGATCCGCGCGGCCCAGTCGGTGACCTCCGCCGATTTTCTGTCGGCGGCGAGGCCGGTCGCTAGTCCGGCCGCGAGCAGAGTTGCAGGTGTCACGTGAGCTTCCCGTCGACGAGCGTGGCCTTGCCCCGCAGCCACGTGTGGGTGACACGGCCCGGCAGCTCGCGTCCCTCATACGGGGTGTTGCGGCTGCGCGAGGCGAAGCCCGCGGGGTCCACGAGGCCACGGTAGGCCGTGTCGACGAGGGTGAGGTTGGCGGGCTCACCTGCCGAGACGGGACGGCCGTGGCCCTTGGCCTGTCCGATCCGCGCCGGCTTGACGGACATCCGGTCGGCGACGCCGGCCCAGTCCAGCAGACCCGTGTCCACCATGGTCTCCTGGACCACCGACAGCGCGGTCTCCAGGCCGACCATGCCCATGGCTGCCGCGGCCCACTCGCAGTCCTTGTCCTCGTGCGGGTGCGGGGCGTGGTCGGTGGCGACGATGTCGATCGTGCCGTCGGCGAGCGCCTCGCGCAGGGCGTGCACGTCGCGTTCGGTGCGCAGCGGCGGGTTGACCTTGTAGACGGGGTTGTAGCTGCGCACCAGCTCGTCGGTGAGCAGCAGGTGGTGCGGGGTGACCTCGGCGGTGACCTGGATGCCGCGGGACTTGGCCCAGCGGACGATCTCGACGCTGCCGGCGGTCGACAGGTGGCAGATGTGCACGCGGGAGCCGACGTGTTCGGCGAGCAGCACGTCCCGGGCGATGACCGACTCCTCGGCGACGGCCGGCCAGCCGCCCAGGCCCAGCTCGGCGGAGACGACGCCCTCGTTCATCTGGGCGCCCTCGGTCAGCCGGGGCTCCTGCGCGTGCTGGGCGACGACCCCGCCGAAGGCCTTCACGTACTCCAGTGCCCGGCGCATGATCACCGCGTCGTCGACGCACTTGCCGTCGTCGGAGAAGACGGTGACGCCGGCGGCCGACTCGTGCATCGCGCCCAGCTCGGCGAGCTTCTTGCCCTCCAGGCCGACGGTGACGGCGCCGATGGGCTGCACGTCGCAGTAGCCGTGCTCCCGGCCCAGTCGCCAGACCTGCTCGACCACGCCGGCGGTGTCGGCGACCGGGAAGGTGTTGGCCATGGCGAAGACGGCGGTGTAGCCACCGGAGGCGGCCGCGCGCGTGCCGGTGAGAACGGTCTCGGAGTCCTCGCGGCCGGGCTCGCGCAGGTGGGTGTGCAGGTCGACCAGGCCCGGCAGCAGCACCTTGCCGCCGGCCTCGACGACCTCGGCTCCCTCGGCACTCAGACCGGCGCCCACCTCGGCGATGACCTCGCCGTCGATCAGCACGTCCTGCGGCTCGCCGCCGAGCACCTTCGCACCACGGATCAGGATCTTGCTCATGGGTCTTACTTCTCCTCGGTGGTGCGGGCGTGAGTGACGGCGGGTTCGTTGCCGCCGAGCAGCAGGTACAGGACGGCCATCCGGATGGAGACCCCGTTCGCGACCTGCTCCACGACGGTGCAGCGCTCGGAGTCGGCGACCTCGGCGGTGATCTCCATGCCGCGGACCATCGGGCCGGGGTGCATCACGACGGCGTGCTCGGGCATCCGCGCCATGCGGTCGCCGTCGAGGCCGTAGCGCCTGGAGTACTCGCGCTCGGTGGGGAAGAAGGCGGCGTTCATGCGCTCGCGCTGGACGCGGAGCATCATCACGGCGTCGGACTTCGGCAGCGTGCTGTCGAGGTCGTACGACACCTCGCACGGCCAGGTCCCGACGCCGACCGGCACCAGGGTGGGCGGCGCGACCAGGGTCACCTCGGCGCCGAGTGTGTGCAGCAGGTCGACGTTGGAGCGGGCGACCCGGCTGTGCAGGACGTCGCCGACGATCGTGATGCGCTTGCCCGACAGGTCCTGGCCGATCCCGGCGTCCCGGCCGACCAGTCGGCGGCGCATGGTGAAGGCGTCCAGGAGGGCCTGTGTGGGGTGCTGGTGGGTGCCGTCGCCGGCGTTGATGACGGCGGCGTCGATCCAGCCGGAGTTGGCCAGCCGGTAAGGGGCGCCGGAGGCACCGTGCCGGATGACGACGGCATCGACGCCCATGGCCTCCAGGGTCTGGGCGGTGTCCTTCAGGGACTCGCCCTTGGACACGCTCGAGCCCTTGGCGGAGAAGTTGATGACGTCCGCGGACAGCCGCTTCTCGGCGGCCTCGAAGGAGATCCGGGTCCGGGTGGAGTCCTCGAAGAACAGGTTGACGACGGTGCGGCCGCGCAGGGTCGGCAGCTTCTTGATCGGCCGGTCGGCGACCCGGGCCATCTCCTCGGCGGTGTCGAGGATCAGGACGGCGTCGTCGCGGGTGAGATCGGCGGCCGAGATGAGATGACGCTGCATCTGTCAGGCTCCGTAAGGCAATTCAAGAATCGGGGATCTGGGGGTGCCCCCAGGAGACGCGACCGGGCGTGCGAACGCGCGGGAAACGCGCACTCGGGGCGGGCCGGAGTGCTAGTGCTGCTCGCCCGGGGCGGCCGGCTTCACACCGAGCAGCACGGTGTCGCGACCGTCCTCCTCGGCGAGCTGGACCTTGACGGTCTCCCGCAGCGACGTGGGGAGGTTCTTGCCGACATAGTCGGCGCGGATGGGCAGTTCGCGGTGGCCGCGGTCGACCAGGACCGCGAGCTGCACCGCACGCGGGCGCCCGATGTCGTTCAGGGCGTCGAGGGCGGCTCGGATGGTGCGGCCGGAGAAGAGCACGTCGTCGACGAGGACGACCAGCTTGCCGTCGATGCCGTCACCGGGGATCTCGGTGCGGGCCAGCGCACGCGGCGGGTGCATGCGCAAGTCGTCGCGGTACATGGTGATGTCGAGCGACCCGACCGGCACCTTGCGGTCGGTGATCTTCTCGAGCTTGGCGGCCAGCCGCTGGGCGAGGAAGACGCCCCGGGTCGGAATGCCGAGGAGCACCACGTCGTCGGCGCCCTTGGCGCGCTCGACGATCTCGTGGGCGATGCGGGTCAGCACCCGCGCGATGTCGGGCCCTTCCAGAACGGGCCGCGCGTCGGACGTCTGCGCGTCCGGCTTGTCTCGCCTGTCTTGCTTGTCCATACGAAACGGACCTCCTTCTCCGCCTCACGGGACGGACGTTAAAGGACGTCGGAATTGCGCCATCCACCGTAGCAGGTCGCCCGAACGCCCCCGATCACCCCCTTGGCGCAACGGGCCGCCGCCACCTCGGAAGAGTCGCTGCGGACCATTCCGCTTGACGCAGGAGAGTAACGCTGCGTAACCTCACAGTGAGTTACCAGCCGCGCGGCGTGGAAACACTGCCAGCCGCGTCGACACAGTGTCCGGGGAGCTATATGTCCAGCGAATACGCCAAACAGCTCGGGGCCAAGCTCCGGGCCATCCGCACCCAGCAGGGCCTTTCCCTCCACGGTGTCGAGGAGAAGTCCCAGGGGCGCTGGAAGGCCGTGGTGGTCGGTTCCTACGAGCGCGGCGACCGCGCCGTGACCGTGCAGCGCCTTGCCGAGCTGGCCGATTTCTATGGCGTTCCTGTGCAGGAGCTGCTGCCGGGCACCACGCCGGGCGGTGCCGCCGAGCCGCCGCCGAAGCTGGTCCTGGACCTGGAGCGGCTGGCCACGGTGCCGGCCGAGAAGGCGGGCCCGCTGCAGCGGTACGCGGCGACCATCCAGTCGCAGCGCGGTGACTACAACGGCAAGGTGCTGTCGATCCGGCAGGACGACCTGCGCACACTCGCCGTCATCTACGACCAGTCGCCCTCGGTCCTCACCGAGCAGCTGATCAGCTGGGGCGTGCTGGACGCGGACGCGCGCCGCGCGGTGGCGACCCACGAGGAGGGCTGAGCGCTCCGCAGGGCCAGCAGAAACGTGCCGCCCGCACGTGCACAAGACAGAACGCCGGAGGGCCCGCAGCAGTCGTGCTGCGGGCCCTCCGGCGCTTTTCGTACCGCCTCTACGCCTCGTCGCGGCGCAGGGAAGGCTTCAGCTCCTTCAGTCGGCCGAGCAGGCCGTTGACGAACGAGGGCGACTCGTCCGTGGAGAACTCCTTGGCGAGCTGCACCATCTCGTCCAGGACGACGGCGTCCGGGGTCTCGTCCACCCAGATCAGCTCATAGGCTCCCAGGCGCAGGATGTTCCGGTCCACGACCGGCATCCGGTCGAGCGTCCAGCCGACCGAGTACTGGGCGATCAGCTCGTCGATGCGCTTCGCGTGCTCGGCGTAGCCCTCGATCAGCTGCATCGTGTACTCGCTCACCGGAGGCTGCCGGGTGTCGGTCCGGGAGAGCCGGATCCAGTCCGCGAGGACGGTCAGGACATCGGCGCCGCGCTGGTCCCCCTCGAAGAGGATCTGGAAGGCGCGCTTGCGGGCCGTGTTGCGGGCGGCCACGGTTAGCTGTTCACCCGGCCGAGGTAGTCGCTCGTGCGGGTGTCGACCTTGATCTTCTCACCGGTGGTGATGAAGAGCGGGACCTGGATCTGGTGACCGGTCTCCAGGGTGGCGGGCTTGGTGCCGCCGGTGGAGCGGTCGCCCTGCACGCCCGGCTCGGTCTCCTGGATGGTCAGCTCGACGGCGGCCGGGAGCTCGACGAAGAGCACCTCGCCCTCGTGCTGGGCGACGGTGGCCGTGAAGCCCTCGACGAGGAAGTTGGCTGCGTCGCCGACGGCCTTGCGGTCGACCATCAGCTGGTCGTAGGTCTCCATGTCCATGAAGACGAAGTAGTCGCCGTCCATGTACGAGAACTGCATGTCGCGCTTGTCGACAGTGGCCGTCTCGACCTTGACGCCGGCGTTGAAGGTCTTGTCGACGACCTTGCCGGAGAGCACGTTCTTGAGCTTGGTGCGCACGAAGGCCGGGCCCTTGCCGGGCTTGACGTGCTGGAACTCGACGACGGACCAGAGCTGGCCGCCTTCGAGCTTGAGCACCATGCCGTTCTTGAGGTCGTTCGTGGAAGCCACGGTTGCGGAATCTCCTGGACTGACGTACGACCCCGGGGCAGGCGCGCAGCGCGAGGCTAGAGCGCGAGCAGCTCCTTGGTCGTGATGGTGAGTAGCTCGGGTCCGCCGTCCGCCTCGGGGCGTACGACGAGCGTGTCATCGATCCGGACGCCGCCCCGGCCCGGGAGGTGAACCCCCGGTTCGACGGTGACCGGCACGCAAGCGTCCAGTTTACCCATGGCCGCGGGAGCCAACTGCGGGTCCTCGTCGATTTCGAGTCCGACCCCGTGTCCGGTGAGCGGCGGCAGGCCCTGCGCGTACCCGGCGGAGTCCAGCACCTGACGCGCGGCCCGGTCCACGTCCCGGTAGGCCGTGCCGGGTGCCAGGGTCTCCCGTCCGGCGCGCTGAGCGGCGAAGACCAGGTCGTAGAGCTCGATCTGCCAGTCGGCCGGCGAGGTGCCGATGACGAACGTCCGGCCGATCTCACAGCGGTAACCGCGGTAGGTGGCCCCCAGGCAGACGGACAGGAAGTCGCCCTCCTCGACCCGCCGGTCGGTGGGCGGATGCCCGGGCCGGCCGGAGTTGGGCCCGGTGGCGACCGAGGTCGGGAAGGCGGGCCCGTCGGCGCCGTGGTCGACCAGGCGCCGCTCCAGCTCCAGGGCGAGGTGCCGTTCGGTGCGGCCCACCAGGATGGACTCCAGCAGCTCACCGAGGGCCTGATCGGCGATCTCGGCGCCGATCCTCAGGCAGGAGATCTCCTCCTCGTCCTTCACCACCCTGAGCTGCTCGACGGCTCCGCCGAGGTCGGCGAGCCGGAGGCCGGCCGCCACGGAGGACACGGCTCTGTACCGCGTGACGGTGAGGTCGTGCTCCTCCACGGCTAGGGCTTCGGCTCCCTGGGCCGCGGCGAGATCGGCCGCCGCGACCGCCGTGTCACCGCCGGGTGACGGCAGGACGTGCAGCCGCAGGTTCTCGTCCGGCCGCCCGTCGGCGGGGCGGTCGTCGGGCGGTCCGGCGCAGACGAGGAGGTCCTCGCGCTTGCCGAGGAGCAGTGCTGCGCCCTGGGGGGCGGCCCCCGCGAGGTAGCGCACGTTGGCGGGGCGGGAGATGAGTGCTGCCGCGGTACCGGCCGCGTTGCAGCGTTCTCTCAGCCGGGATCGGCGGGTCGCGTACACCTCTGACATGAGACGAGCGTAGGAGTTTTGCCCGATTCGCGCCGTTTGGTGAGGCCGAGTGGGGTCCACTCCCCCTGGATCACCAGCTCGGCGGGCTCGCGATCGCTCTCGCCAGGACCTCGTCGAGCACTCTCGCCGTCCCCGGAACGTCCAGCTGCGAGTTGTCGATGATCGGCAGACCCGATCCGTACCAGCCGGCCATGCGGCCGTGGATGCGGGCCACCTCCTCGTCGGTGAGGCGGCGGTTGCCGGTGCGCTCGGCGTTGCGCTCCAGGACGATGTCGAGGCCGGGGAGGAGCACGACGGGCAACAGTCCGGGGCCGACGTGCCGCTTCCAGCCGCCGAGGCCGACGACCGGCCGGTCCGGGAAGACGGCGTCGTCCAGGATGCAGGAGATGCCGTTGGCCAGGAAGTTCCGGGCGGCGAAGCCGCAGGTGCGGCGGGCCAGGCGATACTGGGCCTCGGAATTGTCGTTCCACCCCGACTGCGGGTTCGCGTAGCCCGAGCGGACCCATTCGCGCACGTCGTCGAGGCTGATGTGGGCGGTGGATACCCGGCGGTGGTCCGCCCAGTACTTGGCGACGCTGGTCTTCCCGGCACCGGCGGGGCCGATCAGCAGCACGGCCAGGGTCGCCCCGGACGGATCAGGGGCCGCGGTCGCGGGCGGCGCGCTGGGCATGGCGACCGGGCCGCCGGGCGGCAGCGGCACGTGGCCGGTGGTGTCGGGGGCCTGCGGAACGGGCGGGTGCTGCGGGGCCGGGTGCGGCGGGGCCGGGGGCTGCGCGGGCGGTACCGGCCCCGGGGAGCCGCCGGTGAAACCCGGCGCCGGGGGCACGGGCGCGGGGCCCTGGGGGGCTCCCGGGTGGTGTGCGGTCGGCTGTACGGCCGGCACCCAGCCGGCGGCCGGTCCCTGCCCCGGCTGGTGGGGCGGCGGCAGCTCAGACCCCACTGCGTGCTGCATCCGGTCCCACTCCGTCTCCTCCTACAGACAATTGGCGCTGGCAGCGGGCTTGTTCTCCCGCTTCCCACCGAACGGTACCGTCCCCGGCCGTCGTTTGGTGAAACGGCCGGGGACGGTGCGAAGTGCCCGGCCGCCGAGGCGAATCGCACGGAAGGAGCCGCCCAGGACGTACCGCGCGGCTGCCTACTGCCCCACTTCTGCCTACTGCCCCACTTCGCCGTACGCGGCCAGCAGCACCGCCGGATCCGGTCCCTCCAGGACGGTGGGCTTGGCGAGGCCGTCGAGCACGATGAAGCGCAGCAGGTCGCCGCGGGACTTCTTGTCCACCTTCATCGTCTCCAGCAACTTGGGCCACTGGTCGTGGCGGTAGTGCAGCGGCAGCCCGACCGACTCCAGGATGCTGCGGTGGCGGTCGGCCGTCACGTCGTCCAACCGGCCCGCGAGGCGGCCGAGTTCGGCGGCGAAGTGCATGCCGACGGAGACCGCGGCACCGTGCCGCCACTTGTAGCGCTCGTTCTTCTCGATGGCGTGGCCGAGCGTGTGCCCGTAGTTGAGGATCTCCCGGAGGCCGGACTCCTTCAGGTCGGAGGAGACGACCTCCGCCTTCACGCGGATGGAGCGCTCGATGAGCTCGGCGGTGTGCGGTCCGGCCGGGGTGCGTGCCGATTCGGGGTCGGACTCGATGAGCTCCAGGATCACGGGGTCGGCGATGAAACCGGCCTTGATGATCTCGGCGAGTCCGGAGACGTAGTCGTTGACGGGCAACGACTCCAGCGCGGCCAGGTCGCACAGCACACCGGCCGGCGGGTGGAAGGCACCCACGAGGTTCTTGCCCTCGGCCGTGTTGATGCCGGTCTTGCCACCGACCGCCGCGTCCACCATGGCCAGCACGGTGGTCGGGACGGCGATCCAGCGCACGCCGCGCAGCCAGGTCGCGGCCACGAATCCGGCCAGGTCGGTGGTGGCACCGCCGCCGACTCCCACGATGACGTCGGAGCGGGTGAAGCCGGACTGGCCGAGCGCCTTCCAGCAGTAGGCGGCGACCTCGGCGGTCTTCGCCTCCTCGGCGTTCGGCACCTGGATGGCTACGGCCTCGTAGCCCTGCTCGGCGAGGTCGGCGCGCAGGGCGTCACCGGTCTCGGCGAGGGCCTCGGGGTGAATCACCGCGACCCGCTTGACCCTGGGTCCGATCAACCCGCCCAGCTCGCCGAGGAGCTGCCGGCCGACCAGCACCTCGTACGGGTCGGTTCCCGCGGTGCCGGCTACCTGGATCCTCGTCACCGTCTCGCTCATGCTTCCTTCAACTCCAGTGCGTCCAGGGCCGCTTGGGTGACCTCTTCCGGCATGCGGCCGTCGGTCGGCACGACCGCGGTGGCGACCTCCTCGTACAGGTGCCGCCGGGCCTCCATCAGCTCGCGCCACTGTTTGCGCGGATTGACGGCGAGCAGCGGGCGGGCCGCGTTGAGGCCGGTGCGCTTGACCGCTTCCTCGACGTCCATGGAGAGGTAGACCACACGGTGCCCGACGAGCAGGCCGCGGGTGTCCTCGTCGAGGATGGCGCCGCCACCGAGCGCGAGGACACCCTCGTGCTCGGCGAGTGCCTTGTGCACGGCGGCCTTCTCGATCGCCCGGAAGGCCGCCTCGCCCTCGTCGACGAAGATCTCGGCGATCGTGCGGCCCTCGGTGGCCACGATGTCGTCGTCGGTGTCCCGGTAGACGACGCCCAGCCGCTCGGCGAGCAGCTGCCCGACGGTGGACTTGCCGACGCCCATCGGGCCGACCAGGACGACCAGCGGTCCGCTCATCGGATCTGCAGGTTGTCGAGGTACGACTGCACGTTGCGGCGGGTCTCGGTCACCGAGTCGCCGCCGAACTTCTCCGCCACCGCGTCCGCCAGGACGAGCGCCACCATCGCCTCGGCGACGATGCCGGCGGCCGGGACCGCGGACACGTCGGAACGCTGGTGGTGCGCCTGGGTCGCCTCGCCGGTGCTGACGTCCACGGTCCTCAGGGCGCGCGGCACGGTCGCGATCGGCTTCATCGCGGCCCGTACCCGCAGCAGCTCACCCGTGGTCAGGCCGCCCTCGGTGCCACCGGAGCGGCCGGACACCCGCCGGATGCCCTCCGGTGTGCCGACGATCTCGTCGTGCGCCTTGGAGCCGGGCACCCGGGCCAGCTCGAAGCCGTCGCCGATCTCGACGCCCTTGATCGCCTGGATGCCCATGAGGGCGCCGGCCAGCCGGGCGTCGAGCTTGCGGTCCCAGTGCACGTGTGAGCCGAGGCCCACCGGCACGCCGTAGGCGAGCACCTCGACCACTCCGCCGAGGGTGTCGCCGTCCTTGTGGGCCTGGTCGATCTCCGCGACCATCGCCTTCGAGGCGTCGGCGTCCAGGCAGCGCACCGGGTCGGCGTCCAGCTTCTCCACGTCGGCCGGCGTGGGGTACACGCCCGCGGGGGCCTTCGCCGAGGCCAGCTCCACGACGTGGCTGACGATCTCGATGCCGGCCGTCTCCTTCAGGTACGACCGGGCCACAGCGCCCAGCGCCACCCGGGCCGCGGTCTCCCGGGCGGACGCGCGCTCCAGGATCGGCCGGGCCTCGTCGAAGCCGTACTTCTGCATGCCGGCGAGGTCGGCGTGGCCGGGCCGGGGGCGGGTCAGCGGCGCGTTGCGGGCCAGACCGGCCAGCACCTCGGGGTCGACGGGGTCAGCCGCCATGACCTGCTCCCACTTGGGCCACTCGGTGTTGCCCACCATGATCGCGACCGGGGAGCCGAGGGTGAGGCCGTGCCGGACACCGCCCAGGAAGGTGACCTCGTCCCGCTCGAACTTCATGCGCGCACCGCGCCCATAGCCGAGGCGCCGCCGCGCGAGGTGGTCCGCCACCAGTTCCGTGGTGACCGGCACGCCGGCGGGAAGGCCCTCCAGCGTGGCGACGAGTGCGGGACCGTGGGACTCCCCCGCGGTCAGCCAGCGCAACCTGCTCAACGGTGCTCCTCAGTGCTCGCGCCCGGTACTGCCCTGCGTACGCGTGTCCTCGCGTACGGCAACGGCTCGACCGGGTGCGCGGCCCCGGCCCGCCACCTCCGATCCTCCCACGTCCGGGGCCACGCCCGGCTCCCGGTCCAGAAGACGGACGCGGTGGCGGACGTCAGTGCGCGGCGAGCGCCTTCTCCCCTGCCCGGCGCACGGCCTCCAGGGGGGCTGGGGCGCGGCCCGTCATCTGCTCCACCTGCAGCACGGCCTGGTGCACCAGCAGGTCGAGGCCGCTGACGACGGCGCCGCCGAACATGGACCAGCGCGCCGCGAGCTCGGTGGGCCAGGGGTCGTAGAGCACGTCGAAGAGCGTCGTGGGCCGCTCCGGCACGGCGGCGGCGAGCGCGTCGGTGGTGCCGGAGGGTGTGGTGGCGATCACCAGCGGGGCGCGCAGCGCCTCGGCCGCGTCCGCCCAGTCGGCCGTGCGGACGTCGACGTCGAGCCGCTCGCCCCACTGCCGCATCTCCGCGGCGCGGGCCCCGCTGCGGACGTAGGCGACGACCTCGCCGGTGCATATCCGGGACAGGGCGGCCAGGGCGGAGGAGGCGGTGGCGCCGGCGCCGAGGACGGCAGCTGAGTCGACCTGTTCGATGCCGTGCTCACGCAGGGCGGCGACCATCCCGGGAATGTCGGTGTTGTCCCCGCGGCGCCGGCCGTCCGCGGTGAACACGACCGTGTTGACCGCGTCCACGGAGGCCGCGGTCTCGCTGATCTCGTCGACCAGCGGGATGACCGCCCGCTTCAGCGGCATGGTCAGCGACAGCCCCGCCCACTCGGGCCCGAGCCCGTCGAGAAAGCCGGGCAGCGCGGCCTCGTCGACCTCGAAGCGCTCGTAGGACCAGTCGGCCAGCCCGAGTTCGCCGTACGCGGCCCGGTGCAGCACCGGGGAGAGCGAGTGAGCGATGGGCTTGCCGAGCACGGCGGCCCGGCGGCAGTCAACTGCCTTCGACGTCATGGAAAACTGCCCTCGGCTTCCGCGGATGTGGGTTACGTTCTCCGACCATACGGCGCAACGGCCGGAAGAGCCCGTCAAGGGGCTCGACCGACCGTCATGGAATACCGCGACTAGGCCTTGTCAGGCCTGCTCACGCAGCTGCTCTCTTTCACTTTGCCGGCGTTACCGACGCAAGCTTCCAGACGAATGGAAGCCCCGTCGGGCATCCAGGCTTCGTCCCGGCTCGTCACACAACTGTGCGCCCCGTCCTTGTTCCAGACAGTCGCGTAGAGGTGGCCCTGGTAGTACATCCGACCCACCGCAGCGTGACCGTCTGCCTTTTCGTCGCAAACGGTCCAGTACTCGGTGGAGGAGTCATAGCCGACACTCGCCCCACCGTCCGCGGAATAGACGAGGCCACTGGCGCTGGCCGAGCCTGCTGCGAACCCGACGGCGGCGACACCCATGGCGACAACGGATCCCAGACGTGCCAACTTCATACTGCTTCCCCCAACATGGCTGGTGAAGCGGTCAGACTTCACCTACGAACATGATCAACTTGTTGATCATGCCTGCAGCCCTGACCATGATCATTCGGCCAGGACGGTCGGGGGGCGCTGCCGTCAGCTCTTGTTCCTCGACGCATTCCACTCGTTGACCAGTTTCTCGTGTTCCGCGAGCGTCTTCGTGAATTCGCTGGTCTTGCCGTCCATGGAGATGAAGTAGTACCAGCCGTCGTGCGTCGGGTCGAGTGCGCCCTGGAGGGCCTCTTCCCCGGGGTTGTCGATGGGGCCGGGCGGCAGGCCCCTGACGAAGTACGTGTTGTAAGGATTGTTGTACTGCCGCAGCTCGGCGATGGACAGGTCGATCTTGCTCTGGTTCTTCACGTAGTTGTACGTGGAGTCGAACTCGAGCTTGCCGTTGGTCTGCGGGTTACCGGGTACGAGGCGGTTGTAGACGACCTCGGCCATCTTGCGGAAGTCGTCGTGGCTGGTGCCCTCGGCCTGGACGAGGCTCGCCACGGTCAGCAACTGCCACGGGTTGTCGAGACCCAGAGACTTCGCCTTCTTCACAAGGCCGAGCTTTGTGTACGTCTCGTTGGCCCGGGAGACCATGTTCTTGAGCACGGCCTCGGGCTTCTGCCCCTTCGCGGCCGGGTAGCTGGACGGATAGAGGAATCCTTCCAGCGGGTCCTTGAGATTCGGGTGGTTCAGCGCCCAGGCGGGCAGCCCCAGTTTGCGGTAGTCGTTCTTCGCCACCTTCGCTGTGGTGCCCTTCGCCACCCCGAGGCGCGCGTCGATCTTCTCGTAGACGGCCACGTTGCGCGTGCCCTCGGCGATAATCAGGTTGCTGCGGCTCTTCGGACTCAACATCAGCTCGACCGCGCTCGCGGCCGACATGTGCTTCTGCAGTGTGTAGACGCCGTCCTGGATGCCCTTGCTTTCGGAATTCGCGTTCAGCGCCGAGACAAACGCGTCCACGCTTTCGACGACACCCGCTTCCTCAAGCTTGTGCCCGATCACATAGCCGCCGGCGCCCTTGGGGATGACGACCGTGACCTGCTCGCCGTTTCCGGAACCGGCGTAGTCGGGCGCCGTCCCGAAACGGTCCTGGTAGAAGTGGTAGCCGACATAGCCGACACCAGCCAGCCCACCACCGAACACGAGGCACACCACCAGACAGGCGATGCCGTTGCGCCCCTTCTTGCTCTTGGGGCCCTTTCCGCCCGCGCCGCGCGAGCGCTTCTTCTCCGGGGTGCCGTCGTCCTCGTCGTCCTGGCCCTCCTCCGCGAAGAAGGCGTGTTCGCCCTGGTCGGGGCCGGGGTCCCAACCGGTCTCGGGATCCGCCTCCGGCTCCGGTTCGGGGCGTCTTTGGCCGGGGGGCTCCGGCGGGGGGTACGCGTCGGGGGTGCCGTAGAGGTCGGGCTGCTCGCCGCCGTACGCCACCGGCTGCTGGCCGTAGGGGTCGCCCGGATCGGCGGCGTACGGCACGTGGCCGTGGGTGCCCGTCGCGTCCCAGCCACCCTCGTGGTACTGCTGCTGGGACCCACCCTGGTACTGCTGTTGCGGGTACGAGGCCGCGTACTGCTCCTGGTCGTAACCCTGGTGACTCTGTTGGCCCTGGCCCTCGTAGTACTGGTACTGCTGCTGGTCGTATCCGCCCTGCTGCCCGCCCTGGCCCCAGTCACCGTACTGCGACTCCTGCGAATGCTGCTGCGGCTGGCCGCCGTAGGCAGACTGCGGGCCCGCATGGGCCTGCTGCTGCCCTTCCCATCCGCCGTCCCCGAACAACGGGTCCTCCGGATGCCACGGTTCGGAGCCTTGGCCCCGGCCATACTCAGTCATCGATCCCCTAGAGCCGCGAGGCGACCGGTGACGCGGCCTGCCGGGCCGGTTTCCGCTCCGCCTCTTGCTGTGCGGCGGCTGTTCGAACACCACCGCATCTCGCGGAACGTTACCGTATCGCGATCAGATGACCACTTCGACGCCCTCGCCGGGTGTATTGCCTGACACCCGTTCGGATTCCAGGGCCTGCTGCAGGATGATCACGGCGGCCGCCTGATCGATGACGGAACGACCCTTCTTGGACGTCACGCCGGAGGCGCGCAGCCCCTGACTGGCCGTCACGGTTGTCATCCGCTCGTCCACAAGTCTCACCCCGACGGGCTGGATCATGCGGGCCAGTTCCTGGGCGAACAGACGGACCTTGGCGGCGGCCGGGCCCTCGCCCCCCTTGAGGGAGCGAGGGAGACCGACGACGACCTCGATCGGCTCGTACTCCTCCACCAGCTGCTTCAGCCGGCGGTGGGCTGCCGGGATGTCCCGGCCGGGGACGGTCTCCACCGGAGTGGCGAGGATCCCGTCGGGGTCGCAGGAGGCGACCCCGATACGGGCGTCCCCGACGTCGATCGCGAGTCGGCGTCCTCGGCGCATCACTTGGCCGTTTCCGCCACGAGCCGCTCGACGGCGTCGACGGCCTCGCCGACCGCGGCCGGGTTCTGGCCGCCGCCCTGGGCGACGTCCGGCTTGCCGCCACCGCCGCCACCGAGGGTCTTGGCGGCCGTGCGGACCAGGTCACCGGCCTTGAGACCGCGCTCGCGGGCGGCCTCGTTGGTGGCGATGACCGTGAGCGGCTTGCCGTTGTTCACCGTGAACAGGGCGACCACGGCGGCCCGTCCGCCCTGGATGCGGCCGCGCACGTCGAGGACCAGCTTGCGCAGGTCGTCGGGGGTCGTGCCGTCCGGGACCTGGCCGCTGACGAGGGCGACGCCCTGCACGTCCTTGGCGGACCCGGCGAGACCGGCGGCGGCCTGGAGCACCTTCTCGGCGCGGAACTTCTCGATCTCCTTCTCGGCGTCCTTCAGCTTGCCGAGCATGGCCGAGACCTTCTCCGGCAGTTCCTCGGGACGGCCCTTGATCAGCTCCTGGAGCTGGGCGACGACCGTGTGCTCACGGGCGAGGAAGTTGTAGGCGTCCACGCCCACCAGGGCCTCGATACGGCGGACACCCGAGCCGATCGAGGACTCGCCGAGCAGCTTCACCAGGCCAAGCTGGGCGGTGTTGTGCACGTGCGTGCCGCCGCACAGCTCCTTGGAGAAGTCACCGATGGTCACCACGCGGACCCGCTCGCCGTACTTCTCGCCGAACTCGGCGATGGCGCCCTGCTTCTTGGCCTCGTCGATGCCCATGACCTCGGCGTGCACGTCGAGGTCCCGGGCCAGCACCTCGTTGATCTTCTGCTCGACGTCGGTCATCACGGCCGTCGGGACGGCGGAGGGCGAGCCGAAGTCGAAGCGGAAGCGGCCGGGCTGGTTCTCGGAACCGGCCTGGGCGGCCGTCGGGCCGAGGGCGTCGCGCAGGGCCTGGTGGGTGAGGTGCGTGGCCGAGTGGGCGCGGGCGATGGCCGTGCGGCGGCGACGGTCGATCGAGGCGTGGGCCTTGGCGCCGACGGTCACCTCGCCGACCTGGACGACGCCCTTGTGGACGTACACACCCGGGACCGGCTTCTGGCAGTCGCGGACCTCGATGACGGCACCGGTGTCCACCTTGATCCGGCCGGTGTCGCCGATCTGGCCGCCGCCCTCGGCGTAGAACGGGGTGCGGTCGAGAACGATCTCGACCTCGTCGCCCTCGGTGGCGGCCGGGGAGGACGCACCGTCGACGAGGATGCCCACGATGGTGGTCTCGCCCTCGGTGTCGGTGTAGCCGATGAAGTCCGTCTCGCCGGTCCTGTCGGCGATCTCGCGGTAGGCGCCCGCGCCGGCGTGGCCGGTCTTCTTGGCCTGGGCGTCGGCCTTGGCGCGCTCCCGCTGCTCCTTCATCAGGCGGCGGAAGCCCTCCTCGTCCACGGACAGCCCCTGCTCGGCGGCCATCTCCAGGGTGAGGTCGATCGGGAAGCCCCAGGTGTCGTGGAGCAGGAACGCCTTGTCGCCGGGCAGGACGGTGCCACCGGACTGCTTGGTCTCGGTGACGGCGGTGTCCAGGATGTTGGTGCCGGCCTTCAGCGTCTTGAGGAAGGCGTTCTCCTCGGCGAGGGCGACCTTCTCGATGCGCTCGCGGTCGGTGATCAGCTCGGGGTACTGCTGGCCCATCATGCCGATCACGACGTCGACCAGGTCCTTGACGACGGGACCGGTGGCGCCGAGCAGGCGCATGTTGCGGATGGCACGGCGCATGATGCGGCGCAGCACGTAGCCGCGGCCCTCGTTGCCGGGGGTCACGCCGTCGCCGATGAGCATCACGGAGGTGCGCATGTGGTCGGTGACCACGCGCAGGGAGACGTCCGAGTCGTGGGCGTCGCCGTAGGCCACGCCGGTCAGCTCGGTGGCCTTCTTGATGACGGCCATGGAGGTGTCGATCTCGTACATGTTCTGCACGCCCTGCAGAATCATGGCGAGGCGCTCCAGGCCGAGGCCGGTGTCGATGTTCTTGCTCGGCAGCTCGCCGAGGATCTCGAAGTCGTCCTTGCCGATGCCCTCGCCTCGCTCGTACTGCATGAAGACGAGGTTCCAGATCTCCACGTACCGCTCGTCGTTGACGGCGGGGCCGCCCTCGACGCCGAACTCGGGGCCGCGGTCGTAGTTGATCTCGGAGCAGGGGCCGCAGGGGCCGGGGACGCCCATGGACCAGTAGTTGTCCTTCATGCCCAGGCGCTGGATTCGCTCCTTGGGCACGCCGACGACCTCGTGCCAGATGCGCTCGGCCTCGTCGTCGTCCTTGTAGACGGTGATCCACAGGCGGTCGGGCTCGAGGCCGTAACCGCCCTTGTCCTGGGGCGTGGTGAGCAGCTCCCAGGCGTACTTGATGGCGCCTTCCTTGAAGTAGTCGCCGAAGGAGAAGTTGCCGCACATCTGGAAGAACGTGCCGTGCCGCGTGGTCTTGCCGACCTCTTCGATGTCGGGCGTGCGCACGCACTTCTGCACGCTGGTGGCGCGGGCGAAGGGCGGCTTGACCTCGCCGAGGAAGTAGGGCTTGAAGGGCACCATGCCGGCCGGGACGAGGAGCAGAGTCGGGTCGTCCGCGATGAGCGACGCCGAAGGGACGACGGTGTGACCGCGCTCCTCGAAGAAGCTCAGCCAGCGGCGGCGAATCTCGGCCGACTCCATCAGTGGTCCTCATTCCGGTTGTACGAGTACGTCGTGTTCTCGATGTACTTCGGGTTGCTGCGGTTGTTCTCGATGGCGGTGTACCGCCGGGGCGCTGGGAGTTCGGGATCCGCGCCGATGCCCAGTGCGTCTCCCAGTTCGGCCTCCCGCTGCGCCATGTTGTCGCGGACGTCGAGCGCGAAGCCGACCGCGCTGTCCTTCAGGCGCCGGCCGGTCTCGAGGGCCTTGTCGGCCGCGGTGGCGGCCAGGCTCTCGGGGGTCAGCTGCTTCAGCTTGCGGTTGACCTTGGTGGTGGCCCACACACCGGTGGCGACACCCGTGGTGAACCAGAACGTACGGCGGAACATCGCTCGGTCTCAGTCCTTACTTCCGCTTGCGTCGTGCGGCGGGAACCGTGCGGCCCACGATCACGGTACGCCGGGGCGACTTCGCGGGCGCGTCCTCCTTGCGGCCGCCCAGGGCCCGGCGTACGCCGTAGCCGAAGGCCGCGACCTTCACCAGGGGGCCGCCGAAGGTGGAGGCGACGGTGGTCGAGAGCGCGGAGGCGTTCGACGTGACCTCCTGGACGTCCGAGGCGATCGAGTCGACCCGGTCGATCTGGGTCTGTGCGGAGCGCACCGCCGCCGAGGCGTCGGCCAGCAGCGGGACGGCCTGGTCGGTCACGTCCGCCACGAGCTTGGTGGTCGCCTTGAGCGTCTGGGCCAGCCTCGCCAGCGCGACGGCGAGGAAGGAGACCAGGATCGCCCAGAAGACGGCCACCAGGATTCCGGCCACTTCTCCACCGGACACTGTGCGCACCCGCTCCCTGAAACATGCTCTGGACATCGAAAAAGTCGTGCACCGAGCCTATCGCGCCGGGCATGGGCCTCCGTACCGGATTACCTCCCGGGGGCGGGGCAATCGCGAAAGCCCGCCGCCTCGCCCGCCCGGAGGGCGGGGAGACGGCGGGCTGAAGCTGAGGTGCTACGGCCGGCTGGTGATCAGCGGGCGTAGTACTCGACGACGAGCTGCTCGTCGCAGATGACCGGAACTTCCTTGCGGTTCGGCTCGCGGTCCAGGCGGAAGGCCAGGGCGCGGAGGTTCACCTGCAGGTAGCGGGGGGTCTCGCCGTCGGGGGCGAAGCCACCCTCACGGGCGATCTGGAAGAGCGTCTTGTCCTTGGAGCGGTCACGGACCTGGACGACGTCGTCCGGACGCACACGGAAGGACGGCTTGTCGACCTTCTGGCCGTTGACCTGGATGTGGCCGTGGACGACCATCTGACGGGCCTGGTAGATGGTGCGGGCGATGCCCGAACGCAGGACCAGGGCGTCGAGACGGCGCTCGAGCTCGACGATCAGGGCCTCACCGGTCTTGCCCTGAACCTTGGAGGCACGCTCGTAGGCGCGGACGAGCTGGCGCTCGGAGATGTCGTACTGGGCGCGCAGACGCTGCTTCTCGAGCAGACGGACCTTGTAGTCCGAGTTCTGCTTGCGGCCACGGCCGTGCTCACCCGGCGGGTAGGGGCGGGCCTCGAAGTACTTGACGGCCTTCGGGGTCAGCGCGATGCCGAGCGCACGCGACTTCTTGACCTTGGGGCGGGACTGGTTCGCCACTGTCTTTGTCTCTTTTCTCAGTTTCCGGCTTGTCAGTGTCGAGGGAGGTCGCATCCGCAGCCGGGGAATCCCTCCTCGTCCTGACGGACGGGGTGGGCAGCCGCTCCCCTGGTCTGGGCACATACGTGCAGCACGCGAGTGACCCACCGACCGTTCCCGGAAGCTCGGGTGGTGGTGGGCTGCCCGCGACACCGTTCGACGGTGCGCGACGCTCCTGGAGCCGGTCGCGGAGGACCGGGACTCCGGCTGGCTGTCCCGCTCTGACTGCACGGGACTCAGCACTTCGGAGCAGTCTACAGGGTGCTCAGGAGCGCTTGCGACCGAGGTGTTTGCGCGTCCACTCGACCGCGTCCGCGTACCTCGCCTCGGCGCCGTGCCTGCGCGGCGCGTAGTACTCGCGGTCCTTGATGGCGTCCGGCGCGTACTGCTGCTGGGCGATGCCCTCGGGCAGGTCGTGCGGGTACACGTACCCCTGCGCGTGGCCGAGCTTGGCCGCGCCCTTGTAGTGCCCGTCCCGCAGGTGCGGCGGCACCGGGCCGGCCAAGCCCTTGCGTACGTCGTCCAGGGCGGCGCCTATCGCGGTGGTCGCGGAGTTGGACTTGGGGGCGAGGGCGAGGGCGATGGTGGCGTGGCTCAGGGTGAGGGCGGCCTCGGGAAAGCCGATCATGGCGACGGCCTGGGCGGCGGCGACCGCGATCTGCAGGGCGTTCGGGTCGGCGAGGCCGATATCCTCGCTGGCGGAGATCATCAGGCGGCGGGCGATGAAGCGGGGGTCCTCGCCGGCCTCGATCATGCGGGCCAGGTAGTGCAGTGCGGCGTCGACGTCCGATCCCCTGATCGACTTGATGAGGGCGCTGGCGACGTCGTAGTGCTGGTCGCCGTCGCGGTCGTACTTCACGGCGGCCCGGTCGACGGTCTCCTCCAGCGTCGCGAGGGCGATCTCCGTCTCGCCCTTGTCGAGCGCGGCTCCGGCGGCGGCCTCCAGGGCGGTCAGGGCGCGGCGGGCGTCGCCGCCGGCGATGCGCAGGAGGTGGTCCTCGGTGTCGGCCGGGAGGGTGACGGCGCCGCCCAGGCCGCGCTCGTCGGTCAGGGCCCGCTCGACGAGGCCCCGCACGTCGTCGTCGGTGAGGGGCTCCAGGGTGAGCAGGAGGGAGCGGGACAGCAGCGGGGAGATCACCGAGAAGTACGGGTTCTCGGTGGTGGCCGCGATCAGGGTCACCCAGCGGTTCTCGACCGCCGGGAGCAGGGAGTCCTGCTGGGCCTTGCTGAAGCGGTGGATCTCGTCCAGGAAGAGGACGGTCTCCTTGCCGAACCCGCCGGTGGCGCGGCGGGCGCCGTCGATGACCGCGCGGACCTCCTTGACGCCCGCGGTGATCGCCGACAGCTCCACGAAGCGCTTGTTGGTG
This sequence comes from Streptomyces sp. NPDC001843, assembly GCF_042891955.1. Taxonomy (NCBI): domain Bacteria; kingdom Bacillati; phylum Actinomycetota; class Actinomycetes; order Kitasatosporales; family Streptomycetaceae; genus Streptomyces; species Streptomyces sp. NPDC001843. The sequence continues at coordinate 351,380 of NZ_JBIATQ010000006.1, read as the reverse complement.
GCCTTGGAGACGACGTACGCCAGGGTCGTCTTGCCCGTGCCCGGCGGGCCCCAGAGGATCACCGAGGACGGTCCGGCGGGACCGCCCGCGCCCTCGCCGACCAGTCTGCGCAGCGGCGAGCCGGGCTTGAGGAGATGCTGCTGGCCCACCACCTCGTCGAGGGTGCGCGGGCGCATCCGCACCGCCAGGGGGCTCGCGGCGGGGTCCTTCTCCTGGCGTTCTTCTGCTGCTGCGGTGAACAGGTCGGGTTCCACGTTCAAAACCCTAAGTCACCGCACTGACAACTCCACCTGGCGAGGGCTCAGGCCCAGAGCTGGCTGCCCCAGCGGGTCAGGATCAGCATGGCGATGACGCCGACGTGGGTGACCGGCACAACCCAGGTGAACTCGGCGAGGAAGTTCTTCAGCGGGCGCGGCGCGGGCAGGAAGTCGTTGCGTACGTTGAACGAGGTCACGTACCAGAACATCGTGATCGTGGCGACCCAGGCCAGCGAGCACCACAGGCACAGCGCGTTGATCCGGTACAGGGACTGGAACTGCAGCCAGGTGACGAAGGCGACGCCGAAGAGGGTGCCGAAGTTGAAGGTGAGCCAGTACCAGCGCGGGAACCGGGCCCGGGCGAGCAGGCTCATGCCGACGCAGATGACGATGCCGTAGCAGACCAGGCCGAGCATCGGGTTGGGGAACCCGAAGACGGCGGCCTGCTTGCTCTCCATGACGCTGCCGCAGGAGACGACCGGGTTGACGCTGCAGCTGGGCGTCCAGGTCTTTCCCACGGCCTTGGCCTCGAGAATCTTGAACTTGTCGATCGTGATGACCCACGCGGCGAGCACTCCGGCCGCACCGGTGATCACCAGGAGCAGGGCGAAGGCACGGCTGCCGCCCACCGCCCGCGGCGTGGCGACGGCCTGCTCGGGCCCGGGCTCCGTCGAGACGTCTTTCACTGTCGTCTTGCTCATCACGCCGATTCCGTCACTCGAGAATAGGACCATCTTCGGGCAGGGGTCATTGTGCCGCACGCACGCGTGCGTCCACCGTTCGATGGACATAAGGAGGTACGCACGGTGGTCCCGGAGCGTTCGGTTCCGGCCGAGGCTCTACGGCATGACAGCACACGCGAACGAACTCGCGGTGCGCGTTCGGGGGCTGCGCAAGCAGTACGGGGACGTGACCGCGGTCGACGGCATCGATCTGGGCATCCGGCGCGGCGAGGTGTTCGGCCTGCTCGGGCCGAACGGCGCGGGCAAGAGCACGACGGTGGAGATCCTCCAGGGCAACCGCACCCGGGACGGGGGCGAGGTCTCGGTCCTGGGGTCGGATCCGGCGACGGCCACGCGCGCGTGGCGCTCGCGAGTGGGAATCGTCTGGCAGGACGAATCGGCGCCCGCCGAGTTGACGGTCCGCGAGACGGTACGGCACTTCGCCCGCTACTACCCGCGTCCGCGCGACCCGGAGAAGGTCATCGGCATGGTCGGGCTCGGGGCCAAGGCGGACAGCCGGATCAAGGCCCTCTCGGGCGGGCAGCGTCGCCGCCTCGACGTGGCGCTCGGCGTGATCGGCGGCCCCGAACTGCTGCTCCTGGACGAGCCGACGACCGGCTTCGACCCGGCGGCCCGCCGTCAGTTCTGGGAGCTGATCCGGCTGCTGGCGGACGAGGGCACGACGATCGTGCTCACCACGCACTACCTGGAGGAGGCGGAGGCACTCGCGGACCGGCTCGCGGTGGTCGCCCGGGGCCGGGTCGTCGCCGAGGGCGAGCCGGGTGAGCCGCGCGAGCGGCACGGCACCGGCGCCACGGTGACCTGGACGGACGCCGACGGCTCGGCGCACGCGGAGCACACGGACACGCCGACGAAGACGGTCGCGGCGCTCATGGAGCGCTTCGACGGCGAGATCCCGGGCCTCGCGGTGAGCCGTCCCACGCTGGAGGACGTCTACCTCCGGCTGACCGGGCAGGAGGCGACCCGATGACGGCCTGGTCCCTCGGCCTCAGCCGCGGCGCGCTGGAGATCAAGCAGTTCTTCCGGCAGCGCGACCAGGTGGTGTTCACCTTCGCCTTCCCGGTCGTCTTCCTGTTCCTGTTCGCGTCGATCTTCCACGACGACGTCAAGGGCAGCGGAGTCACCGCCTCCCAGTTGTACGTGCCCGCGATGATGGCCTCCGGGATCATGTCGACGAGCTTCCAGTCGCTGGGCATCTCGATCGCCGTCGAGCGGGACCAGAAGACGCTGCGCCGGCTGCGTGGCACGCCGATGCCGCCGGCCGCCTACTTCCTGGGGAAGATATGGCTGGTTCTGTTCACCGGCGTGGCGGAGACGGTGATCCTGCTGCTCGTCGGCACCGCCTTGTACGGCGTCGACCTCCCGTCGGACCCGGGCCGCTGGTTCGACTTCGGGTGGATCTTCGTACTCGGGCTGACCGCGTGCGCGCTGCTCGGCATCGCGATCAGCTCGGTGCCCCGGTCCGCGCAGAGCGCCAGTTCGGTCGTCGTGCTGCCGTTCCTGGTGCTGCAGTTCGTCTCCGGGGTGTACATCTCCGTCGACACGATCCCCGGCTGGATGCTGGACGTCGGCGCCCTCTTCCCGCTGAAGTGGCTGTGCCAGGGGCTGCGGGGCGTGTTCCTGCCGGACTCCGCGCGGGTCCTGGAGCAGGCCGGGAGTTGGGAGTTCGGGCGGATCGCCCTGGTGCTCGCCGCCTGGTGCGCCGCAGGATTGGCGCTGTGTCTGCTGACCTTCCGCTGGCGGGACCGGCGCACGGGATGACCGAACCGGGTTCGGCCCGGGACCCGCACGCCTGGGACCGTACGATCGGCCTCTGGGACCTGTACTTCGCGGTCGCCTGGGTGGCCACCCTCGCCTTCGTGCTCGCCGCGCGGTACCCCGGGTGGCCCGTACGCGTGGTCGCCGCCGGGCTGCTCGTCCCGCTGGTGCCCTGGTACGCCGTGGTGGGCCGCACGCTGCTCCAGGAGGATCCGCCGGAGGAATGGCAGACGCTGCGCTACCTCGGCGTGGCCATCGCCCTGTTCCTGCCGTCGGCCGTCCTGGTGGGCGAGACCCGGCTGATGGCGTTCGCGCTCGTCCCCCAGTGCTTCATGACGCTCAGGATGCGGCGGGCGCTGGTGGCGGTGACGGTCGTCAATCTGGTGCCGGTGGCCGGCTGGGCGCTGCTGTGGCGGCCGGACGGCCGGGACCTGTTCGCGGGCGTGCTGTTCTCCGGGGTCACCCTCGCGTTCTCCGTAGCGGTCGGCAGCTGGATCATCCGGATCATCGAGCAGAGCGGGGAGCGGGCCGAGTTGATCGCGGAACTGGACGCCAGCCGCCACGAGGTCGCCCGGCTGTCGGCGGAGCACGGCGCGCTGGCCGAGCGCGAGCGGATGGCCCGCGAGATCCACGACACCCTCGCGCAGGGCTTCACCAGCCTGCTGATGCTCGTCCAAGCGGTCGAGGCCGAGCTGGACGACGACCTCCCGCAGGCTCGCCGCCATCTGGCGCTGATGGACGCCACGGCCCGCCAGAACCTCGCCGAGGCCCGGGCCCTGGTGGCCGGGGGCGCACCGGCGGACCTCGACGGCGCCTCACTGCCCGATGCGCTGCGCCGGCTGGCGACGCGGCAGGGGGCGAGCCTGGAGCTGACCGGGGAGGTGCGACCGTTACCGCCCGGCCCGGAGGTGGTCGCCCTGCGCACGTGCCAGGAGGCGCTGACGAACGCCCGTCGTCACGCGGGGGCGTCCGCGGCGGTCGCGATCCGGCTCGCGTACGCGGACGCGGCGCTCACCGTCCGCGTCGAGGACGACGGCCGCGGCTTCGACCCGGCGGTCGTCCGCGGCGGGTACGGTCTGGCGGGGCTGCGGGCCCGGGCCGCCGAGGTGGGCGGGACCGTTTCGGTCCACAGCGCGCCCGGTGACGGTACGACGGTGACCGTACGCCTGCCCGTCCCCGCCGCCCTGAGGAGTGACACCACGTGATCCGGATCGTCCTGGCCGACGACCATCCCGTCGTCCGGGAGGGCCTGCGCGCGATGCTCAGCGCCGAACCCGACCTGGAGGTCGTCGCCGACGCGAGCAGCGGGCCGCAGGCGGAGGCGCTGGCGGCCGAGTTGCGGCCCGACATCGTGCTGATGGACCTGCGGATGCCGGGCGGCGACGGGGTGGACTCGATCGAGCGGATGAGCGCGGCGGGGCTGCCTTGCCGGGTGATCGTCCTGACGACGTACGAGACGGACCGCGACATCCTGCGGGCGGTCGAGGCCGGGGCCGCGGGCTATCTCCTGAAGGACCTGCCCCGTGGCCAACTGGCCGACGCCGTACGGGCCGCCGCGCGCGGCGAAACGGTCCTGGCCCCGTCGGTGGCGGCCCGCCTGGTCGACCAACTGCGCGCCAGACCGGAACGCCCACGCTTGTCCTCCCGGGAGACGGCGGTACTGCGCCTGGTGGCCGAGGGCTGCACCAACGCGGAGATAGCCCGTCGGCTGTTCATCGGGGAGTCGACGGTGAAGACCCATCTGCTGCGCGTCTTCGGCAAGCTGGGCGTGGACGACCGAACAGCGGCAGTCACCTCGGCGATGCGCCACGGACTCCTCGACTGAACCCCCGGGCCGAGACACCCCCAAGCCCCTCCCCCGGGCGCGATCAGAGGGCGCGGCGCAGCCCCCGGGCGGCCCTGAGGGGCGTGATCTCCAAGGGAGGTCAAGGTCAGGAGACGCAGCCCCGAGGCGAGCTGAGGGGGCCGCAGCCCCAAGGCCAGGGAGCGCTGCCCCCTCGCAGGGTCACAAGCCGCGCCCCGCGCGGACACAGCGAACGCAACCCCGAGCGAAACCAAGACGCACACCCAAGGCCAGGCCAAAGGCCGCACCCCCCGCGCAGAGCCGTAAGCCGCGGCCCCGCGGGGTCAACGGTCGCGGCCGTGCGCGGGGTTGAAGGGGCGGAGCCCCTGGGACGGGAAGGGTAGGGGCGGCGGGGGCGAGGAAACCGGGCCTCGCCCCCACGCGCATCAGCCCAGCCGCGATTCCAGTTCGGCAACGATCTCGCCCACGCGGACAGCCGTCTGCTCGCCGGTCTCCATGTCCTTGAGCTGGACGACACCGTCGGCGAGGTCGCGTTCACCGGCGACGATCGTGTACCGGGCCCCGCTGCGGTTGGCGTTCTTCATGGCGCCCTTCAGCCCCTTGGCGCCGTACGAGAAGTCCGCCGCGATGCCCACCTTGCGCAGCTCGGTGACCTTCGCGAACAGGACGCGCCGGGCCTCCTCCCCGAGCGGCACCGCGAAGACGCTGGTCGACGCGGGAAGGTCGAGCTCGACGCCCTCCGCCTCGAGGGCCAGCACCGTGCGGTCGACGCCGAGGGCCCAGCCCACCGAGGGCAGCGCGGGTCCGCCGATCATCTCGGACAGCCCGTCGTACCGGCCGCCACCGCCCACCGCGGACTGGGAGCCCAGACCGTCGTGCACGAACTCGAAGGTCGTGCGCGTGTAGTAGTCCAGGCCGCGCACCAGCTTCGGGTCGTCCTCGAAGGCCACCCCCGCCGCGCTGATCAGGTCACGGACCTCCTCGTGGTACGCCTTGCAGGCGTCGCACAGGTAGTCCCGCAGCAGCGGCGCGTCGCCGAGCTGCTTCTGGACCGACTCCCGCTTGTCGTCCAGCACCCGCAGCGGGTTGATCTCCGCCCGCCGCAGCGTGTCCTCGTCCAGGTCCAGCCCCCGCAGGAAGTCCTGCAGCGCGGCCCGGTACACCGGTCGGCACTCCTTGTCGCCCAGCGAGTTCAGCAGGATACGGAAGTTCCGCAGTCCCAGCGAGCGGTAAGCCTGGTCGGCCAGGATGATCAGCTCGGCGTCCAGCGCCGGGTCCTCGGCCCCGATGGCCTCCGCGCCCACCTGCGAGAAGTGCCTGTAACGGCCCTTCTGCGGACGCTCGTAGCGGTAGTACGAGCCGGAGTACCACAGCTTGACCGGCAGGTTGCCCGACTTGTGCAGGTTGGCCTCCAGGGCGGCCCGCAGCACGGATGCCGTGCCCTCCGGGCGCAGGGCCAGCCGGTCGCCGCCCTTGGTCTCGAAGGCGTACATCTCCTTGGTCACGATGTCGGTCGACTCACCGACACCGCGCGCGAAGAGCTCGACGTTCTCGAAGCCGGGCGTCTCGATGTAGCCGTAGCCGGAGTTGCGCAGCGGCGCGGCGATGGCCTCGCGTACCGCCAGGAACTTCGCGGAGTCCGGCGGGATCAGGTCGTACGTGCCCTTGGGGGCCTTGAAGGTGCTCACGGGAAGTCTCGTCACATTCCTCGTCGGGGAGCGGAGGGTCCGTCCGCTCCCGGGCCGGCGGCCACCTGCCGCAGATAGGGGTTGGTGGCGCGCTCCTGGCCGATGGTCGTCTGGGGGCCGTGGCCGGACAGCACCACGGTCGAGTCGTCGAGCGGCAGGCACACGCGGGCCAGCGAGTCGAGCATCTCGGCCATGTCACCGCCGGGCAGGTCGGTGCGTCCGATGGAGCCGGCGAACAGCAGATCCCCGGAGAAGAAGACCGACGGGATGTCGGTCGTCTCGGGCATCCGGAACGTCACCGACCCCTTGGTATGGCCGGGCGCGTGCGCCACGGAGAACTCGATACCCGCCAGTTCCAGCCGCGCGCCGTCGGTGAGCTCCTTGACGTCGTCCGGCTCCCCCACCGTGAGCTCACCCATCAGCGGCATTCCGATGGAACGGCCGAGCGCCTTCTCGGGATCGCTCATCATGTAACGGTCCTCGGGGTGGATCCAGGCCGGCACGTCGTGCGCGCCGCACACCGGGACGACCGAGGCCACATGATCGATGTGGCCGTGGGTGAGGACGACGGCGACGGGCTTGAGCCGATGCTTCTTCAGTGCTTCCTCGACTCCGTCGGCGGCCTGGTGGCCCGGGTCGATGATCACGCACTCCTCACCGGCGGCGGGGGCGACGAGATAACAGTTCGTCCCCCAGGCCCCGGCGGGGAACCCGGCAATGAGCACGATCGTCCTTCGTTGTGTCGATTACGGGCGGCCAAAGCTGCTGTCAGAGCCTACCGGCGCTGCCGTTTCCTCAGCGAACCCATATACGGTACGGGGCTACACGCGGCTGTCGACTCAGGACGCACGCGTACCAGTCGGCACACGACACGCATGAGGAGAGAACCCGGTGGTCAGCCAGGAGCAGCGGCGGCGTCAGCTCGCCCGGGAGAAGTTCTTGCGGCAGCAGCAGCGGCGCACCAGCGCGCGGCGCAAGGCACGTATGCGCAACTCCGTGATCGCGTCGGTGCTCGGCGTGGTCGTCATCGGAAGTGTCGCGCTGTACACGACCGGGGTGCTGAAGAACGACGACGACGACAAGGCGAGCGCCAATACCGCGGCCACGCCCAGCGCCTCGGCCCCCAGCAAGGCTCCGGACCCTTGCGCGAAGCCCGCCAAGGGTTCCGTGGAGAAGCTGAGCTGGAAGAAGGAGCCGGCGATGACCATCGACACGTCGGCGAAGTACACGATGAACCTGGCGACGACGTGCGGTGACATCGGCATCGCGCTGAAGACGTCGGCGGCACCGCACACCGTGAACTCGTTCGCCTTCCTCGCGGGCAAGGGCTTCTTCGACCACACCAAGTGCCACCGGCTCACCACCAACGGCATCTACGTGCTGCAGTGCGGCGACCCGACGGGCACCGGAAGCGGCGGTCCTGGGTACACGATCCCTGACGAGAACCTCAAGGACAAAAGCCTGAAGGGCAACGTCTACCCGGCGGGCACGGTGGCGATGGCGAACACGGGCCAGAAGCACACCGGCGGCAGCCAGTTCTTCCTGGTCTACCAGGACAGTCAGCTTCCGCCCAGCTACACACCGTTCGGAACCATCGACGCGGCGGGCATGAAGGTGCTGAAGAAGATCGCCGCCGCGGGCGAGAGCACGGGCCAGGGCGACGGCGCTCCGAACGCGACGGTCGTGATCAACAAGGCGACGGTCACGAAATCCTGACGGTCGAGGCGGCCGGTAGCGGAATTTCGGTCGCGCTGGATGCGGACAGGCAACCCGCTGGTCGCCTATGTTGGCCGTGACGAAACTGTGGACGATGCCCGGGGGAGCTACAGGCCCCCCGCAGGCATCATGTGGAGGAGGCGCTGTGAGCAGCGACCCGTGGGGCCGCGTCGACGAGACGGGGACCGTGTACGTGCGTACGGCCGACGGCGAGCAGGTCGTCGGTTCCTGGGCGGCCGGCTCCCCTGAGGAGGCGCTTGCCTACTTCGAGCGCAAGTACGAGGGCCTGGTTGTCGAGATCGGCCTCCTCGAGAAGCGAGTGCAGACCACCGACCTGTCGGCGAAGGACGCGCAGACCGCCATCGACCACCTCAGGGAGCAGGTCGACGCACACCACGCGGTCGGCGACCTCGACGCGCTGCGGGCTCGGCTCGACAAGCTCGTGCAGACCGTCGAGGCCCGCCGTGAGGAGCGCAAGCAGCAGCGGGCCAAGCAGTCCGACGAGGCCCGCAAGGCCAAGGAGGACCTGGTCGCCGAGGCCGAGCAGCTGGCGCAGTCCGACCAGTGGCGGGCGGCCGGTGAGCGGCTGCGTGCCCTGGTGGACACCTGGAAGGGTCTGCCCCGCCTGGACCGCAAGTCGGACGACGAGCTGTGGCACCGCTTCTCGCACGCCCGCTCGGCGTTCTCCAAGCGGCGCAAGGCGCACTTCGCGCAGCTGGACGCGCAGCGCGAGGAGGCGCGCAAGACCAAGGAGAAGCTGGTCGCCGAGGCCGAGGCGCTGTCCGGTTCGACGGACTGGGGGCCCACTGCGGCCCGCTACCGCGAGCTGATGGCGGACTGGAAGGCCGCGGGCCGCGCGCAACGTGAGCACGAGGACGACCTGTGGAACCGCTTCCGCGGCGCCCAGGACGTGTTCTTCGCCGCCCGCAGCTCGGTGTTCGCCGAGCGGGACGCGGAGCAGGCGGAGAACCTGAAGCTGAAGGAGGAGCTGGCCGAGGAGGCCGAGAAGCTCCTGCCGATCACGGACCTGAAGGGCGCCCGTGCCGCCTTCCGCTCGATCAACGAGCGCTGGGAGGCCATCGGTCATGTGCCGCGCGACGCCCGTCCGAAGGTCGAGGGCCGGATGCACACCGTCGACCGGGCGATCCAGGAGGCCGAGGAGGCCGAGTGGCGCCGGACGAACCCGGAGGCACGCGCGCGTGCCGAGGGCCTGACCGGTCAGCTGCAGGCCGCCGTGGACAAGCTGAAGGGCCAGATCGAGCAGGCTCGCGCCCAGGGCAACACCGCCAGGGCGGACAAGCTCGAGAGGGAGCTGGAGGGCCGTCAGGCGCTGCTGGACCAGGCCCTGAAGGGCCTGCAGGAGTTCGGCGGCTGAACACCCGAAGCCTCAGTGTGTGAGGGCCCCGTACGGCGACGTACGGGGCCCTCTCGCCTTTGCCCGGTGCGTGCCCGGTGCGACCGCTACGGTCTTCTACGACCGGCTGCGCGCCGAGGTCACGCGGTACACGTCGTACACGCCCTCCACACCTCGCACCGCCTTCAGGACGTGCCCGAGGTGCTTGGGGTCGCCCATCTCGAAGGTGAAGCGGGAGGTGGCCACCCGGTCGCGGGAGGTCTGGACGGCCGCGGAGAGGATGTTGACGTGCTGGTCGGACAGGACGCGGGTGACGTCCGACAGCAGACGGGAGCGGTCCAGGGCCTCGACCTGGATGGCGACCAGGAAGACCGAGGACTGGGTGGGCGCCCACTCGACGTCAAGGATGCGCTCCGGCTCGCGGGACAGTGACTCCACGTTGACGCAGTCGCTGCGATGAACCGATACGCCGCTACCCCGTGTGACGAAACCGATGATCGGATCGCCGGGCACGGGCGTGCAGCAGCGGGCGAGCTTGACCCACACGTCCTCGACGCCCTTGACCACGACGCCCGGGTCGGCGCTGGAGCGCCGCTTGCGGCCGCGCCCACGGGACGGCGGTACCGCCTCGTCGATCTCCTCGGTGGCCGCCTCCTCGCCGCCGAGCGCCTGAACGAGCTTCTGCACGACGTTCTGCGCGGAGACGTGGCCCTCGCCGATCGCCGCGTACAGCGCGGAGATGTCCGGGTAGCGCATCTCGTGCGCGAGGGTGACCAGTGAGTCGCCGGTGAGGATGCGCTGGATCGGCAGGTTCTGCTTGCGCATGGCGCGGACGATGGCGTCCTTGCCCTGCTCGATCGCCTCGTCGCGCCGCTCCTTGGAGAACCACGCCCGGATCTTGTTGCGGGCGCGCGGCGACTTGACGAAGCCCAGCCAGTCACGGGACGGGCCCGCGCCGGGCGCCTTGGAGGTGAAGACCTCGACCAGGTCGCCGTTGTCCAGGGTGGATTCCAGCGGCACGAGGCGGCCGTTGACCCGCGCCCCTATGGTGCGGTGACCGACCTCGGTGTGGACCGCGTACGCGAAGTCCACCGGGGTGGCACCGGCCGGGAGCGCGATGACGTCACCCTTGGGGGTGAAGACGAAGACCTCGTTGCGGGACAGGTCGAAGCGCAGCGACTCCAGGAACTCGCCGGGGTCCTCGGTCTCCTTCTGCCAGTCCAGGAGCTGCCGCAGCCACGCCATGTCGTTGATGGCGTCCTTGTCCTTGGCGGACGTCTTCGGCGCGTCGGTCCGGATCTTGGAGGCGCCGGCGACGGCCTCCTGCTTGTACTTCCAGTGCGCGGCGATGCCGTACTCGGCGCGGCGGTGCATGTCGAAGGTGCGGATCTGCAGTTCGACCGGCTTGCCGTTGGGCCCGATGACCGTCGTGTGCAGCGACTGGTACATGTTGAACTTGGGCATCGCGATGTAGTCCTTGAACCGGCCGGGGACCGGGTTCCATCGCGCGTGCACGGTGCCGAGGGCGGCGTAGCAGTCGCGGACCGTGTCGACGAGGACGCGGATACCCACCAGGTCGTAGATCTCCGCGAAGTCACGGCCGCGGACGATCATCTTCTGGTAGACGCTGTAGTAGTGCTTCGGGCGGCCGGTGACCGTGGCCTTGATACGGGCGGCGCGCAGGTCGGCCTGCACCTCGTCGGTCACTATGGCCAGGTACTCGTCGCGCTTGGGCGCACGCTCGGCGACCAGCCGCACGATCTCGTCGTACATCTTGGGGTAGAGGATCGCGAACGCGAGGTCCTCCAGTTCCCACTTGATGGTGTTCATGCCGAGCCGGTGGGCGAGCGGCGCGTATATCTCGAGCGTCTCGCGCGCCTTCTTCTCCTGCTTCTCGCGCTTGAGGTAGCGCATGGTGCGCATGTTGTGCAGGCGGTCGGCGAGCTTGATGACCAGGACCCGGGGGTCCTTGGCCATGGCGACGACCATCTTGCGCACCGTCTCGGCCTGCGCGGCCTCGCCGAACTTGACCTTGTCCAGCTTGGTGACGCCGTCCACCAGCAGGGCGACGGTGTCGCCGAAGTCGCGGCGCAGCTGGTCGAGGCCGTACTCGGTGTCCTCGACGGTGTCGTGCAGCAGTCCGGCCATGAGGGTGGCCGGATCCATGCCCAGCTCGGCGAGGATGGTGGTGACCGCGAGCGGGTGCGTGATGTACGGGTCGCCGCTCTTGCGCTTCTGGCCGCGGTGCCAGCGCTCGGCCACCTGGTAGGCGCGTTCGATCTGGCGCAGCGTGGCGTTCTCGATCTTGGGGTCGTTGCTGCGGACTATGCGCAGCAGCGGCTCCAGGACCGGGTTGTACGGATTGGCGCGCTGGACACCCAGACGGGCGAGGCGGGCCCGGACGCGGTTGGAGGAGCCGGAACGCGCGGGCTGCCCTGCGGACGGGCGGGCCGCCGGGGGCTGCTCGGGCGCCGGGGACGGTTTGGGGCGCACGGCCTCCGGCGACTTCTCGACGGGCGCGGACTGGGCGTGCTCGACCGGCCCGCGGCTGTCGTTCTTCGCGTGGGGCGCGTTCGGCGCGGGCTTCGCCGCGGGCCCCGAGGCGGACTCGGGCTTGGCGGCGGTCAGTGGCTGGGCCTCGTCTGGCAAGAGGGCTCCTCGTGCGCGATCCGGGTCCCCCGGTCAGGCTCCGGAGACCCCATGGTAGCGATCCTGGGCCCCGGCATCGCCTCCAGCCGGACGCGAGGATCGCGTACTGGGGGAACACGGGCCGCTGCCGCGGGATTCCGCGAGGGAGGCAGCCGGGCTTCACAGGGGTGTCCCACGGGTTGCCGCCCGCTGGGACACGGCCGTCACAGCCCTTCAGCCGCGAGCCGCCGACTCCCCCGCGGGCAACGCGGATGCGGGCAACGCGGATGCGCACAGCACCTGGCCGCAAGGCGCCGACGGTGCGAACGTCCCACGAGAACGCCCGCACCCGCCCACGAGCCCGCACGGGCGGTGCGGGTGGGAAACCCAACCGGCCGAAGGCGCAGCCGAGGCCGCCCCGTACACACCGGGACGGCCTCGGCGAACCAGCGACAACTTCAGACCCGCAGCAGCGCCTCCAGCGGAGCGCCCCGCAGAGCGGCCTCCAGACGCGGACGGCCCTCGAGGAAGCACAGCTCCATCAGCACGGCGACGCCGGCGACCTCGGCCCCTGCCCGGTGGATGAGCTGGATGGCCGCCTCGGCGGTACCTCCCGTGGCGAGGACATCGTCCACGATGAGGATGCGGTCACCGGAGACTAGGTCCTCCGCGTGCACCTCGATCTCCGCCGATCCGTACTCCAGCTCGTACGCCTGGCGCAGCGTCGCCCCGGGCAGCTTGCCCGCCTTCCGTACGGGGATGAAGCCGAGCCCCGCCCGGACGGCCACCGGGGCGCCCAGGATGAAGCCGCGGGCCTCCAGTCCGACGATCTTCGTGGCACCGGTGCGCTCGGCGATCTCCGCCAGCGCGTCGGTGAGGGCGGTGAACGCCGCCGGATCCGCCAGCAGCGGGGTGATGTCCTTGAACATCACGCCCTGCTCCGGATAGTCCTCGACGTCCCGGATACGGCTGAGCAGCAGTTCCTTGATGTCGGTCATCGGCGCTTCCCCGAGGGTCGGCCACGGCCCCGGTTACGGGACGCGGGCTGGTTGCGCGGTCCCACGACGGCCGCGGCGGAGTCGTCCGGTTCGTCGGAGGCGACGGGCCGGTTCTCGGCGAGTTCCTCGCCGGCGGCGGCCTGGGCCCGCTTGGCCAGGACGCGCTTCCTGAGGGCCTTCATCTGCGGCTCGCGCTCCTTGAGGTCGGCGACGAGCGGCGTGGCGATGAAGATCGACGAGTACGCACCGGCCGCGAGGCCGACGAACAGCGACAGCGAGATGTCGTTGAGCGTGCCGGCGCCGAGGAAGCCGCCGCCGATGAACAGCAGGCCGGCCACCGGCAGCAGCGCGACCACCGTGGTGTTGATGGAACGGACCAGGGTGCCGTTGATCGACTGGTTGGCGATGTCGCTGTAGGTGAAGCGGGTCTGCTTGGTGATGTCCTTCGTCTGCTCCTTGAGGCTGTCGAAGACGACGACCGTGTCGTAGAGCGAGTAACCGAGGATCGTCAGCAGACCGATGACCGTACCGGGCGTGACCTCGAAGCCGACGAGGGCGTAGATGCCGGTCGTGATGGTGATGTCGTGGATCAGTGCGACCAGGGCCGCGATCGCCATGCGCCACTCGAAGGCGATCGCCAGGTAGATCACGACCAGGACCATGAAGATCCCCAGGCCTTCCCAGGCCTTGTTGGCGATCTGCTCACCCCAGCTCGGACCGACCAGGTCGGCGGCGAGTTTGTTCGGGTCGAGGCCCAGGTCCTTGGCCAGCGTCTGCTTGATCTGGTCGGACTTGTCGGTGTCGATACCGGCGATCTGGATGCGCAGGCTGCCGTTGCCGAGCTTCTGCACGACCGCCTCGTGGCCGGCCGCGTCCTGCGCGTACTCCTCCGCCTTGGCCACCGAGGTGCTCATGTGGGTCGGCGTGGTGAAGACCGCTCCGCCCTTGAACTCGATGCCCATGTTCAGGCCGCGCACCGCCAGGCCGAGGATGGCCGTGATGGTGATCAGGATCGAGACGCCGTACCAGATCTTGCGCTTGCCGACGAAGTCGTAGCTGATCTCGCCGCGGTGCAGTCGCGCGCCGAGGTTGCCGAGTTTCGACATCGCTCACGCCTCCTTCGGGTCGACGGAGCCGGCGGCAGGACCGGCGGGACGGCGGGTGCGGCGCAGCGGCGGCTTGGCACCCAGGCTCTTCGGGTCGAGGCCGGACCACTTGTGGCCGTTCGCGAAGAACTTGCGGCGGGCGAGCAGTGTCATCAGCGGCTTGGTGAAGAAGAAGACGACGACCACGTCGAGCACGGTGGTCAGGCCGAGCGTGAACGCGAAGCCCTGGACCTTGCCGACGGTCACGATGAACAGCACCGCGGCGGCGAGGAACGACACGAAGTCGGAGACCAGGACCGTGCGCCGGGCGCGCGGCCAGGCCCGCTCGACGGCGGGACGCAGGGTGCGGCCCTCGCGGATCTCGTCCCGGATGCGTTCGAAGTACACGATGAACGAGTCCGCGGTGATGCCGATGGCGACGATGGCACCGCAGACGGCCGGCAGGTTCAGCGCGAAGTTGATGGCCGGGCCGAGCAACGACATGATCACGTAGGTCAGGGCCGCGGAGACCAGCAGGGAGGCCATGGCCACGAGCGACAGGCCGCGGTAGTAGATCACCAGGTAGATCACGACCAGCGCGAGGCCGATGGCGCCCGCGAGCAGACCGGCGTGCAGCTGCTCACCGCCGAGCGCGGCGGTCACCGTGGTGACGGTGTCCTCCTTGAAGGAGAGCGGCAGGGCACCGTACGACAGCATGTTCGCGAGGCTCTGCGCCTCCTGCTGGGTGAAGCTGCCGGAGATCTCCGCCTGGCCACCGGTGATGGCCTGGTCCACGTTGGGGCTGGAGACGACATCGCCGTCGAGGACGATGGCGAACTCCTTCTGCACACCCTGGTTCTTGGCGAGCTGGCCGGTGATGTTCGCGAACTTCTTCGACCCGCTGCCGGTGAAGGTCATCTGGACCTGCCAGCCGACGGTGTTCTGGGTTCCGAAGACCGCCTGGGCCTTCTTCACGTCGGTGCCGTCCACGGCGGCCGGGCCGAGCAGGTACTTGTACCAGACCTTCCTGATCTGACCGCAGGCCACGGTCGACTCACCGGGCTTCGCGCTCGTGCCGGCCTTGGCCCGGTCGGCGGCCTTGGTGCAGTCCAGCGCGGTGTACTGGGCCTGGAGCTTGGCGGCCGTCTTGTCGGCGGCGCTGCTCGGCGCGCTCGACGAGGAGGAGGGGCTCGGGGAGGCCGAGGACTTCGCGGAGGCCGAGGACGACGGCGTGGCGTCGGCCTTCAGGCCGTCGGTGACCGCGCGGCCCTGAGAGGTGGCGGTGGCGGTCGGGGAGGCCGAGGAGGGCGAGGACGCCTTCTCCTTGGCAGAGGCGCTGCTCGACGGGCTCGGTGAGCCGCTGCCGCTGGAGGACGCGCTCGGCGACGGGCTCGGCGAGGCGGCGGCGCCGCTGGGCTCGCTGGTGAGGACCGGGCGGAAGTACAGCTTGGCAGTGGTACCGACCTGCTGCTGTGCCTCCTTGGAGTTGGTGCCCTTGGGGATGTTGACGATGATGTGGTCCTTCCCCTGGGTCTGCACCTCCGCCTCGGAGACGCCCAGGCCGTTGACACGGCGGTTCATGATGTCGACCGCGGTGTTCATGTTGGCCTGGTTGATCGCGGACCCCTGGTCGGCCTTCGCCTTGAGCGTGATGCTCGTACCACCGGCGAGGTCGATGCCCAGACGCGGAGTGGTGTTTCCGGAGGCGAACATTCCCCCGGTGAGCGCCGCGATGGCGATCAGGATGAGGGCCAGTGAGCGCCCTGGCTTGCTCTGGGCACTCGCGCTCCGGCCCCTCTTAGGTGCTGCCACCTTCTCGTACTCCCTCTCGGGCCGCCCCGCGCCCGGTCGGGGCGCGGTCGGCCATGACATGGTGTCGGGATCCCGTGCGGGAAACAGACGCGCCCGGGGTGCGCCGGGCGCGAACCTATCGCGCCGCGCTCCCCGGGGCGTGACTACTTCGCGTCGGACTCGCCGTCGGTCTTCTTCGGCTCTTCGTCCGCCTTCGCCTCGGCGTCCCGGGCTTCCTCGGCGCGGGCCTCGGCGGCCTGGGCCTCGTCGGCCTTCTTCTCGGACGCGTCCTTCTTACCGAGGTCGACGGACTTGTCGTCGGAGGCGGCGGCAGCGTCGGCGGCGGCGTCGGTCTCGGTGAGGGAGGAGGCGTCGTCCGGAACGAGGTCGGCGTCGGACTTCAGGTCGTGCTCGATGCCGTGGACGATGCGGTTGTACTCGTCGTCGGTGAGGACGGCGCCGATCGCGTTCTTGGCGAAGAGGAGGTCGACACCAGGGGCGGCGTCGAGGAGGACCGTGTCCTCGTTGACCTCCTTGACCGTCGCGTACATCCCCCCGATCGTGCGGACACCGGAGCCGGGCTGCATCTCGTTCCGCATGTTGGCGGCCTGCTGCTGCTTCTTCTTGGCCGAGCGCGTCATCAGGAACATGGCCGCGATGAGCACGATGAACGGGAGAAGGGTCAAGGTATTCACGGGACGGGATTTCCTTCGCGCGACCGCGATGGAGGGCGGCCTGGTATTTGGGGGTTGGGTCGGCGCCGCCCGCGAAGGCGGCATCGGCGGAGTCTAAGCGAGTCCGCGTGCATGGAACAACGCTCAGCATGGCACCTGGGTTCCTCCCCCCGCCAATGCCCTCGCCGTCACGCCCCGAACAGGTCCTGTTGTCCGTTTCCTGTGGCCCCGGAGCGGGGCGGGGTGAGGCCGAGATGCGCCCATGCCGCGGGCGTGGCGACCCGCCCGCGCGGGGTACGGGCGAGCAGGCCCTCGCGTACCAGGAAGGGCTCGGCGACCTCTTCGACGGTCTCCCGCTCCTCCCCCACCGCGACGGCCAGCGTGGACAGGCCGACCGGGCCGCCGCCGAACAGCTTGAGCAGGGCCTGCAGGACCGCGCGGTCGAGCCGGTCCAGGCCGCGCGCGTCGACCTCGTACACGGCGAGGGCCGCCGCGGCGATCTCCCGGGTGATCAGCCCGTCCGCCTTGACCTGCGCGTAGTCCCGCACCCGGCGCAGCAGGCGGTTGGCGATGCGGGGCGTGCCCCGGGAGCGGCCGGCGATCTCGGCGGCGCCGTCGGGTTCGACCTCCACGTCGAGGAGGCTCGCGGAGCGGTGCACGACGCGCTCGAGCTCGGTCGGCTCGTAGAACTCCATGTGCGCGGTGAAGCCGAAGCGGTCGCGCAGCGGGGGCGGCAGCAGGCCCGCGCGCGTGGTGGCGCCGACCAGCGTGAACGGGGGCAGTTCGAGGGGGATGGCGGTGGCGCCGGGGCCCTTGCCGACGATGACGTCGACCCGGAAGTCCTCCATCGCCATGTAGAGCATCTCCTCGGCGGGCCGGGACATGCGGTGGATCTCGTCGAGGAAGAGGACCTCGCCCTCCTGGAGGGAGGAGAGGATCGCGGCGAGGTCGCCGGCGTGCTGGATGGCGGGGCCGGAGGTGATGCGGATGGGGGCGCCCATCTCGGCGGCGATGATCATCGAAAGGGTGGTCTTGCCGAGGCCCGGGGCACCGGAGAGCAGGACGTGGTCGGCGGTCGCTCCACGCGCGCGTGCGGCGCGCAGGACGAGGTCGAGCTGCTCGCGGACCTTCTCCTGACCGATGAACTCGTCCAGGTCCTTGGGTCGCAGGGCGGCCTCGACGGCCTGGTCCTCGCGGTCGGCGACAGAGCCCACCAGCCGCTCGGAGGCGGCGGGGTCGGTCGTGTCGTCCCAGTTCATGTGGTGTGCCTCGGGGTGGTGTGGGGGATCAGCGGGCGCGGTTCAGGGTCTGCAGGGCCGCCTTGAGCAGCTGGCCGACCTGCGGGGTGCCCCCGGCGGCCTCGGCCTGCGGGGCCACGGCGGTCACCGCCTCGTCGGCCTCCCGGGTGGCGTACCCCAGGCCGATGAGCGCGGCGTGCAACTGGTCGCGCCAGCCCTGGGTGACGGGTGTGCCCATCGCGGGGGCGCCGATCGGCTCGCCGAGCCGGTCCTTCAGTTCCAGCAGCAGCTTCTGGGCGCCCTTCTTGCCGATGCCGGGGACGGCGGTCAGGGCCTTCTCGTCACCGGTGGCGACGGCCCGGCGCAGCGCGTCCGGCGTGTGCACCGCCAGCATCGCCTGGGCCAGTCTGGGGCCGACCCCGCTCGCGGTCTGCAGCAGCTCGAAGACCTGGCGCTCGTCGTCGTCGGCGAAGCCGTACAACGTCAGGGAGTCCTCCCGGACGACCAGCGAGGTCGCCAGCTTGGTCTGTTGGCCGGTCCGCAGTCCCGACAGGGTGTTGGGAGTGCACTGGACGGCGATGCCGATGCCGCCCACCTCGACCACCGCGGAGTCGGGGGCGAGGGCGGCGACCGGTCCGCTCACGAAGGCGATCATCCCGTACGGCCTTTCGATGTGTGCAGGGCGACGGCCTGCTGGAGTCGGTTCTGCGCGGGGGCCCGCCAGATGTGGCAGATGGCGAGCGCGAGGGCGTCGGCGGCGTCGGCGGGCTTGGGCGGTGCCGTCAGCCGCAGCAGACGGGTGACCATGGCGCCCACCTGCGCTTTGTCGGCGCGCCCGCTGCCGGTGACGGCGGCCTTGACCTCGCTGGGGGTGTGCAGGGCGACGGGGATGCCGCGGCGGGCGGCGCACAGCATGGCGACGGCGCTCGCCTGGGCGGTGCCCATCACGGTACGGACGTTGTGCTGGCTGAACACCCGCTCCACGGCGACGAACTCGGGCCGGTGTTCGTCCAGCCAGGACTCGATGCCCTGCTCGATGGCGACGAGGCGGTGTCCCAGCTCGGCGTCCGCGGGCGTCCGCACGACCCCGACGCCCACCATGGTGAGCGGGCGCCCCGCAACCCCTTCGACGACGCCGACGCCACACCGGGTCAACCCGGGGTCCACCCCCAGTACGCGCACGCGCCCTCCCTCTCGATCTCGCCCGGCTTCGCTGGGCGGTACCCCCAGTTCGTGCAGGCTATCGGGTGCCACTGACAACGGCGGCGGGCCGGGGGACGTGTCCCCCGGCCCGCCGAAACGCGCTGAGCCCGCGGCAGCGTTACGCGTCGACCTTCTCCATGACCTCGTCGCTGACGTCGAAGTTGGCGAAGACGTTCTGCACGTCGTCGCTGTCCTCGAGGGCGTCGATCAGCTTGAAGATCTTCCTGGCGCCCTCCTCGTCCAGCTCGACCTGCATGGTCGGGACGAAGTTGGCCTCGGCGGAGTCGTAGTCGATGCCGGCGTCCTGCAGGGCGGTGCGGACCGCGACCAGGTCGGTGGCCTCGCTGAGCACCTCGAAGTTCTCGCCGAGGTCGTTGACCTCCTCGGCCCCCGCGTCGAGGACGGCGGCGAGGACGTCGTCCTCGGTCAGCTCGCCCTTGGGGACGATGACGACGCCCTTGCGGTTGAACAGGTAGGACACCGAACCAGGGTCGGCCATCGAACCGCCGTTACGGGTCATGGCGACGCGGACCTCGGAGGCGGCGCGGTTGCGGTTGTCCGTGAGGCACTCGATGAGCACCGCGACGCCGTTCGGGCCGTAGCCCTCGTACATGATCGTCTCGTAGTCGGCGCCACCGGCCTCGAGACCGCCACCGCGCTTGATGGCGGAGTCGATGTTCTTGTTGGGGACCGACTGCTTCTTGGCCTTCTGGACGGCGTCGTAGAGGGTCGGGTTGCCCTCGAGGTCGACGCCGCCCATGCGCGCCGCGACCTCGATGTTCTTGATCAGCTTCGCGAAGAGCTTGCCGCGCTTGGCGTCGATCACGGCCTTCTTGTGCTTCGTCGTGGCCCATTTAGAGTGGCCGGACATCTGCCTGTCTCCTTCGCGTAACCCATCCTGTACGAACTCCCCCGGGCGGACCCGGGAGGTTAACCCCCGGAGATCCTACAAGGACTCGGATGCCCGGGTGGCGCGCACCATGTCGACGAAGTGCGCGTGCACCCGGTGGTCGCCGGTCAGCTCCGGGTGGAACGACGTGGCCAGCGCGTTGCCCTGGCGGACCGCCACGATGTGGCCGTCGTGCTCGGCGAGCACCTCGGCGTCGGCGCCGACGGACTCGACCCAGGGGGCGCGGATGAAGACGCCCTCCACAGGGTCTCCGTCGATGCCCTTGACGTCGACGGCCGCCTCGAAGGACTCGTTCTGCCGGCCGAAGGCGTTGCGGCGCACGATCATGTCGATGCCGCCGATCGTCTCCTGGCCCGAGCGCGGGTCGAGGATCTTGTCGGCGAGCATGATCATGCCCGCACAGGTGCCGTAGACGGGCATGCCGTCCCGCACGCGCGCGCGGAGGGGTTCCATCACGCCGAAGAGGACGGCGAGTTTGGAGATGGTCGTGGACTCACCACCGGGGAGGACGAGACCGTCGACCTCGGCGAGTTCTTCGGGGCGCCGCACCGGCCTGGCCACGGCATCCGCCGCGGCCAGGGCGATGAGGTGCTCCCGTACGTCGCCCTGGAGGGCCAGGACGCCTACGACAGGAGTGTTCATGGGTGATTACCTGGTGCGCTTCGGGGGCGATTACCAGCCGCGGTTGGCGTAGCGCTCGGTCTCGGGGAGGGTGTCGCAGTTGATGCCGACCATGGCCTCGCCGAGGTTGCGGGACGCGTCCGCGATGATCTTCGGGTCGTCGTAGAAGGTCGTCGCCTTCACGATGGCGGCGGCGCGCTTGGCCGGGTCGCCGGACTTGAAGATGCCGGAGCCGACGAAGACGCCCTCGGCGCCGAGCTGGCGCATCAGCGCGGCGTCGGCCGGGGTGGCCACGCCACCGGCGGAGAAGAGGACCACCGGGAGCTTGCCGAGCTCGGCGACCTCCTTGACGAGCTCGTACGGGGCACGCAGCTCCTTGGCCGCGGCGTAGAGCTCGTGGTTGTCGAAGCCCCGCAGGCGGGCGATCTCGTTCTTGATCTGGCGCAGGTGGCGGACGGCCTCGACGACGTTGCCGGTGCCGGCCTCGCCCTTGGAGCGGATCATCGCGGCGCCCTCGGCGATGCGGCGCAAGGCCTCGCCCAGGTTGGTGGCACCGCAGACGAAGGGGGTGGTGAACGCCCACTTGTCGGAGTGGTTGACCTCGTCGGCCGGGGTCAGGACCTCGGACTCGTCGATGTAGTCGACGCCGAGGGACTGCAGGACCTGGGCCTCGACGAAGTGGCCGATGCGGGACTTGGCCATGACCGGGATCGAGACGGCGTCGATGATGCCCTCGATCATGTCCGGGTCGGACATGCGGGCCACGCCGCCGTCCTTGCGGATGTCGGCCGGGACCCGCTCCAGGGCCATGACGGCGACGGCGCCCGCGTCTTCGGCGATCTTCGCCTGCTCCGGCGTGACGACGTCCATGATCACGCCACCCTTGAGCTGCTCGGCCATGCCGCGCTTCACGCGGGCGGTGCCGGTCTCCGGGGACTGCGCGGAGTTGGGGATCGTGGTGGACACGGGTGACCTCACTCGTTGGGCAGAGGATTTGGTGCAGCATTGAGGAAACGCCGCCGGACCAGTCCACAGCAAGGGCCAATGGCAAGCCGGTGGATCATTTTCGAACGCTCCCTGAACATCCGGAGGCTAGGCGGCCCGCTCCACCAGGGCCGTCGGCGGCTCGTCGTCCATCTCGAAGGCCAGCGGGAACGGCGCGTGCCCGGCCAGCCGGAACCACCGGACCTTGCGGTGCTCCCGCAGCCTGCGCGCCGCCCCGACCGCGTCGTTGTGGAACCGGCGTGCCATCGGAACCCGGCGCACGGCCTCGGTGAGCTCATGTGCCGCCGCCTCTCCCCCGGGGGCCTCGCGGACGGCCTCGACCTGCTGGGGGTCCGCGAACACCGCCCGCAGCGCCTGGCTCAGCTCGCTCTCGGCGACCTCCCGCTGCTCCTCCTCGGCCTGGCGGGCGGCGTGGGCGGCCTCGTAGAGCACGATCGAGGCGGCGGGGTCCAGGACCCCGGAGGTGGCCAGTTCCTGGGTCACCGAGGCCCGCCGCAGCAGCTGGGCGTCGAGCGCGGCGCGTGCGGCGTCGATGCGCGCGTGCAGCCGGTCCAGGCGGCCCGCGGTCCAGCTCAGGTACAGGCCGATCGCGACGAGCGCGACGAGGATCCAGATGAGTGTTGCGGTCACGGGCGGCAAGGCTACCGGGGCGCTCCGCTGGGGGTCGCGGGGTGTCGTGCGGGGCGTTGTCGTGGCCGTCGCCGGGGGCTGCCGCCCCCAGACCCCCGCTGTGGCCTGAACGGCCTCGTCCTCAAACGCCGGACAGGCTGATAATGCCGAGATCGGCTGAGAGCCGGACAGCGCCTTGCCATCGCCGTCACTGGGGGCTGCCACCCCCAGCCCCCCTTCGGCCTGAACGGCCTCGTCCTCAAACGCCCGACGGGCTGATCATGCCCGGACCGGCTGAAAAGGCGCGGCTCAGTCCCGCGCCGCGAGGCCGAACCGTGCGCGCAGCCCCGTGGTTCGTTCGTCCGCCGCCACCGCCGCCGCGCCCGCTGTCACCGTCTCGTACACCGACAGGATGTCCGCGCCGACCGTCGACCAGTCGAAGCGCCGTACGTGCACGCTGCCCCGTTCCCGCAGTTCGGCGCGGCGTGCCGGGTTCGCGAGCAGGCGTAGCGCCGCGGCGGCGAGGGCGTCGGCGTCCTCGTTGGGGAACAGTTCGCCGGCCGCGCCCTGGTCGAGGACCTGGGCGAAGGCGTCCAGGTCGGAGGCGAGGACGGGGGCGCCCGCCGACATGGCCTCGACGAGGATGATGCCGAAGCTCTCGCCGCCGGTGTTGGGCGCGACGTACAGGTCGACGCTGCGCAGGAAGCGCGCCTTGTCCTCGTCGCTGACCATGCCGAGGAACTCCACCCGCGAGCGCAGTTCGGCGGGGAGGGATTCGACCGCCTCCTCCTCGTCGCCGCGGCCGGCCACCAGCAGCCGGGTCTGCGGGCGTGCGGCGAGGATCTTCGGCAGGGCCTTCATCAGCACCGGCAGGCCCTTGCGGGGCTCGTCGATGCGCCCGACGAAGCCGATGGTGTCGCCCTGCCACTCGGGGTTGGGCTCGGCCTTGGCGAAGAAGTCGACGTCGACACCGTTCGGGATCACCACCGCGTCGCCGCCGAGGTGCTCGACGAGCGTGCGGCGGGCGTACTCGCTCACCGCGATCCGTGCGCTGATCTTCTCCAGTGCGGCCTGCAGGATCGCGTACGCGGCGATCATCGCGCGGGAACGGGGGTTGGAGGTGTGGAAGGTGGCCACGATCGGGCCGGACGCCGCCCAGCAGGTCAGCAGGCCCAGCGACGGTGAGGTCGGCTCGTGGATGTGGATCACGTCGAACGCGCCCTCGTGCAGCCAGCGCCGCACCCGGGCCGCCGAGAGGAAGCCGAAGTTGAGTCGGGCCACCGAGCCGTTGTACGGCACCGGCACCGCGCGCCCGGCCGAGACCACGTACGGCGGCAGCGGGGTGTCCTCGTCGGCGGGGGCGAGCACGGAGACGTCGTGGCCCAGGCGGATGAAGTACTCGGCCAGGTCCCGGATGTGGAACTGGACGCCGCCCGGCACGTCCCAGGAGTACGGGCAGACGATGCCGATTCTCACGGCGTTCCCTTCGCGGGGTCGAGGTCGGCGAGCCACAGCCGTTGCAGCATGTGCCAGTCCTCCGGGTGGTCGGCGATCCCCGAGGCGAAGGCGTCGGCCAGCGCCTGTGTCATGACGGACGTCTTCTCGGCCCGCGTGCCCGACTCGGGCACCTCGACCGGGGGATGGACGCGGCCCCGCATGACGGGCGAGTCGTCGTACCAGAGGGTGACGGGCAGCAGGAGCGCCCCGGTCTGCTGGGCGAGCAGGGCCGGCCCGGCGGGCATCCGCGCGCTCTCGCCGAAGAAGGTCACCTCCACGCCGGAGGCGGACAGGTCGCGGTCGGCGACCAGGCAGACCAGGCCGCCGTCCCGCAACCGCCTGGCCAGTGTGCCGAACGCGGAACCGCCGCTGTGCGGCAGCACCTCCATGCCGAGGCCCTCCCGGTAGGCGACGAACCGGTCGTACAGCGTCTCCGGCTTCAGTCGCTCGGCGACCGTCGTGAACGGGATCTCCAGCTTCGTGGTGACCCAGGCGCCGGCCAGGTCCCAGTTGGCCAGGTGGGGCAGCGCCAGGACGACGCCCCGGCCCGCGGCGAGACCGTCGGTCAGGAAATGCAGGTCCTTGGGGTCGAAGCCGGCCTTGATCCGATCGGCGCTCCAGGCGGGGAGCCGGAAGGACTCCATCCAATAGCGCAGATACGAACGCATGCCCGCCCGGGACAGCTCGGCAAGGCGCTCCGGGGTGGCGTCCGGCACCACGCGCGCGTAGTTGCTCTCCAGCCTTCGCACGCCCTTGCCGCGCTGTTTCCAGGCGAGGTCGGCGATGGTCCGGCCCAGCCGTACGGCGGCCGGCTCGGGGAGCGTCTTCACGGTGCTCCAGCCCAGCCCGTACAGGGCGTCGGACAGTCGCTCCCCGGCGCTCACTGCGCCGCCTCGCTCCCCTGGGAGGCGTTCGCGCCGTCCGCTCCGGCCTCCGCCTCCGCCTCGGCGGACTCCCGGCGGACCGTGACGACCCGCTGGATCAACGTGACCAGGCTGCCGACCGCGACGATCCACAGGGCGACCGGCAGCAGGTACTGGATGCCCGGGACGCCGAACTTGTGCAGACCCGCGAGCCCGGCCGCGACCAGTGAGACCACCAGCCGCTCGGCACGCTCGACGAGCCCGTTCACCGCGACCGGCAGCCCGATCGACTCGCCTCGCGCCTTGGTGTACGACACCACCTGGCCGCTGGCCAGGCAGAAGATCGACACCGCGCACAGGACGTTGTCGTTGCCCAGGCCGGCGTACCAGAGGGCGAAGCCGCCGAAGATCGCGCCGTCGGCGACCCGGTCCAGCGTGCTGTCCAGGAAGGCGCCCCAGCGGCTCGAGCGGCCCAGCTGGCGGGCCATGTTTCCGTCGACCAGGTCCGAGAAGACGAACAGCGTGATGACGATCGTGCCCCAGAAGAACTCGCCCCTGGGGTAGAAGACCAGCGCGCCCGCGACCACTCCGGCGGTGCCGATGAGCGTGACCGTGTCGGGGCTGACGCCCCGCCGGATGAGAAACGCGGCGAACGGTGTGAGGACACGCGTGAAGAATGCACGCGCGTACTTGTTCAGCATGGCCTTCCCGACGGTCGGTGTCGCCGCGGCCCCTGCTGGCCTCCGGCTGGCCCATCGTAGTCACGCGCGCGCGTGGACGACCGCCGGGCACCCGCACCCGGTGACCGGATCGGGTACTGGCTCGCAACCGCTCCCCGACGGGGCGATGGGCGTCCCTCGTATGGACGCAGCGTGACGGGAGTGGAAAGCTCGAAGGACCGCGGGCGTCGCCGGAGCCGCCAGTGCACGCGGTGCCGCGTGTCCGCGCCCACAGTGACCTCACCGTGCACGGGAGGCAAGGCCATGGGCGACAAGGCGCACACACACCCCGGGGCCGCCGGCAGGGCTACGGCGGCCGACCACCCCGCGTCCGTACGGAATGTGGTGCTGGTCGGCCACTCCGGATCGGGCAAGACGACTCTGGTGGAGGCTCTCGCGCTGACGGCGGGAGCGGTGAACCGGGCGGGCCGCGTGGAGGACGGCGGCACCGTTTCCGACTACGACGACATCGAGCACCGGCAGCAACGCTCGGTACAGCTCTCCCTCGTACCCGTCGAATGGGACGGGTACAAGATCAATCTCCTCGACACCCCCGGATACGCCGACTTCGTCGGGGAGCTCAGGGCCGGTCTGCGCGCGGCGGACGCGGCCCTCTTCGTCGTCTCGGCCTCGGACGGGGTGGACGGCTCGACCCGGATGGTGTGGGAGGAGTGCGCGGCCGTCGGCATGCCGCGCGCCATCGTGATCACCCATTTGGAGGCAGCGCGCGCGGACTTCTCGGAGATGACCCGGGTCTGCGCGCAGGCGTTCGGCGCCGACGACCCGGACGCCGTGCTCCCGCTGTACCTGCCGTTGCACGGCCCGGAGGGGCCCGACGGGCACGCGCCCGTGACCGGACTGACCGGGCTGCTGTCGCAGAAGCTGTTCGACTACTCCTCCGGTGAGCGCAAGGAGTCGGAGCCGGGCGAGGACCAGTTGCCGGGGATCGAGGAGGCCCGCAACCGGCTCATCGAGGGGATCATCTCCGAGAGCGAGGACGAGACCCTCATGGACCGCTACCTCGGCGGTGAGCAGGTCGACGTGAAGACGCTGATCGAGGACCTGGAGCGGGCCGTCGCGCGCGGCGCCTTCTTCCCCGTCCTGGCCGCCGCCCCGGCGGCCGAGGGCGCCAGGCAGGGCCTCGGCACGGTGGAGCTCCTCGAGCTGATCACCGGTGGGTTCCCGACCCCCCTGGAGCGGGAGCAGCCCCTGGTCACCACTCCCGAGGGGCAGCCTCGCGAGCTGAAGGCGTGCGACCCCGCCGGACCGCTGGTCGCCGAGGTCGTCAAGACCTCCTCGGACCCCTATGTCGGCCGGATCTCGCTGGTCCGCGTCTTCTCCGGCACCCTGCGCCCCGACGAGACGGTGCACGTCTCCGGGCACGGGCTGGCCGACCGGGGTCACGAGGACCACGACGTCGACGAGCGCGTCGGCGCCCTGTCGACGCCGTTCGGCAAACAGCAGCGCCCGGTCACCCACGCCGTCGCGGGCGATCTCGCGTGCGTGGCCAAGCTGAACCGCGCCGAGACCGGGGACACCCTGTCCGCCAAGGACGACCCGCTGCTGATGGCACCGTGGGAGATGCCGGACCCGCTGCTCCCGCTCGCCATCCAGGCGCACAGCAAGCCGGACGAGGACAAGCTCAGCCAGGGCCTGTCCCGGCTGGTCGCCGAGGACCCGACCATGCGGCTGGAACAGAACCAGGACACCCACCAGGTGGTGCTGTGGTGCCTGGGCGAGGCGCACGCGGACGTCGCGCTGGAGCGGCTGCGCAGCCGGTACGGCGTCCAGGTCGACGTGGTGCCGCACAAGGTCTCCCTGCGGGAGACGTTCGGCGCCAGGGCGGCCGGGCGCGGGCGGCACGTGAAGCAGTCCGGCGGGCACGGCCAGTTCGCCATCTGCGAGATCGAGGTGGAGCCGCTGCCCGGCGGCTCGGGCATCGAGTTCGTGGACAAGGTGGTCGGCGGTGCCGTGCCGCGGCAGTTCATCCCGTCGGTCGAGAAGGGCGTACGGGCCCAGGCGGCCAAGGGGGTCGCCGCCGGATATCCGCTCATCGACGTCCGGGTCACGTTGCTGGACGGAAAGGCGCACTCGGTGGACTCCTCCGACGCCGCGTTCCAGACGGCGGGCGCGCTCGCCCTGCGGGAGGCCGCAGCCGACGCGAGGATCCATCTGCTGGAGCCGGTCGCCGAGGTCACCGTGCTGGTCGGCGACGACTACGTGGGCCCGGTGATGAGCGACCTGTCGGGGCGGCGCGGCCGGGTGGTCGGCACCGAACAGGTGGGCACCGGGCGAACTCTCGTGCGGGCCGAGGTGCCGGAGATCGAGATCGGCCGCTACGCGGTCGACCTGCGGTCCCTCTCACACGGCACCGCCCGTTTCAGCCGGTCCTACGTGCGGCACGAACCGATGCCGCCGCAGATCGCCGAACGCGTCCGCGAGGAAGCCAAGGACGGCTGAGCGCGCCCTGGAACCGCCGCGCCCCTGCGGGCGCTGCCCCGTCGGCGGGCGGCTTCGGCCGTCCGCCGACGGATGTCGGTGCCTGCCGATACGCTGGTGAGGTGATCAACACGCAGACACGTGATCACCATGTGTCCTGATCAACAGGTGTGCGGACCAAGGAAGTCGGGAAGGCCGCAGGAGCGGGGCCGCGGCGATCGGGGGCGGGAATGTCGGTGGGAACGGAGTGGGACGGGCCACAGGTGCCCATCTCGGGCGACGAGAGCCAGGCGGCGACGTTCGCCCTGGCCTCGGCGGCCTACCGGGACAGCGATGTCACGGACATACTCAAGGCCAACGGCGAGTGGCACGAGTCGACCGTCAAGGACGGTGTGTTCTCCCTGCTCAAGCCGAATCTCGGTGAGGCGTTCTCCCGGTCCGTGGTCGACCGCATGCTCGCTCCCGGCCGCGCCGCGCTCATCCAGTCGTTCGGCACCGAACCCCAGGTCGTCGTCGAGCACTGCCTCGCGGCGAACACCATCCGCCGGGACCGCGACAACCGGCTGACCGCCGTGATGGTGCTGTGCGGCCTGCTCTTCCTGCCCGGACTCCTGGTCTGGCTGCTCGTTTTCCAGATCCGCTCCACCATCGCCAAGCTCAACGACAGGCGGGCCGGCGCCCTGGGCACCACCCTGCTCGTGGCGGTGGGCGCGCTCGCCGCCCTCTTCCTGGTGCGCATGCCGTTCCACGGGTTCTGGGCCTGGTACGGACGCGCGGCGGCGGTGGCCCCGGTGCTGGGCTGGTTCTGGGCCAAGCGCATCTGCGAGCAGACCGCCCATGACCTGCGTGGACGCTGGGCCGGTCTGCTCGCCGGCAGCAGCGTCGGCGCCAAGATCCCCGAGTCGGTCCCCAGCAGCCCCGCTCAGACCGCCGCCGAGCAGCTGCGCCAGTCCTTGGCCAAGCTCAGCGCCGAACAGCAGTCGAACTCCGTCTTCTACGCCGGGCCGAAGGGCATACTCGGCATGGGCACCCGTTGGGGCGCCTGGCAGCTCGCCGAGGACCTGGTCCCGGCCGACCCGGCCCGGGAGATCCATCCGTTCCGCAGCTGGGACGTCATCCGCGCCATCCACGACCAGCTGAGCCTGCTGGAGCGCGGCCCGCTGAACACCGGAGGCTTCCCGAAGCCCTCGATACGGCACTGGATCGTCACGCCGATCGGCGAGAACGCCACGGCCGTCTCCCGGCCGGAGGGCACCGACGTCGAGGCGTACCAGGTCAAGTCGCACGCCATACAGGACATCTGCAACAAGCAGCAGTTCGGCAGCGGCGACCGGCACTACCTCGGGGTCCAGTGGACACTGTGGGACGGCCAGCTGATCATCACCATGCTGATCACCGTGACCGTGCTGCACGAGACGCTGCGCATCGAGGTGACGGGGCATGCGCTGGGGCCGGTGCACTCCCTGTTCACCTCGAAGCCGGAGGCGCCGACGAAGTCGGTTCCGAAGTCCCTGAAGCCCTGGGAGTCGCGCACGATCAAGCTGCCGCTGGTCGACGCCGACGAGGTGGTACGGCTCACCGCGCGAGCGCCGCTGACCTGGTACCCGCCGCTGCTGAACTGGCTCGGCGGCACGCTGGCGCTGCCCGAGCCGTTCGGGCTGCGGCATGTGTGGGCGGACAAGCCGTGGCGTCACCGTTTCATGGCCGACGACGCACTGCGCGCCGCCACGCCGGTCCTGCGGGTGGTGCACTCGGCGGCGATCCGGGTGCTGCGCGAGAACGGCGTGGACGTGGAGAAGTTCGGGGCGCGGTCGGCGTTCCTCAGTGGTCAGGTGCAGGACCCGACGCCGAAGAAGGCGGATCTCTACGAGGCGTAGTCCCTGGGGGCAGCCGCCCCCAGGGATCCCCCGCTGCCGTCACACGCTGGGCCAGGCCTCCGCCAGCATCTTCCGGGTGTCCGCCAGCAGCTGCGGCAGCACTCGCGTGTGGCCGACCACCGGCATGAAGTTCGTGTCGCCGCCCCAGCGGGGCACGATGTGCTGGTGGAGGTGGGCGGCGATACCGGCACCCGCCACGCCGCCCTGGTTCATGCCGATGTTGAAGCCCTGCGCGCCGGAAGCGGTGCGCAGGGCCGTCATCGCCTGCTTGGTCAGCTCGGCCAGTTCCATGGTCTCCGAGGCGGTGAGCTCCGTGTAGTCCGCGACGTGCCGGTACGGCACGGTCATCAGGTGACCGCCGTTGTACGGGTAGAGGTTGAGCACCGCGTACACGTGCTCACCGCGCCGGACGACCAGCCCGTCCTCGTCCGACTGGGCCGGGATGGAGCAGAAGGGGCAGCCGTCGCCGGCTCCCGGGCCGGTCGGCTTGTTCTCGCCCTGGATGTAGGCCATCCGGTGGGGTGTCCACAGGCGCTGGAACGCGTCCTGCGTCCCCACTCCGATCTGCTGTTCCGGCTCACTCGTCATGCAAGGCAGCATATGGCTTCGCCCGATCCCGGCGTGTCGCCGGGGCTCAAGCGAAGCGGTCCAGGGCGAAGCTGTGGCCATGGACGACGACAGCCGTACGGCCCGCTGGGAACAGCGGGTGGCTTTTCCACTGGGTGTGGCGTCCCTGCTCTATCTCGGCTCGTACGCGGTGTGGGTCCTCGGCGAGAACCTGCCCGAGCCGCTGCCCGATCTGTCTCTGGCGGTGCTGGCCGGTTGCTGGGCACTGTTCGTCATCGACTACGCGGTGCGCTGGCGCCTGAGCGGGGAGGGAGTGGGCTTCGTCCGCCGGCACTGGCTGGACACGGTGGTGGTGCTGCTGCCCCTGTTGCGGCCGGTGCGGATCGCACGGGTCTACGACGCCTTGCAGGAGCGCCGCCCGGGTCGGCCCCGCAGGTCCCTGCAGGCGCGGGTGATGCTGTACGCGGGCCTGTCGGCCGTGCTGCTCGGCTTCGCCTGCGCGCTCTCGGTGTACCGCTTCGAGCGGGCGGCCCCCGGGACGACGATCCGCACGTTCGGCGACGCGCTGTGGTGGGCGGCCGCCACCCTGTCCACCGTGGGCTACGGCGACGCCGTCCCGGTGACGCTGCCGGGGCGGCTGGTCGCGGTCGTCCTGATGGGCTGCGGGCTGGCCCTGCTGGGCGCGGTGACGGGGTCGTTCTCCTCGTGGCTGATGCAGCGGTTCACCCTGGACGAGGACGAGGAGAGGCCCGCGGCGAACTGAAAGTTCCCCGCGGGCCTCTCCTCGAGCGCGGCTGTCAGACCTGCGTCCGCTCCTCCACGACCTTCGCGATCTTGGCGATGGCCTCGTCGAACGGGATGCCGTTCTCCTGCGAGCCGTCGCGGTAGCGGAAGGACACGGAGCCGCCCGACATGTCCTCGTCGCCCGCGATGACCATGAAGGGCACCTTCTGCTTCTGGGCGTTGCGGATCTTCTTCTGCATACGGTCCGAGGAGGAGTCCACCTCGACCCGCAGTCCCTGCTTCTTCGCGGCGGCCGCGAACTTCTCCAGGTACTCGACGTGCGCGTCCCCGATCGGGATGCCGACGGCCTGGACCGGGGCGAGCCACGCCGGGAAGGCGCCCGCGTAGTGCTCGAGCAGCACGGCGAAGAACCGCTCGATCGAGCCGAAGAGGGCACGGTGGATCATCACCGGGCGCTGCTTGCCACCGTCCGGCCCCGTGTACTCGAGGTCGAAGCGCTCCGGCAGATTGAAGTCGAGCTGGATGGTCGACATCTGCCAGGTGCGGCCGATCGCGTCCTTGGTCTGGACGGAGATCTTCGGCCCGTAGAAGGCGGCGCCGCCCGGGTCGGGCACGAGCGGGAGGCCCTGCTTCTCGGCGACCTGCCGGAGGGTCTCCGTGGCCTCCTCCCAGACCTCGTCGGAGCCGACGAACTTCTCCGGATCCTTGGTGGAGAGCTCCAGGTAGAAGTCGGTCAGACCGTAGTCACGGAGCAGTCCGAGGACGAAGGTAAGCGTCTTGTCGAGCTCCTCCGACATCTGCTCACGGGTGCAGTAGATGTGCGCGTCGTCCTGCGTGAAGCCCCGGGCGCGGGTCAGGCCGTGCACGACGCCCGACTTCTCGTACCGGTACACGGTCCCGAACTCGAAGAGGCGCAGCGGCAGTTCACGGTACGAGCGGCCGCGCGCGTCGAAGATCAGGTTGTGCATCGGACAGTTCATGGGCTTGAGGTAGTAGTCCACGCCCTCGTCGAGCTGCATGGGCGGGTACATGCCGTCGGCGTACCAGTCCAGGTGCCCGGACGTCTCGAAGAGCTTCCCCTTGGTCGCGTGCGGGGTGTAGACGAACTCGTAGCCCTCCTCCTCGTGGCGGCGGCGCGAGTAGTCCTCCATCACGCGGCGGACGACGCCACCCTTGGGGTGGAAGACGGCGAGGCCGGAGCCGATCTGCTCGGGGATCGAGAAGAGGTCGAGCTCGCTGCCGAGCTTGCGGTGGTCGCGCTTCTCGGCCTCGGCGAGGAAGTCCAGGTACGCCTTCAGCTCGTCCTTGGACGGCCAGGCGGTGCCGTAGATGCGCTGGAGCATGGGGTTCTTCTCGCTGCCGCGCCAGTAGGCGGCCGCGTTGCGCATCAGCTTGAACGCCGGGATGAGCCGGGTGGAGGGCAGGTGGGGACCGCGGCAGAGGTCCTTCCAGCACAGATCGCCGGTCTTGGCGTCCAGGTTGTCGTAGATCGTCAGCTCGCCGGCGCCGACCTCGACGTCCGCGCCGTCGGCGCCATCCTGAACGGCGGCGGAGCCCTTGAGGCCGATCAGCTCCAGCTTGTAGGGCTCGTCGGCGAGTTCCTCACGGGCGGCCTCGTCGGTGACGACACGGCGGGAGAACTTCTGCCCCCGCTTCTGGATCTCCTGCATCTTCTTCTCGATGGCCTTGAGATCCTCGGGCGTGAACGGCTTCTCAACGTCGAAGTCGTAGTAGAAGCCGTCCTTGACGGGCGGGCCGATACCCAGCTTCGCCTCGGGGAAGAGCTCCTGCACGGCCTGCGCCATGACGTGCGCGGTGGAGTGGCGCAGGATGTTCAGGCCGTCCTCGGAGGAGATCTCGACGCCCTCGACACTCTCGCCGTCCCGGACCTCGTAGGTGAGGTCCTTGAGCTCGCCCCCGATCCGCGCGGCGATGACCGACCGCTCGCCGGCGAACAGCTCCGCAGCCGTAGTGCCCGTCGTCACCACGCGCTCTTCCCGCTCGGAATCGCGTTGGATGATCACACGGACGTCTGACACCGGTCTCTCCTGACTGAAGGTGGGTGCGGCGCCATACCAGGAGCGCGCGCATTACGCGATCGTACCGACCCCGGACGGCCGACCGCGAAACGGTCAGGGCCTGTCCTCGGCTCCGCAGGCCTCCTCGAAGAAGTCGAGGTTCTCATGGAGGGACTTCAGCAGCTGGTCCCGCTCGGCGTCGTCCACCTGTACCGGTACGACCCCGCAGGCGCCGGTGAGCCTGCGGAAGCCGCCCCTGCTCTCCAGCCGCCCGTGCACCCGCACCGGCAGTCCGACGAGGTGGGCGTGCCCGGCGGTGCGGTAGTCCTCCTCGTCCAGGGTGACGCGGACATGCGGCACCTCCGCGCCGTCGATCACCCGTAGGCGTACGGTGCCCTCGCCCCGCGGTCCCGACCTGCGCATCCGGACCACCGTTCCGGTGATCCGCACCGGGACCGAGGGTTCCTCGCGCAGATAGCGGGCCCCGGCCTCGCGCAGGGCGGGCAGGTCGCCGGGCGAGAACTCGACGGGTTCGGCCGAGGCCGCGCAGCCCTCGGGGACGCCGACGGCCGGCGCCCAATCCACGGCGATCCGGGCACCCTCGGTCCCCTGCACGAGGGCGATGAGGGCGTCGGTCAGCTCGCGGCTGACGCCCGCCTCGACGGCGCCGTCGAAGGCGTCCATTCCGCCGGTGGCCCGCTGGTAGTCGATGGCCTCGCGGGCGGCGTACAGGGCTTGGTGGAGGCGGACGGCGAGGGGGCGTGCGGTGCCGACGGGGACGAAGGCGGTGAGGGTGCGGCCCGAGGCGGCCGGGCCGACGAGGACGTCGTCCAGCAGCGCGGCGGCCGACCGCCGGTGCCGGGCGCCGTGGTAGCCGGCCCGCGCTCGGGTGGCGAGTCCGGCCGCGAGGAGCATCTGGCGGGCGGCGGTGCGCAGCCGCTCCTCGACGGCCCAGGGAGCGGCGCCCGCGGGACCGCTCGGCACGTCCCGCCCCCAGTGGATCTCGTCGCTCGGCACGGTGAGGGCGAGGAGCACCTCGCGGGCGGAGGGAGTGCCACTGCGGGCGAGGGCGAACAGCGCCTCTCCGAGCAGGTCGTCGCTGTCGGGAAAGGCACGGTTCTCGGGTACCAGCAGGCTGGTGCCGTTGCCGCCCGGTCCGGGCGGGGTCCAGCGGCCGTAGCGTCCGGCGGCTCCGCCGCGCCGCTGCCAGCCGTGCCGGTGCAGCAGGGCGCTCAGCACGGCCGGGTCGACGCCGGCGGGCTCGGGGGGACGGTCCCAGGGGGCGGCGGCAGGGCCGTCCGGATGCGGCCTGAACTGCCGCGGGGGCTCGCCCAGGGGGCGGTGCGTCATGGTCTGCCTCCTGTCCCGACCCGCGTCATGATCTCGCAGAGCGCCCGGTCGTCGAAGATGCGCGAGGTCGGTATCCGCACGGTGGTCCGGTGCCGCCCGGTGACGGGGTGGCCGGCGAGGTTGACCCAATAGCAGCAGTGTCTGAGGTCGAGGCGGTCGTGGCCGGCGCGCAGCCAGTCGTCCTGGGACCGCGGCACGAGCATGACGACCAGGAGCTTGTGCACCGAGACCGGTGTGCGGGCGAGTTTGCGCAGGTGGTCGTTGTCGAGGGTGAAGGAGAAGAAGCGGCCCGGAGGGTTGGGCGCGATCTGGTACGTGCACTTGAGCTGCACCTTGATGGTCACCTCGTCGTCGATGGTGTGCCCGGGTGCGCTGTGGCTGACGTGCCAGTCGATGCCGTTGTCCGGGAACGGCTGCGACAGCGAGCAGCCCGCCGCCGCGGCGACCGCGTGCAGATAGCCGACCTGCAGTGTCTCCATGCAGGCGGTGGTGGCGAGTGTGCCGCGAAGGGGGCCCGTGCGTTCGGGCAGCAGCCCGCCCCGCTCGGGCTGCGCTATCGCCATGACCAAGAGCCTTCCACGCCAGGTGTTTTCCCGCCCAGGGCCGCTGAACTGCAAAGACCCGTACTGGTGTTGTGTCCTTCCGGCGTACGGCGCAAACAGCCCGGGTATCACCAAACAGGCAGAAGACGGCATGTCAGCTGCCTTCGGTGGGTGAGGAGTTGTGGTCGTATGACGTGCTGGTACGAGGGGCCGCTGGCCGCCTTCGACACGGAGACGACGGGCGTGGACGTCGAGACCGACCGGATCGTGTCGGCCGCCGTCGTGGTCCAGGACGCCCCGGGCACCCGGCCCCGGGTGACGCGCTGGCTGGTGAACCCGGGTGTCCCGGTGCCCGAGGCGGCGACGGCGGTGCACGGTCTGACGGACGAGCATCTGCAGCGCAACGGCCGCTGGCCGGCGCCGGTGATGCACGAGATAGCCGAGGAGCTGGCGGAGCACGCCGCGCTGGGCCGGCCGCTGGTGGTGATGAACGCGCCGTTCGATCTCACGTTGCTGGACCGGGAGTTGCGCCGGCACCGGGCGTCCTCGCTGGACCGCTGGTTCGAGGCGTCGCCGCTGCGGGTGCTGGACCCGCGGGTCCTCGACAAGCACCTCGACCGCTACCGCAAGGGCCGCCGCACCCTGACGGACCTGTGCGGGCACTACGGCGTGACCCTGGACGGCGCGCACGACGCGGGGGCGGACGCGGTGGCGGCGCTGGAGGTCGTACGGGCGGTGGGGCGCCGTTTCGCGACCCGGCTGGAGCGGCTGTCCCCGGCCGAGTTGCACACCCTCCAGGCCAACTGGCACGCGGCGCAGGCGCGTGGTCTGCAGGCGTGGTTCGCGCGCAGCGGCTCGGAGGAGACGGTCGATCAGTCCTGGCCGCTGCGGCCGGAGATGCCGATGGCGGCTTAGGGCCTGTCCGGCGGATCATGTCGCGGACGCGGGGGTTGCCAGAACCGATGAGGTTCCGCCTGTTTCCTGCGCGCGAGGGGTCACCAGGAGCCACCGCCACCGCCGCCCGCGCCACTGCCGAGTCCGCCGTCGGAGCCGCCCGAGCTCCAGCCGCCGGAACTGCCGGAGCCGCTCGAACCGCTCGCGGAGGGCGCCGTGTGCGAGCGCGTGGAGGCGACGCCGAGTCCGACGGCCAGTCCGGGCCCGAACCGTACCGCCGGCGATGAGCGGTGCCGGGTGGGGACGGTGGCCGCCTCGACGGCCTGCTGCCAGGTGGAGCCGAGGCCGAGGGCGACCGCCCATGCCGTGTAGAGCCGTACCTGGTGGTCGTCGAGCGGTTCCCGGTCGGGGAACGCGGAGGGGTCGGCGAGGTACCTGCGGAAGGCCTCGGTCCGCTGCCGCCCAGCACTGCCTTCGGCGGTGCGCCGCTGCAGTTCCCAGGCCCGCAGCCACAGTCCGAGGCCGGCGCCGAAGGCGATCGCGCCGGCGATGAACACCGGGGTGCCGGCCGCGTGCCGGCCGCCCCCGAGGACGCCTCCCGTCACGGTGGCGACGAGGCCGAGCAGGGTGGCGACGATGCCGACCGGCCGACTGACGCGGGCCCGTCGTGCGGCGGCCGGGTCCCACAGACCGGCCCCCGCCTGCCACTCCTGCAGGCGTAGCAGCAGCGTCGACCAGCCCGTCCGGAAGGAGGAGTCGTACCGGCCCAGGGTGAGCTGCCCGCGGCCCGCGAACATCTGGCGCAGGATCTCCCTGGTGACCGGGTCGGTCGGCTCGTCGCCGGAGGTGCGGCGTCTCAGGGTCGGGGAACCGCCGGGACCTCCGATGGTGAGGTGGCCGTCGGCGGCCGCGCCGAGCAGCCAGGCGACCTGGTGCTGGGAGTCGACCCGCTCGGCGAGCAGGATCCCGCCCTGCGCCGGGGTCAGGCCCTGCGGGGGTGTGGGGGTCCGGTCGGACGCCGCCGGGTTCCCGTCGGTCCCGCCCGGCGCGGGCCGGTCGCGGCCGGCGAGCCGCAGCAGCCCGATCGTGACGAGCGCGGCGGCGAGAGCGAGGCCCATGGCGTTGAGTGCGACCCGCCCCGGATAGGTCACGGTGGTGCCGATGGCCTTGCCGGTGGGCGGCGCGGGCAGGGCCGCCTGCCCGGTGGCGCCGTCGGAAGCGCGGGCGGCGTAGAGGGTGAGGCCTTCCTTCCCCTTGAGCCTGTCGAGCTTGGCGGTGAGGTGACCGGGCTCGGTCTCCTGAGTCGTGCAGCTCTTCTCGGAGCCGTCGGTGCCGTGCACGCAGCGCGGGCCGGTGAGGTCGTACGGGGTCACGGCATGGATCTCGACGTGGAGCCGGTCGACTCGCCAGCCGGTACCGACCGCGTCCCAGGCGAGCCTGCCCTTCTTGACGACGTCCCGCAGCTTGTACTGGATGCGGTAGCGGTGCAGGCCGCTGACGCTCCGGCCGGGGTCGCCCACCTTGATGCGGGTGGCGATCTCACGGTGGCCGTTCGGCTCGAGGTAGTAGTCGCCGACCGTGAGTTCCCAGGGGACGCGGTGGCCGTCGATGGTGGCGGAGACCTCGGCCTCGTCCTCGTCGTAGGGCAGGTCCGGCAGGTCACGGTAGATGCCGTGCCGGGTGCTGCCGTCGTGGCCGAAGTCGTAGTCGATGACCTCGGTGATCCGGGCGCTGCCGTCCGCGGAGATCCGCGCGCCGACCCACATCGTCGTGACGCGCTCGGTGTTGCCGCCGGCCCAGGACACCGCCGCGACACCTGCCGAGCAGCAGCACGGCGACGACGACCCCGATCAGACTGCGGGTCCTGCGCCGACGCGGTTCCACGTCGGCTCTCGCTGCGCCCTTTACCCGTTCCGTTGTCAAGACGCCCCCCCATGGCAGCAAAAGAGCCGGCCCGCTGTTGCGGACCGGCTCTTTCCCGGTGGGCGATACTGGGTTCGAACCAGTGACCTCTTCGGTGTGAACGAAGCGCTCTCCCACTGAGCTAATCGCCCGGGAACGCACTGAACAATACAGGTCCCCGCGGGCTTCCTTCAAACCGCTTCCAGGTACCGCAGCAGCCCGCGCCGCCCGGCCCGCATCATCAGCCGGTGGTTGGCGCGGAAGAGGGGGCGTCCGGGCACGGCGAGCCGCCTGAGCAGGGGCTTGCGCACGTCGACGACCTGGTCGTAGCGGGCCAGGGTGCCGGACCCGTGCGGGGTGACCGTCCAGCGCGCCCGGCCCTCGATGTCGCCGGACATGGCGACCTCCAGGACGCCTGCGGCCGGGTCCCGCCGTGTCTCCCGGGCGGTGAAGGTCATGTCGTACGGCAGGACGGAGCGGATGGTGATGACGCCGGTAGCGCCGTCGAGTCGGGTGACCGAGCGCACCTGTGGCCACCAGCGGGGATAGTCCTCGGGTCGCTCCAGCGCCGCGTACACCGCGGTCGGCGGTGCGGGCAGGGACCAGAGGCTGGTGAAGCGGTAGTGGGTCCAGTCCATGGACCGAGTCTTCCCTGGCCGGCCCCGGTCAACTGAGTACGCGTACTCGTGCACCGCATGGTGACGCGGCCCACACTCGGGGACGAGCGCCGCCGCCTGTGCGACGGCGCTCCCCCATCACGTCCTACGAGGGCGCCCGTGTCCTACGAGGGCATCTTGTCGCCCAGCAGGGCCAGGTTCTCGATGGCCGCGAGACCGTAGAGCGCGGTGTCGTTGCTGGACACCCAGCTCGCCTCGCTGCCGGGCACGAGGGTGGCGGGGCCGCTCAGCTTCTCCGTCTTCCACGGCGAGGACTCGGTGTAGCCGTCGGAGCTGTAGAACTTGCTCCAGGCCCGCTGGGCGAGCGCCTGGTCACCGGTCTGCACGGCGGCATACGCGTCGAGGCGCGAGTGGCCCTGGAAGAGCAGCAGGGAGCCGAAGTCGGAGCCGTAGCGTGCTTTCTGCTCGGCCTTGGTGGCGTTGAAGTAGCGGCAGTAGTCGAGGTAGGCCTGTTTGAACTTCGGCATGTCGACCAGGTGGATCAGCTCGGCGCACAGCTCGTTCAGGCCGAAGACGGCCGACAGGTGGGACACGGAGACCACCGGGGTGTCCGCCACGGCGAACTTGCCGGTGTCCAGGTCGTACAGGCCGCTGCCCTGGACGAAGCCGTTGGGCTGGGCGGCGATGCCTTCCATGGTCGACAGTACGCGCGCCTTGGCCTTCTCCCACTTGGGTCCCTTGCGTTCCCACTCCGTGAGCCAGGCCGACACCAGGCCGCTCCAGTCCGTGCCGAAGCCGATCGACAGGGCGTGCCGGTCGGGGGTGTAGGGGGCGGTGCGGACCTTGCGCTGCGGGTCTAGGACGAGGAACGTCTCGTCGGAGTCGACGTTGGCGTGCATGAGGTCGCCGACGCGTTCGTCCGCGGTGAGGAAGTAGTAGAAGCGGCGGTAGGTGGTGTTGGCGATGCGCTGCTGCTTGGCGCTGTCGGCGAAGTGCTGCACTCCGTGCCGCGTGCCGAGGCCCGCCCACTCGCCGAGGTGGTAGACGTCCACCTCGCCGGTGTGCCGGGTCATGGCCTCGGCGAAGCGAAAGATGTCGGACCGGCCGCTTCTCAGATACGCGTACCAGAGCCACAGGTCGGGCGAGAGCTCGGAGTTGTCCCAGGCGTAGCCGCCGATGTCGTAGCGCCACACGTGCCGTGCGGAGTCGTAGGTGTGCATGATGTCGCCGTAGTCCCAGAAGCCGTACCAGCGGCGCTGTTCCACCTGGTCCTTGTAGTAGGTGAAGAGGAAGTCGAGGTGGTCCTCGATCTTCGCCTTGGCGGCGGTGGAGCGGTCGGGCTCGGAGTACAGACCGGGGCCGAAGACCTTGGCCCCGATGAGCTGCCTGGGCGGGGCGGCGAGCTGCGGCAGCACACGTACGGCGTTCACCTGCTCGGCGAGGGTCTCGGCGCTCGGGGTGGATTCGTTGGCCCAGAAGAGGAGTTCGGAGGTGCGGGCGATGCCGTACGGGGTGCCGAACTTCGGCTCGTAGTCCTCGTAGGTGATGTTGAGGCCTTCGAGCTGTTCGGCGTAGGTGTCCTGGTCCATGCCGTCGTGGTAGAAGCGCAGGTCCATGGGCTGGGCCTCGGGCGACCAGAGCCAGAGGGTGATGGTGGCCTCGTCGGTGTGGGCGTCGCGGATGTCGAGCTGGGCGGGGAACTTCTCCCAGAAGTCGCGCAGCCCGAAGGAGAGTCCACCGCTCGCCCCGCCGACGTACCCGAATCCGGAGGCCCGCTTGCCGCCGCCGGCGCCGATCCAGCCGTAGCCCTTCTTGGTGCGCTTGCGCAGGGTGAAGCCGTCGGCGGAGAGCTGGGAGAGGGTGTAGTCGCCCCAGTGCGGGATGTACTGGAGGCGGGTGGTGACGCGCTGGTCCCAGGTGGACGGGTCGGGCAGTTTCTTGCCCTCGTACTGGGCGGCCTGCACGGCGGCGCCGGGGTCGCGGCGCAGTCCGGTGATGCCCTGGACGGCCTCGCGCAGCAGGCCGGTGCCCTCGCCGCCGATGCGGATGTGCCGG
The DNA here is from genome assembly GCF_042891955.1 of Streptomyces sp. NPDC001843. Classification (NCBI taxonomy): domain Bacteria; kingdom Bacillati; phylum Actinomycetota; class Actinomycetes; order Kitasatosporales; family Streptomycetaceae; genus Streptomyces; species Streptomyces sp. NPDC001843. Next base: position 311,214 of record NZ_JBIATQ010000006.1, on the reverse strand, counting down.
TCGTAGGCGGCGTCCCGCATCGGTACGGAGAAGCGGACGCCGAGCCCGCGGATGAAATCGCCGCTTGCCTTGCCCGGCTCCAGATTCCCGTCGTAGGTGATGGTGTGCACCATGCGGAAGGAGTCGGCGCCGGCGTAGAAGTAGAGGCGGAGGGAGAAGGGCAGCCAACCGCGGCTGCCTTTGCGGTGCTTGCCGTCGATGCGGACGACGGCGCGGACCGGGCCCTCCTGCTCGACCGTGACCGACGAGATCGCGCCGTCGAAGCGCTCGGTCTTCACCGAGCCCTGGTCCTCGTCCTCGATCTCGGGCTGGCGGATGAGCACCAGCCGGCCGTTCTTCGCGATCTCCGTCGAACCGCGGGTGACGGACTTGATGATCGTGGAGCCGTATCTGCCGATCTTCGCGGTGATGACGCCGGTCGACACGCCGATGGTGCCGCCGCTCTGGTCGACGGTGACCTTCTTACCGGGGGCCTCGGGGGTGCCGGCCTCGAGGGTGAGCCTGCCGGAGCCGGAACTCACGGCGTGGGCCGTCCATTTGAGGGATCCGTCGGGCCAGTGGGCGAGCGGCCAGGACTGCACGGGCACGGCCTTGCCGTCGGCGTCCGTGACGGCGAAGGTCTGATCCTCCTGGTACGCGCCCATGGGCCAGGGCACGCCGACGGTGGCCCCGGGTGCGGCGCCTAGGCCGCCATCCTCCAGCCAGTCGAGGGTCACCGGGTCGGGGTCGGCCGCCGCGCCGCTCGGCGCCGCCTGCGCGTCCTGGGCCCCCAGCGTCCAGCTGAACCGGGCGGCGGCTCCGGCGACGGCGGCCGCCTTGAGGAGGGACCTGCGGGGAATGGGCGACATGGCTTTCCTTTCACACGCGGTGCGATGGTCAGGGACATGACAGAGAGGCGGCGCCCGGGGCGCCGGGCCGATGGGCGGGCACCTACGCGTCAGCGCTGCCGGTACCGCTCCTCCACGGCGACGGCCGCCGCCGCGACGGCCCCCAGCACGGGGACCGCCAGCGGTGCGATGAACAGGGCGGAACAGGCGACGAGGACCGTTCCGCCGACGAGCAGGAAGGAACCGGCCGGGTCGAGGACCGTACGCCGGCCGGCCGCGGCGAACAGGGTTCGCCAGGTGGCGCCCGGAGCCCAGACGGCCGCCGCGCGCATCCCGGCGACGACGGTGCCGAGCAGCGCGAACAGCCCCACCGCCCCGGCGAGCGGGCCACCGGGCAGCCCGGCGCGCACCGCCTGGACATCCACCCACACCAAGGCCGCCGCGACCCACCCGGCAAGCCCCACGGCCCAGCCGCCGCGCACGGCCGTCCGGAAGTCCCGGACGAACTCCCGCCAGCCTCCTCCCTGGTGGGTGGTACGGCGCCGCAGGTGCCGGGCCCCTGCGGCGAAGGCGGCCGGATACGTGACGACTCCGAGTGAGGCCACCGCGATCCACACGCCGGTCAGCAGACACTCGGCGAAGACCGCGAACCGCTCGGCGAACACGGACTCCCTGCGTGCCTTCGCGCGCACCTCGGCCATCGGTCCCGTCAGCCCTTCAGTCCGGAGGTCGCCATACCGTCGATCAGGTACCGCTGGAAGGCGAGGAAGAACAGCAGCACCGGCAGCAGCGCGACCAGCGACATGGCGATCATCCCGCCGTAGTCGGCCACGCCCTCCTGGTCCACGAACATCTTCAGGCCGAGGGAGACCGTGTACTTGTCGGGCTCGTTGAGGTAGATCAGCGGCCCCATGAAGTCGTTCCAGGAGTTGATGAAGGTGAAGATCGCGCTGGTGATCAGAGCCGGACGGCACAGCGGCAGCACGATGGACCAGTAGATGCGCAGGTGCCCGCAGCCGTCCAGGCGGGCCGCCTCGTCGAGCTCCTTGGGCAGGTTGCGCATGAACTGCATCATCAGGAAGACGAAGAACGCCTCCGTGGCCAGGTACTTGCCGAGCAGGAGCGGAGTGTACGTGTTGATCATGTGCATGTTGCGGAACAGCACGTACTGCGGGATCAGCAGCACGTGGTACGGCAACAGGAGGGTGCCGATCATCAGGGTGAACAGGCCGTTGCGGCCCGCGAACCTGATCCTCGCGAAGGCGTACGCCGTCAGTGAGCAGGACAACAGGATCCCGACCACGGAACCGATCGCGAGCGTCAGCGAGTTGAAGAAGAAGGTGGAGATCGAGATGTCGGCGATGCCCTTGCTCAGCCGTGTGTAGTTCGAGGTGACCGGATCCCCCGGGAAGAGGTCCAGGCTGCCGACGATGTCCTCGCTCCTCTTGAAGGAGCCGCCGATGAGCCAGATCACCGGATAGAGGATCACCGCGAGGACCAGCAGCGACCCGATGTGCCAGGCGGCGGAACCGGGCAGCGTGCGCCGGAGGCTGCCCGCCCTCGTGGAGGCGGCCGGCTTGATGTCAGTGGCCGGTGGGGGTGCCCCCGGGCCGAGCGAAGTCGAGACATCGGGGGAGCTCATCAGGCGCCCTCCTCGTAGTGCACCCAGCGCCTCTGGGACCAGAACAGCACCGCCGTCACCAGGGCGACCGCGACGAGAAGCATCCAGGCCATGGCTGACGCGAGGCCCATCCGGCTGTTCTCGAAGCCCTGGACGTAGAGATAACAGGTATAGACCATCGAACCGTCCGCGGGGCCGCAGGCATTGCCTCCGGCGCCACCGCCGACGATGTAAGCGGAACTGAAGATCTGGAACGAGTGGATCGTCTCCAGCAGGACGTTGAAGAAGAGGACCGGGGAGATCATCGGCAGGGTGATGTTCCAGAACCGCCGCAGCTTGCCCGCCCCGTCGACCTCGGCCGCCTCGTACAACTCACGCGGCACCTGCTTCAGGCCGGCCAGGAAGATGACCATGGGGGCGCCGAACTGCCAGACGGTGAGCGCCACCAGGCTGTAGACGATCAGGTCCGGGTCGCCGGTCCAGCCGCCGGCATGCACACCGAAGAGCTTCTGCGTACGGTCGACGATCGCGTCGTCCGAGAAGATGGCCTTCCAGACGATCGCGACCGAGACACTCGCCCCGATCAGCGACGGGGCGTAGAAGGCGGCTCGGTAGAAGGCCTGCCCCCGCCGCTTCTGGGCCAGGAGCAGCGCCACGCCGAGGGCCGCGAGAAGCTTGAGCGGCGTGCCGACGACCACGTACCACAGCGTCACCCGCACGGAGTGGCGCCAGCGCGGATCACCGAACATCTCGGAGAAGTTGTGGAGGCCGATCCACTTGGGCGGGTCGAACAGGTTGTAGTCGGTGAAGGCGAAGTAGAGGGAGGCGGCCATCGGACCTGCTGTGAGCAGCAGGAAACCCGCGATCCAGGGGGACATGAAGAGATAGCCGGCCAGGTTCTCCCGGCGCCGCCGCCGCTTGAGGGCGGCGGGGCGCTCGGACTTCACCGGACCGCGCCGCGGCTCGGAGTCCTTGGACAGGCCCTCCATCGCAGGGGCATGTGTCACGGCGCTTCCCATCAGCTGGTGAGAGCCGTCTTCGACTCGGCGAAGAACTGCTTGACGGCTTCGTCCACCGAGCGTTTGCCCAGCCCCAGCTCCTCACCGATGCGCAGGAACGCGGCCTCACAGATGTCCGCGCCGCTGGGGTGCGGGGTGATGGGCTCCAGGACACCCGCCTTGACGAGGGACTCCTCGTAGGCGGCGATCGCCTTGTTGACCGGGTCGGTCGGCTTGAACGCGTCGTACTGGGCCTGCGTCGCGGGGACACCACGGTCGTAGCCCATGATCCTGGCGACCTGTGGGTCGTGCACCATGAAGTCGATGAACTGGGCGACTTCCTTGGGGTGCTGGGTGCGCCTGGAGGCGCTGAGCATGAGGGAGCCGAGGTACTGGCCGGTCTTCTTGCCGTCCGTGGTGGGGATGGGTGCGAGGCCGTACTCGCTCTTGCCCTCGGAGGTGTAGCGGACGGTGAAGTTGTCCCAGGTGAACTCGCCGCCGGAGAGTTCACCGGTGACCGCCGACTTGGGCTTGATCTGGTCGACCTTCTTCACGTCGGCGTAGATGCCTTCCTCCACCCCCCTCTTGGCCTCCGTCCACCAGTCCGTCAGGTCCGCCTCGGTGAAGCCGAGTCCGTCCTTGGTGAAGAACGCCTTGCCGTGCTGGCGCAGGTTGAGGTCGTACAGGTACATGATGTTGTACGGACCGGTGTCGCCGGCGCGCCCCGTCCTGTCGCGGATCTTCTTCATCGCCGCGTGGTAGTCGCCCCAGGTCCAGCCCTGCTCCGGCTTGACGCCGGCCTTGGTGTAGACGTGTTTGTCGATCACCAGTGCCATCGAGTTGGAACCGACCGGCACTCCTAGGAGCTTTCCGTCGACCTCGCCGAACTTCGCCAGCCCGGCCCGAAATCCGTCCATGGAAAGGTGGCCCGCCTCGACCTGCTCGTTGAGATCGAGCAGCACATTCTTGGCGTCGTATTTGCGCAGGAAGCCTATGGCGTTCTGGAAGACGTCCGGCGGATTTCCGCCGGAGGCCTGGGTGTTGAACTTCTTCCAGAAGTCGGTGTACGGCTGGAAGTCCGTTTTCACCTTGATCTTCGGGTACTTCTTCTCGAAGAGGGCGATGGTCTTGTTGATGCGCTGGGCGCGGTCCTCCGCACCCCACCAGGAGTAACGGATCGTGACCGTTCCGTCCCCGGATCCGCTGTCGCCCCCGCAGCCCGTCGTGGCGGTCAGCCCGAGCGCGGCCGCCCCCGCCCCGGCCGCCTTCAGGATCGTACGCCTCTCAACATTCGTGCCGGTCACCACTGTTGGGCCTCCCCGAAGCCTCGTGGGCAGTCATGAATCGTTTCAAGTAAGCGCTTGCTGGCACAAGGTACGGAGGGGTCCGGGGTGCGTCAATGATTCGGACAGGATTTTCTTGCCGGGGCGTACGGCGGGATCGGCGCCCCGGAGCGGGCGGGTCGGGGACGTCGCAGGTGAGGGCGTCGGAGGGGGGACGCGCGCGACGGAAGGAGCGGCGGAAGCCGCGGCGAGACCCAGCGGGTCCGCCGAACCTCCGGCTCACCGGACCCGCCGCCCGACGCCCACCGGGGCCCACCGGACGACTCGGGTCACACCGGCCCCACGCTCACAACGTGCGGCAATGGGAAGAAATGGGTCACGAACCACTCTCATGGGCGCAGGTGGCGAGGTTCAGCGGCGGCCCATTTCTTCCACTCACGCGCCGCGGCCCGCATCTGCGCTCCTCCGCCACTGCCGGGGCTTGCCGGTCGCCACCCACGCCCGCCGCTCGGGGCGCGAGAGCGGGACCGGAGGGGCGCGGCCCGAGGGTGTGGCGGGCGCGGGCCGCAGCGGCGCGGCCGGGTTGCACGACCGCGGCCCACCTGCGGTGTCGCAGGTGGGCCGTCGGTTCCGGGTGGTGGGCGATACTGGGTTCGAACCAGTGACCTCTTCGGTGTGAACGAAGCGCTCTCCCACTGAGCTAATCGCCCGGGCGCAGGAAGAACATTACCCGATCCGGCGAGCACCTCCGACCACGGGCAGGGCTCGCGGCCCGGCCGCCCGGCTCCAGCCGGCGGAACCGGTCGGGACGCCCCCGGGCCAGGTCACTGGCCGCCGATCTTCCAGGGCATCACGAAGCCGAACTTCCACAGGTAGATCCCGGCGAGGACGCCCACGACCACCAGCCCGACCGAGGTCAGGATGATGTTCCGGCGGCGCACTTTCGGATCGAGCGCTCGCTGCGCGGCCTCGGTGACCTTGCGCTTGGTCCAGCGGAGCACGAGCTGGGCCCAGACGAACTCGGTCGCCCAGATGGCCATGCCACCGAAGATCACGACCCAGCCCGGCCCGGGCAGCGGCAGCATGACGATCCCCGCCGCCACGACCGCCAGCCCGACGACGAAGACGCCGACCTGCCAGCTCAGGTGCAGTGCACGCCGGGCCTTGATGAATTCCGGTGCCCTCGATCCGAGTCCCCGCTCGTCCCGCGCCCGGTCCCTCATCTCCTCCGCCTCGTCCGACGCCACAGCAACCCCGCCAGGCTCGTTACTCCCCGTATTCATACGACCAAACCCTACCGGAGCGAAACCAATCACCGGAATGGGCGTACGTCTCAGACCCGCCCTCGGCCGGAAGAGTTACGTAAACACACGCAAAACACTCAGAGGGGTTTACAACGGCACCGTAGGTGGCATGTCGATTTCGCCGACGTGCGAATCCCCGAGCGCACACTGAGCGAAAGGCCCTGGCGCTTATGAACACCACGGTCAGCTGCGAGCTGCACCTGCGCCTCGTTGTGTCGAGCGAGTCCTCCCTGCCTGTCCCCGCAGGCCTGCGGTACGACACGGCCGACCCCTACGCCGTGCACGCCACCTTCCACACCGGAGCCGAGGAGACCGTCGAGTGGGTGTTCGCCCGCGACCTCCTCGCCGAGGGGCTTCATCGTCCCACCGGCACCGGCGACGTCCGCGTCTGGCCGTCCCGGAGTCATGGTCAGGGCGTCGTGTGCATCGCCCTGAGCTCCCCGGAGGGGGAAGCCCTGCTCGAGGCCCCGGCGCGGGCCCTGGAGTCCTTCCTGAAGCGGACGGACGCGGCCGTGCCGCCCGGCACGGAACACCGGCACTTCGATCTGGATCAGGAGCTCTCGCACATCCTGGCGGAAAGCTAGGTCGCGGGATCTCGAAGCCGGCCGACGCCGTCCAACTCGGGGAGACGGCTCGGACGGCTCTCGGGCCAGGACAACCGCATACGGCATGACCGGCGCCGTCACCGTACGTGTTCACGGGGACGGCGTCGGTGTGCGAGTGCTCTCCCGCCCGGGCCGGCCGCGGCACGACGGGAACGCCGGCCGGCGCGTAGCCGTTCTACCGGCAGCCGACTACGGGGCGGGGCCGGGTGCGGCGCGCGCGGATGTCGCTACCATCGGCCAGCATCGGCGGGCGCCCGCCCGACCCCCAGGCCAGGGAGCAAAACGTGTTGATCACCCACGACACCCGGTGTGCCCTCGACACCGTGGTGGATCTGGTGAACACCGTGCCGGAGGAGGACGCGGCGGCGGACGGGCTGCCGGACGTCGCGGCTCTGGCGGACTTCGTGCGCAAGCACGAGATCAGCGGTGTCGGGGCGCTCTCGGAGTTCGACCTGTCAGCGGTGCGCAAGGTCCGCGGGCGGTTCGCTGGGGTCTTCGCCGCATCGGACGCCCGTATCGCCGCCGGGATGATCAACGAGCTGGTCGCCGCCGCGGGCACCACGCCCCAGCTGACGGATCACGACGGCTACGACTGGCATGTGCACTACTTCGCGCCCGGCGCCTCGGTGGCCGATCACCTCGCCGCCGACTGCGGGATGGCACTCGCGTTCTTCGTGGTGGCCGGAGAGCAGGAAAGGCTGCGGCGCTGCGAGGCGCCCGACTGCCGACGGGCCTTCGTCGACCTCTCCCGGAACCGCTCGCGCCGCTACTGCGACTCCCGCACCTGCGGGAACCGGCTGCACGTCGCCGCCTACCGGGCCCGCCGGAAGGAAGCGGCCGGCTGATGCCGAGGCGGTCGCCCGGTGTCGACGCCGCCCCCGGCGGGTGACGCCGGGGACGGGCGTGTACGGCTCACAGCAACAGCAGATCGTGCAGCGCAGCCATGAGGAGCAGACACCCGATCACCGCAAGGAAGATCATCAGCGGTGGCTGGGAAAGGGCGAAGAGGCACCCGCGCGGCTCGTCCTTCGGCGGCGCGGCCTCGCTCTCTGACGTGTCCAGCATCTCGCGGTGATGATGGACCAGAGGGCACCGGGGCCGCGATCAACACGCCAGGAATGAGCGGCAGCTCGCCGAATTCATCGATGTCGGTTCGGTTCCGGCCCAGCAGTGATCATTTGAGGGCACGCCGGAGACGATCTGTGTCGTGTGCGTGGTTGTCGGACGACGTCATATTCCGTGCTTCTTGAGGATGGCCTCGATGTCGCTGAAGTCGTCCGCGGAGTCACCGGCGCGAGGGGCCGCGGCGGGGCGGGCGGCCGGACGGGGGGCCGGGCGGGTGGCCGGGCCGAGGGAGGGCGCCGAGGCCGCCGGGGCGACCGCCTCGCGGCTCGCCGCCCTGGCCGCCTTGCGCTCGGCACGGGTGCCCCCGCGTCGGCGCTCCACGGCCCGGGTCGTCGCGAACAGGGCCCAGGCCGCGCCCAGCACCCCGAAGCCCGCCCAGGCCGTCGGGCTGAACGCGGTGTCGGCCAGCCAGCCGACGACGCCGGTCATCACCAGCCCCACCGGCACGAGCGAGTAGGCCGCGATCCGGGCGGCGGCCAGGAAACGCCTGCGGTACGCGGTGACCACCGCGATGCCCAGGCCGGCCGCGGACACGGCGGAGCAGACGGTCTCGGCAATCATCCGGTCCTCCTGGCGGCTCGGTCACGGCACCCTGTCCGTTCCATCGTGCACCGCCCGGTGCCTGCGGGGCCATGCCCCGGCCCGACATCAGGGACATCTCCGGGTCACCTCCTCCCCAGGTGCCGGTCACGGCGTACGGCGCCGATCGGGCCGATTGGGTCGGTGGGGTCCGGACTGGGAGACTGGTGCTCATGAGCGACCCCTCCCCCGCGCGCACCGCCGTCCCCGTGCTGGACGTCTGGTGCGAGCTCCAGTGCCCTGACTGCCGCACCGCCCTGGCCGACCTGCGCGCCCTGCGCGCCCGCTACGGCGAGCGGCTGGAGCTGCGGCTGCGGCACTTCCCGCTGGAGAAGCACAAGCACGCGTTCGCCGCCGCGCAGGCCGCCGAGGAGGCGCTGGAGCAGGGGCAGGGCTGGGCGTACGTCGAGGCGGTCCTGGCTCGCGTCGAGGAGCTGGACCGTAAGGGAGAACCCTTCCTGGTCGAGGTGGCCCGGGAGCTCGGACTGGACGCCGAAGAGTTCGACACCGCCCTGATCGACGGCCGGCACATCCTGATCGTCGACGCCGACCAGGCCGAGGGCAAGGCCATCGGCGTCACCGGCACCCCGACGTACGTCATCGGAGGCGAACGCCTCGACGGGGGCAAGAGCCAGGAAGGCCTGCGCGAGCGGGTCGAGGAGATCGCGGACCGGTTGCTGGCCGGGGACGCGTAGGTGCGGCGACAGGACCCTCCCGCGGGTCCTCGGCGCGCGCTGTGAGCGGGTGCTCGGCGCGCGCTGTGAGCGGGTGCTCGGCGCGCGCTGTGAGCGGGTGCTCGGCGCCCGCCCGGAACCGGCCCGCCCAGGATGCTCAGCACAGCTCCTTGTAGAGGTGGTGCGCGGTCGGCTCGTAGCCCAGGGCCGAGTAGAGCCGCTCCGCCGGGGTGTTGCCGGCGAAGACGTTCAGGGCGATGCGGCCCTTGCCGGCGCCGATGCCCTGCGCCTCCGCCAGCAGCATCAGTGTCCGTCCGTGGCCGCGGCCCCGCTGCGCCTCGCGCACCTCGACGTTGAGCACGTAGGCGGCGTCCGGCCACAGCGCCATCTCCAGTCCCACCCACAGGGTGCCGACCGGGGTCCCGTCGTGCTCCAGGACGCTGATCAGCGTGTTCGCGGTGGCCAGCCCGTCCGGCAGGAGCAGGACGTGCCCCTCGTCCGCCTTGGCGTACGCCTCCGCCTCGGGCACACCCCTCGTGATCATGCTGCGCGCGAAGCGCTCCCGGTCATCCGCCAGCCACGGGCCGAACTCGTCCTCCGACATGGGCCGGGCCGTGCTGCCGGGGGGCAGTTCCGGCGGTGCGCCGGCCAGGCGCTTGGCCATGTTCCGGTTGCGCGGCACGTACCCGAGCGCCGTGGCGAGCCGGAGCGCCGCGGCGGACTCCTCGGGCACGGATATCTCCACCCGCCGGCACCCCCAGCCACGAGCGACCTCCTCGGCGGCGAGCACCGCCACCGTGCCCCGGCCCCGCCCGCGGTCCGGTTCCTCTATGTGCAGGTCTTCGAGACGGGCCACGCCGTGCCCGTACTCGGGGTGTGTGGACACGCGTACTCCACCCACCGGGCGGCCGTTGACACACACCTGGTAGCGCCGCGAGCGTGTTCCGTCCGGGTGTTGCTGAAGCGGCTCGGTCGGCCGCAGGGTCGTCGTCATCAGAGGAGTTCTACCCACCGCGAAGGACCACCTCAGCCCGTTCTACCGGGCCCTCAGGGGTCGAGGTCGTGCCCGGAGCGCTCTTCGAAGACCCGCATCGCCTTGGCGGTCACCGGCCCGGGAGCGCCGGGCAGCTCCCGGCCGTCGACCCGGTGCACGGCCTGCACGTCCCGCAGCGTGGACGTCAGGAAGACCTCGTCGGCGCGCTCCAGGACGTCCAGCGGCAGATCGGTCTCCTTCGCGCCGGTCCACTCCGCGGTCAGCGCCCGGGTGATGCCGGCCAGACAGCCGGAGGCGAGCGGCGGGGTGTGGATCTCTCCGTCCAGGACGACGAACACGTTCGAGCCCGTGCCCTCGCACAGCCGGCCGACCGTGTTGGCGAAGAGCGCCTCGGAGGCGCCCTGTTCGTGGGCGCGGGCGAGGGCGACGACGTTCTCGGCGTACGAGGTGGTCTTCAGTCCGGTGAGGGCGCCCCGCTCGTTGCGGGTCCAGGGGACGGTGATCACGGCGGTGGAGTCGGGGCGGCGGCTGGTCTCGCCCAGGGCGACCACCAGGGTCGGGCCCTGATCGCCGCGGTCCGAGCCGAGCGGTCCGTGGCCACCGGTGTAGGTGATGCGCAGCCGGCCGAGCGGCACGGGATCGGCCTCGAGGACGGCCGCGCAGGCGCGGCGCACCTCGTCATGGTCGGGGTCGGGCAGTCCCAGGCCCCGGGCCGATCGGGTCAGCCGGTCGAGGTGCCGGGTGAGCGCGAAGGGCTTGCCGTGGTCCGCCTTGATCGTCTCGAAGACGCCGTCGCCCACGGTCAGCCCGTGGTCGAAGACGGAGACACGGGCGGTGTCGACGTCCTGCAGCCCGCCGTCCAGCCAGATCTTCATGTATGCGCCCCTCCACTCTCCTCGTGCACCCCCGACGCTACCGCGAGCAGGCGGGACGCCTTCAGCTCGGTCTCCCGCCACTCCCCTTCGGGGTCGGACCCCCAGGTGATCCCGGCGCCGGTGCCGAATCTGAGGACACCCTGCGTTCGGTCGATCCAGAAGGTACGGATGCCCACGGCCAGCTCGCCCGTGCCCCGGTCGGCGTCGACCCAGCCGATGCCACCGCAGTACGGGCCGCGGGGTGCCGTCTCCAGGGCGTCGATGATGCGCAGGGCGCTCGACTTGGGGGCGCCGGTGACCGAGCCGGGCGGGAAGGCGGCGGCGAGCAGTTCGGGCCAGCCGGCGCCGTCGCGCAGCTCGCCGCGGACCATGGAGACGAGATGGACCAGGCCGGGGTGCTTCTCCACGGCGCAGAGGTCCGGGACGGTGACGCTGCCGGTGGCGCAGACACGCCCGACGTCGTTGCGGACCAGGTCGACGATCATCACGTTCTCGGCGTAGTCCTTCTCCAGGAGGTCCGCCTCGGTGCGCCCGGTGCCCTTGATCGGCCCGGACTCGACCGTCCGCCCGTCCCGCCGCAGGAAGAGTTCGGGCGAGGCGGTGGCGATCTCGACGCCGTGCCCCGGCAGCCGAATCGTTCCCGCATACGGGGCCGGGTTGCCGCGCGCCAGCAGGGCCGTGAGGGCGTCCACATCGGCGTCGGGATCGACGGGCGCGGTCAGGACGCGGCAGAGGTTGGCCTGATAGACCTCGCCGGCCGCGATGTGTGCGCGGATCCGGCGTACGGCCGCGGTGTACGCGTCGCGGTCGAGCGACGACGACCAGGCGTCCACGGCCGGGCCGCGCCACCGCCCCGGCACCGGCGCGGGCACCGGTCGCTCCCTCACGTCCGCGAAGCGGGCGCAGGTCAGACGGCCCTCGAAGTCGGCGCAGACGGCCCAGAAGCCGGTGGAGTCCAGCGCCGCCGGGTCGCTGGTCACATCGAGGAGACCGGTGGCGACGCGGTCGCCGAAGCGGGCGAGAGGGGGCAGGTGGAGCACACGGCCGAGTCTATGGCGGGTGTCGCGCGGGAGACCCTGAGGTGTCCCGCAGGCGGCCTGACCACGGCGTCTCCCGGGCGCAGCGCAGCACGCTGCGCAAACGCGTTTTTGTGCTGGCCCGGGAATCCGCTAGAGTTCAACACGTCGCCGGGACGCGCAAGCGGTCCGAAACGACAGGCGGACGTAGCTCAGTTGGTAGAGCGCAACCTTGCCAAGGTTGAGGTCGCGAGTTCGAACCTCGTCGTCCGCTCGAAGGAGAGGGGACTTCCCGGTCCCCTACACACTCCTGGTGGAGTGGCCGAGAGGCGAGGCAACGGCCTGCAAAGCCGTCTACACGGGTTCAAATCCCGTCTCCACCTCCATGGACGATTAGCTCAGCGGGAGAGCGCTTCCCTGACACGGAAGAGGTCACTGGTTCAATCCCAGTATCGTCCACGGGATCTGCCGACACCTTCGGCAAGATCCGTACCCGCGCGATTAGCTCAGCGGGAGAGCGCTTCCCTGACACGGAAGAGGTCACTGGTTCAATCCCAGTATCGCGCACGCAGCACCCAGGACGATTAGCTCAGCGGGAGAGCGCTTCCCTGACACGGAAGAGGTCACTGGTTCAATCCCAGTATCGTCCACGCACACCGGAGCCCCCGGCCGTCTCGTACGGTCGGGGGCTTCGTCGTGCACCCGGTGGCTGCCGGTGGACGGCGGGTCAGCTGGAGAACAGCATGTGGCCGAAGCTCTTGTGGCGGTGGTGGCCGCCGTGACCGCCGTAGTGGCCCCCGTGACCGCCATGACCGCCGCCGTACGGAGCGCCCCAGGCGGGCGCCGGCGGAGCCGGGTAGGCCTGCGGGGCGGGCGGAGGCGGCGGGGCGGGCTGGGACCACTGGGACTCCAGGCGCGTGAGGGCCTCCAGCTCACCGTAGTCGAGGAAGATGCCGCGGCAGCCGCTGCACTGTTCGATCTGGACGCCGTTGCGGTTGTACGTGTGCATCTCCGCGTGGCACTTGGGGCACTTCATTGATCGGCTCAACTCCTCGCCGGTTGGTCCTGCTTCGCGTTTCCCCAGGACAGACTCCGTGCGGCCCCGGTCGGTTGCACCCTACTTCGGGAATCCGTGCGACAACTCGGCCGGTACGGAACCCATCCGCGCGCAGGCGTCGACGACGGACTGCTCCACCTCGTCCAGCGGCCGGTCCGCGGCACGGGCCTTGCTGATCACCAGGGCGGCGGTCTGGACGGTGAGGGCACGGGCCGGGACGTCCAGGGCGGGCCAGGGGTCCCCGTCCGGGGGCACGGCCGGGCCGTCCGCGGCGCGATAGGCGGCGAGGAAGCGGGCCCACTCGTCGGGCGGGAGGAGTCCGCAGGCGTACCAGGCGGCGGGACGGGCCAGGTCCCAGGCCGCGACGCCCACCCCGAGGTCGTCGACGTCGATGAGCCGCCAGGAGCCGTCCGGGGCCGGGTGCCGGACGAGCTGACCGAAGTGGAGGTCGCCGTGGCAGAGGGCGGCGGTGCCGGGCATGGGCGCCTCGGCGCGGGCCCACGCGGGGAGGGCGGCCCAGGCGCGCAGAACGGGACGTGCGGCGGGATGGTCTTCCCCGGCGAGGGCCGTCCGGAGCCTGGCCAGGGCACGAGCGGCTTTGGCGGGGCCGCGCATCGGGGGTGCGGTGGTGGGCACGGGCGCCTGGTGGAGGCGGGCGAGGAGGGTGGCCGCGGCTTCCCAGGGGGCGGCGTCGGGGTCGTCCGGGTCCACGGAGGTGCCGTACGGCCAGAAGGTGACGAGCCGGTTGTTCACGGTGACCGGGGCCGGGCCGATCGGCGCGAGGAGTATGCCCGGCAGGCGGGCGGCGGTGGCGAGGCGCAGGGTCAGCTCCGCGGGGTCCGTGTCCGGAGCGTGGGCCTTCGCGACGGTTCCGGCGTGCCGGACGACGGTGACGTCGGGGCGGTCGGCCAGGGTGACGGGGGCGGTTCCGCAGGCACAGGGGGCTCCGCCGGGGTGGGCGGCGGCGGTGACCTTCTCGGTCAGCTGCGGCAGCAGGAGGTCTGCGGTCACGGGGTCCTCTGGAACGCGGCGACGTTTCTGCGAAGGGTACGTGGGTGCGCGGTGGGCCGGGGTCGAATGCTGCCCGGGCTCCGTGCGGGTGGGGGCGCGTGGCCCGGCGCTGACGGGGTGCTTCCCCCACTCTCGGCTTCGCTCGAGCGGGGGGACCCCCACCGCCCACGCGTGCCGCCCTGGGGGTCCCCCCAGGCCCTCGAGGCACTGGGGGAGGCACGACTGCCCGCGGCTGCGTGGGACGGGTAGCGCGGCCAACCACAGCAACCGCGTCCGCGAAAGCGCGCGCCGGTTCAGGGGGCAGGGGTTATGCCGGCGCAGCTCCCCAGCTGCGCCGGCATCTGTGCCGTCCGCCGCACCCCCGTCCCCACGGGGTTTCATGGGTGGATGTCCCCGCCCGGACCGCTCTTCCGGGCCTGGGGTCGCTGTTCAGCGCCCCAGCATCACACCCACGGACGACGCCTGTGTGACCACTGCTTCCCATCCGCCGAAGGCGTAGACGAGCAGGGCCGCCAGGGGGAGGACCATCGCGGTCGCCACCAGCGGGTGGCGACGGCCGGTACGGCGGGGGCGCGCGCTGCGTGCCTGTGTGCGGATGAGTGTCCGCGGAGCCGTGTGGGCCATGGTCCCTCTCCTGACCGTTTCAGTTGTCCTTGGCAGCGGCGGGTGTCTTGACCTCGGGGGACGAGTGCTGCACCCGCCGCTTGACCCCCAATCTAGGCGGGTCGGCGACGACGGGCGTCATGCCGTCGTACCGATTGACGGGCCTCCCGAAGGATGAGCCGTCACCTGCGGAGTACTCCCCTGGGTGGAGATGCGGCCCTACGTCTCGGGGTCTTCCCGGAGGGGACGCCCGGAGTGTCCCTGGTTTTCCGAGCTGTCCTCGCGCGGCACCGGTTGCTCGACCAGGGCCAGGACCCTGTCCGCCATGAAACGGGCCGTGCGGACCACGCCGCCTCCCCCACTGCCTCAAGGGCGAGGGGGGGGACCCCCACCGAGTGACTTCGCTCACTTCGACCGCACCCCGCCGTACCGCCGTCTCCACTCGACGACCCGCCCGGCTCGCGACCACCTCGTACGTCCGTGTCGCGTCCCCCGCGTCCACGACTATCTCCACGCGGTCACCCTTCACGCGTCCAATCCCCCTTCCAGGATGGATGGTTGAGGCCACTGGGTGGCCAAGGGCGCGGTTCGTGACCGCTCCCTGACCACTCCTCAAGTCTCCCGCCCCGCACTGACAATCCATCGAGGCGAGAGGGCGCGGCCTCTGCGCGCAGCGGGCCGTGGAAACGTAAGCTGTGCCACGTCACACGGACCGGGCAGCGGGGATGAACATGGCGATGATGCGCCTGAGGCGCGAGGACCCGCGCGTCGTCGGCTCGTTCAGGCTTCACAGACGGCTCGGCGCGGGCGGCATGGGGGTTGTCTACCTGGGCTCCGACAAGAAGGGGCAGCGGGTCGCCCTGAAGGTCATCCGGCCGGACCTGGCGGAGGACCAGGAGTTCCGGTCGCGGTTCGCGCGTGAGGTCTCGGCGGCGCGGCGGATCAGGGGCGGGTGTACGGCGCGGCTGGTGGCGGCGGATCTGGAGGCGGAACGGCCGTGGTTCGCCACGCAGTACGTGCCCGGTCCCTCCCTGCACGACAAGGTCGCCGACGAGGGCCCGCTCGGTGCGGCCGAGGCGGCCTCCATCGGGGCGGCCCTGTCCGAGGGGCTGGTCGCGGTGCACGAGGCCGGGGTGGTGCACCGGGACCTGAAGCCGTCCAACATCCTGCTGTCCCCGAAGGGGCCGCGGATCATCGACTTCGGCATCGCCTGGTCCACCGGCGCCTCGACGCTCACGCACGTCGGCACGGCCGTCGGCTCCCCCGGCTTCCTCGCGCCCGAGCAGGTGCGCGGCGCCGCGGTCACGCCGGCCACGGACGTGTTCTCGTTGGGGGCGACCCTGGCGTACGCGTCGACGGGTGACTCCCCGTTCGGGCACGGCAGTTCCGAGGTGATGCTGTACCGGGTGGTGCACGAGGAGCCCCAGTTGCACGGCGTGCCGGACGCGCTCGCGCCGCTCGTGCGCGCCTGTCTGGCGAAAGACCCCGAGGAGCGGCCGAGCACGCTGCAGCTGTCGCTGCGGCTGAAGGAGATCGCGGCGCGCGAGGCGCATGGCCTGGCCGCCGTCCGGCCGCCCGCGCCGCGCGCCGCCGAGGCGGACCGGCCCACCGGGCGGCTCGCCGAGACCTATCCGGAGGCGCAGCGCGCGCAGCGGCGACCGGCGCCCTCGCAGGGCACCCCGGCGGCACGCGGCGGGATGCCCGTGCGGGGCGGCGCGGGCGGCACGCCGCCGCGCGGTAGCGGTCTGCCGCGTGGCGGGGGGGTGCCGTCACGGTCGGACGGGTCGCGTACCGGCGGCGGGCGGGCGACCCCCGCCTCGCGGGGCACCACCCGGTCCGGCGGCGCGGGGCGTCCCGGTCAGCGCGGTGGCCCCGGACGTCCGCGGCCCACGGGAACCGGGCGGCGGCCCGCCAACCCCCGGCTGCTGCGGCAGCGGCTGTTCGTGTTCGTCGTGGTGACCCTGCTGGTCGCGCTCGGCATCGCGGCGGCCCAGGGCTGCCAGGGGCCGGCGCGCGGGCTGGGCGGCGCCGGGAGCGTCGTACACGCGCGGCATGCGCTTGTGCCGTTGCCGCCGTCGGATCTGCGGGAGTAGCGAGCCGACGAGGGTGACCGCGGTCTCCGGTGCTGGGACGTCCGCCCAGGTACTTCATCGGAAATTAGATCAGGTTCGCCACCGAGGGCCCCTTCGTGCGGTTAATCGGAACCTTATCTGTCACCAAAACTCGTCACCAAAACCAGTCACCAAATCCTGTCCGCAATCACCGTCGGATCCGATGGGATTCGAGCCGCCGCGAACCCCTGAATTGAACGGGGCCATTGGACGCGTCGGCCGCCTATCGTGAAACGTTCCTTCGGCCACACGCCGGGCGTCGCGGCGGCGAACGGGGTGAGAATCAACCGATCCGTTCTCTGGGGCGACCGCGACCAACAGCAGCGTGCCGCCGGTCGGGCCGCCAGACGAAGAGACCAGATGTCTCCCTTTTCCCGAGCGCGATTTCAGCCGCAGGGACATAACTTCGCCAGGTAAGTCAAGACTTATCTTCAGGGAACCTTGACCGTATGGTGTGGCTCCAATCGAAGGAGCCCCCTGTTGTCGAAAATGAATGATCCCGCTGTCCGTGCGGTTGCATCGGAGCAGGATTATGTGTCTTCGTTGTACGAGTTGCTCACCGAGCGGCTTTCCGAGGCGCAAGGACAGCGAGCGAAGGTGCTGAAGGCTCCGGCGGACAGCGCAGGTGAGGCGCACGAGAGAGAAACGGCCGCCGAGCGTCTGGCCAAGGAGATCGGCCGGCTGGAGGGCGCCGAGAAGGGGCTGGTCTTCGGGCGCATCGACTGGACGGATGGCACGGTCCTGCGCATCGGGCGGATCGGACTGCACACGGAGGAGGACGACCTGCCTCTGCTCGTGGACTGGCGCGCGAACGCGGCGCGGCCCTTCTACGAGGCGACACCGGTCCACCCGATGAACCTCCGGCGGCGCCGGCACCTTCGCCTGGAGGAGCGCACGGTCGTCTCGGTGAGCGACGAACTGCTGGACGGGACCGCCCCCACCGACGAGGACGTCGTGGGGGACGGCCCGTTGACCGAGGCTCTGTCGGCACGGCGTACGGGCAGGATGCGCGCGGCCGTCGCGACGCTGCAGGCCGAGCAGGACGAGATCGTCCGCTCCGCCCACCGCGGGGTGACCGTGGTGCAGGGCGGTCCCGGCACCGGCAAGACGGTGGTCGCCCTGCACCGGGCGGCCTATGTCCTGTACGCGTTCCCGCGCGCCGCGGAGCAGGGTGTCCTGGTGGTGGGCCCGAACGCCCGGTTCCTCGACTACATCTCCCAGGTCCTTCCCTCGCTCGGAGAGAACGACGTCGTTCTGGCGACGTGCCGGGAACTGGCCGGAGTGTCCACGGACGCGGTGGACCCGTTCGATACGGCGCGTCTCAAGGGCGGCTCCGACCTCGCCGACGCCTTTTCCGGTCTGCTGCGCGTCCACCAAGCCCCCGCCGGTGACTTCACCGTGCGGGTCGGACAGGAACTGGTTCGCCTCTCCGGCGAGGAGGTCGCCAGGGCACGCGAGGCCGCCGTGGCAGCCGCACCGGGGCACAACCCCGCGCGCCAGGTGTTCAAAGAGCTCTTGGTCGACGCCGTCACCGACGCCATGCAACAAGACATGGGCGACCTCCTGGAGCAGATCGACGCCGATGCCGAAAGGATGACGGGCATCAACCTCGACCGGTTCACGGGAGCCGCCGAGCGCCGTGCCGAAGGTGCGGCCGACTCGGGTCCGGTCCACGAGCTGGACCTGGACGCCATCCGGGCCGATCTCCTCGACGACGTCGGCGTCGACCGAGCGGTCGAGATGTTGTGGCCGCGGCTGGCACCCGGTGACCTCGTGAAGGCGCTCCTGACGAACGCCGACGCTCTCGCCGAGTTCCTGCCCCGCCTGACCGCGCAGGAGCGGTCCCTTCTGCTGCGCGGTCCGGACGCCCCGTGGACCGATGCCGATGTGCCGTTGCTGGACGAGGCGGCGAGCCTGGTCGACGGTCCCCCCGAGCGGACGTACGGGCACGTCGTCGTCGACGAGGCGCAGGAACTGACCGCCATGCAGTGGCGGATGATCGTCCGCCGCTGCCCGGCAAGGGCGATGACGCTGGTGGGTGACTTCGCCCAGGCAGGCCCGGTCGCGACAGCACGCGACTGGAAGGAAGCGCTGAGCCCTCACGTCGGAGGGCGGTTCAAACTGCACGACCTGACCGTCAGCTACCGCACCACGCAGGAGATCCTGGAGAGCGTCCGGGACCTGCTCACGCGGATCGCTCCGGACCAGCAACCCACACGGTCGCTGCGAAGCGGTGAGAGCCCCCGCACCGTGACCACACCTCCGAACGGGTTGGTCGCCGCCGTCGTCTCGGAACTCCGCGCCCAGAGCACCGCGCACCCGGGCGAGCTTCTGGGCGTGATCTGCGCGGACACCAGGGTGAGCGAGCTGACGGCCCGGGGCATCGCTCACCACGCACGCATCGTGCCGGCGTCCGAAGCACGCGGCCTGGAATTCGACGGGGTCGTCGTCATGAACCCCGAGGAAATCACCATGGCCCGCCCCGGTGGGGAAAGGGACTTGTACGTAGCCCTGACCCGGGCCACCAAGCGCCTCTGCACCATCACCATCCAGCCCGGCTGACGGCTCTGCGCCCGCGCGGCATGGCCTTCAGCGATGGAGCAGCGCCGGGGATACGTCGGGCGCGCTGAGGTCTACGCCTCCGGGCGGCCGGTGGCCACGGCGTAGAAGGCGACCGCGGCCGCCGCGCCGACGTTCAGGGAGTCGACACCGTGGGCCATGGGGATGCGCACCCATTCGTCGGCGGCGACCAAGGCCTGGGTGGACAGCCCGTCACCCTCGGCGCCCAGCATGAGCGCGACGCGGTCCATCCGGTGCGGGGCCGCCTCGTCGAGGGTCCTCGCCTTCTCGTCGGGGGTGAGCGCGAGGAGGCTGAAGCCCGCCTCGCGGACCGACTCCAGGCCCTTGGGCCAGGTGTCGAGGCGGGCGTACGGCACCGAGAAGACGGCGCCCATCGACACCTTGACGCTTCGGCGGTAGAGCGGATCGGCGCAGTCCGGAGACAGGAGTACCGCGTCCATGCCGAGGGCGGCCGCCGACCGGAAGATCGCGCCGATGTTGGTGTGGTCGTTGACCGCTTCCATGATCACGACTCGGCGCGCGTCCTGCAGCAGTTCGGCCGCCGTCGGGAGCGGTTTGCGCTGCATGGAGGCGAGGGCGCCGCGGTGCACGTGGTAGCCGGTGACCCGTTCGGCGAGCTCGGGGCTCACCGCGTAGACCGGGGCCGGGAGTTCGTCGATGACGTCGCGCATGACGTCGATCCACTTGGCCGAGAGCAGCATCGAGCGCATCTCGTAGCCCGCTTCCTTGGCCCGCCGGATGACCTTCTCGCCCTCGGCGATGAACAGTCCCTCGGCCGGTTCGCGCTTGCGGCGCAACTCGACGTCGGTCAGGCCCGTGTAGTCGCGCAGGCGCGGGTCGGCGGGGTCCTCAACGGTGATGAGATCGGCCACAGAGCGATACTGCCTTGTCCTGGTTGCGGTGCCAACGGCTCGGAACGGGTGGGTTACCCGCGGTTACTCGGGCAGGAGAACGGAGGGGGTGGTTCCCACCGCGACCACCTCGCCGATGACGATGACCGCCGGGGGTTTCACGTCCTCGGTGCGCACGGCGTCCGCGACCGTCGCGAGGGTGGCGTCGACGCGGCGCTGCGCGGCCGTCGTACCCTCCTGGACCAGGGCGACGGGCGTCTCGGGGGACTTGCCGTGGGCGACGAGCGTCTCGGCGATCTTCCCGATCTTGTCGACGCCCATCAGGATCACCAGGGTGCCGGTGAGCCTGGCCAGTGACGGCCAGTCGACCAGGGAGCGCTCGTCGTCAGGGGCGACATGGCCGCTGACGACCGTGAACTCATGGGCGACACCCCGGTGCGTGACCGGGATGCCGGCCGCGCCGGGCACCGAGATCGAGCTCGAGATGCCGGGGACGACCGTGCACGGGATCCCGGCCTCGGCCAGCGCCTGGACCTCCTCCATGCCCCGGCCGAAGACGTACGGGTCGCCTCCCTTGAGGCGTACGACGGACTTGCCCTGCTTGGCATGCTCGATCAGCGCGTTGTTGATGGCCTCCTGGGCCATGAAACGACCGTACGGGATCTTCGCCGCGTCGATCACCTCGACGTGCGAGGGGAGTTCGGCGAGCAGGTCGCGCGGACCGAGGCGGTCGGCGATGACGACGTCGGCCTCGGCCAGGAGACGCCGGCCTCGGACGGTGATCAGGTCCGGGTCGCCGGGGCCCCCGCCGACCAGGGCGACGCCGGGGGTACGGGTGCGGTGGTGCGGTGCCACCAGGGTGCCGTCGCGCAGCCCCTCCACGACGGCGTCGCGGATCGCGGCGGTGTGCCGGGGGTCGCGGCCCCGGACGTCGGTGGTGAGCACGGCGACGGTGACGCCCTCGCTGTGGCCGGTGGCCGGGGTCCAGGCGGTCGCAGCGTCGGCGTCGTCGGAGCGGACGCACCACACGCGGTGGCGTTCCGCTTCGGCGGAGGCCGCGGTGTTGGCCTCGGGGGCGCTGGTGGCGATCAGGGCGTACCACGCGTCCGCGAGGTCGCCTTCCGCGTAGGGGCGCCGCTCCCACGTGATCTCGCCCGCGTCCGCCATGGCCTCGACGGACGGGGTCGCCTCGGGGGACACGAGGTGGATGTCCGCACCCGCGGCGATCAGTGCCGGAAGGCGGCGCTGGGCGACCTGGCCGCCGCCGAGGACGACGACCCTGCGTCCGGTGAGGCGGAGGCCTACGGGGTAGGCGGGGTGTTCGGCCATGAGGTACGGCTCCTCGCGCAGGCGGTGCTGGTGGGCCGCTGCTGCGTCGGAGCGGCCCTGACGTGCGGATTTTATGGTGTGGGCTGGGCAGGCCGCGCGGGGGTCCGCTGGCTGAACACCGGACCGCCGCTGCTGGGGCCTACTTCTCCGTCACCCCCGCCGAATCGAACGTGGCCACCTCGTGCATCGCCCGGGCCGTGCTCTGCACCAGCGGCAGGGCGAGCAGCGCGCCCGTGCCCTCGCCGAGGCGCAGGTCGAGGTCGACCAGGGGGCGCAGGCCGAGCTTGTTGAGGGCGGCCACGTGCCCGGGTTCGGCACTGCGGTGGCCAGCGATGCAGGCGGCGAGCACCTCGGGGGCGATCGCGCGGGCGACCAGCGCGGCGGCACCCGCGCTGACGCCGTCCAGGATCACCGGCGTACGCAGCGAGGCGCCACCGAGGAGCAGGCCGACCATGGCCGCGTGCTCGAAGCCGCCGATCGCCGCGAGGACGCCGATGGGGTCGGCCGGATCCGGCTTGTGCAGTTCGAGGGCGCGGCGGACCACCTCGGTCTTGCGGGCCAGCGTCTCGTCGTTGATGCCGGTGCCACGGCCCGTCACCTCGGACGGGTCCGCGCCCGTGTAGACGGAGATCAGGGCGGCGGAGGCGGTGGTGTTCGCGATGCCCATCTCACCGGTGAGCAGGGCCTTGTTGCCGGCCGCCACCAGGTCGCGGGCGGTCTCGATGCCCACCTCGATGGCCTGCTTGGCCTCCTCGCGGGTCATCGCGGGACCGGTGGTCATGTCGGAGGTGCCAGCGCGGACCTTGCGGGGCAGCAGGCCCGGCGTGGCGGGCAGTTCGGCGGCCACACCCACGTCGACGACGCAGACCTCGGCGCCCACCTGGCTCGCGAAGGCGTTGCAGACCGCTCCCCCGCCGAGGAAGTTGGCCACCATCTGTGCGGTGACCTCCTGCGGCCACGGGGTGACGCCCTGGGCGTGCACACCGTGGTCGCCGGCGAAGATCGCGACGGCGGCGGGCTCCGGGATCGGCGGCGGGCACTGGCGCGAGAGACCGGACAGCTGCGCGGAGATGATCTCCAGCATGCCGAGCGCGCCGGCCGGCTTGGTCATCCGCTTCTGGCGCTCCCAGGCCTCGCCGAGCGCCTTGGCGTCCAGCGGGCGGATCTGGGAGACCGTCTCGGCGAGCAGGTCGTGCGGGTCCTCGCCGGGCAGGGCCCGGCGGCCGTACGTCTCCTCGTGCACCACCCAGGACAGCGGGCGCCGCTTGGACCAGCCGGCCTGCAGCAGCTCGGGCTCGTCCGGGAACTCGTCGACGTATCCGACGCACAGGTAGGCGATGACCTCCAGGTGCTCGGGCAGGCCGAGAGCGCGGACCATCTCGCGCTCGTCGAAGAAGCTGACCCAGCCGACGCCGAGGCCCTCGGCGCGGGCGGCGAGCCAGAGGTTCTCCACGGCGAGCGCGGCGGAGTATGGCGCCATCTGCGGCTGGGTGTGCCGGCCCAGGGTGTGCCGGCCGCCGCGGGTCGGGTCGGCGGTGACCACGATGTTCACCGGGGTGTCGAGGATGGCCTCGATCTTGAGTTCCTTGAACTGCTTCGCCCGGCCCTTCGGGAGGGACTTGGCGTAGGCGTCGCGCTGGCGCATGGCCAGTTCGTGCATGCTGCGCCGGGTGTCGGCGGACCGGATGACGACGAAGTCCCAGGGCTGCGAGTGGCCCACGGAGGGCGCGGTGTGGGCCGCCTCCAGGACGCGGAGCAGCACCTCGTGCGGGATCGGGTCGCTGCGGAAGCCGTTGCGGATGTCGCGTCGCTCGCGCATCACCTTGAGCACGGCCTCACGCTCGGCGTCGTCGTAGCCGGGCGCGGCCGGGCCGGTGGGCTGTCGTGCTTCTGCCACTTCGGCCGTGCTCTCTTCCTGGTCGGCGGCCCTGGTGTCCAGGTCCTCCGCGTGCTGTACGACGTCGGGGTAGGGCCCCTCGTCCCGGTGCGCCGGCGCGTGGTCGGCCTCCCGGGGGGCGGGGACCGTGGCGAGGTGGGGGCTGTCCGGCACGGAGCCCTGCACGGGCACGAACGCCCCCGGCTGCTGGTCCGGCTGCGGCTGCGCGGGCACGCTGCCGACCGCCGCGGCGGGGTCGGCCTGGGCGGGGATCTGCTCGGCGGCGGGAGCCGGGGATTCGGCGACGGGCTCGGGCGCCCGGACGGGCGGGGTGGCGGGCTCGTCGGCCGGCTGGGGGGCCGACGTCCGGGGCTCGGTGCCCCCCTCGGGGTGCACGGGCTCAGGCGTGGCGGCGTCGGGGGTGCCCGGCTCTGCGGGGCCGGCCTCCGGGGCCTGGGGCCCGGCGTGCGACTGCTCCGGTACGAGGGTGGTGGGCTGCGCCTGGTCACCCGCCGACGGGTGCCCCGACTGGGGCTCCGACCGAGGACCCTGGACCTGCTCGGGAACGTCGTGGCCGGTGGGTGCCGTCGGTACGGCGGCACCCTGAGCGGCCGGGCCCGGCTCGGCCTGCGGGGGCTCGGCGGCGGGCGCGGCTGCCTGAACCGGTTCCGGAGCGGTGACGCCTGACCGGGCCCCGGTGTCCGGCACCGGCGTGTCCTCGGGCGACGGAACATGCTCCGTGGCCTGGACGCCGTCACTGGTCTCAGCGGCCTCGGGGACTTCGGTGGCCTCGGCGGTTGGGTGAACGTCGGCGGCGTGGACCGCGGGCTCGACGAGCTCGACGGGCTCGACGGGCTCGACGGGCTCAAGAGCCTCGACGGGCTGGTGGGTCTCCGGAGTTCCGGTCGGAGCCTCCTGGACCTGTGCCTCTTCCAGCACCGGCGCCTGCTCGGCCTCCGGGGCTTCGGAAGCTTCCGGGGCTTCGGAAGCTTCCGGGGCTTCGACGGCTTCGGGGGCTGCGGCAGCTTCCGGGGCTTCGGGGACTTCCGGGAGCGGCTCGCCGGGCGCCTCCGCCTCCCCGTCGACCGGGAGGTCCTGCGGCGCGGGCGCCTGTTCGATCGCCTCGGCGTCCGGGGCGGGCTCGGCGTCCTCGGGGCCAGGCACCGCCTCCGCGAGGTGGACGGCCTCCGGGCCCTGGACGGCTTCGGGAGCGGGAGCGGGTGCGGCACCGGCGCCAGAGACGGCCTCCGGGTCCTGTGCGGGCTCGGAGCCCTGTGCGGCATCGGGCGCGTGGGCCGCCTCGGCGCCCTCGTCTGCGGCTGCCGGGTACGCCCCGGCGGCTTCATGTACGCCCTGCGCCGGGTCCGGTTCCTGAGCGACCGGCCCGGTGCCCGCCTCCTGCGCCGCCGCGTGCGCGGCGGCAGCGGCGGCCTCGGTCGTGGCACTCGCGGTGGCGGCCTGCGCGGCGAGCCTGGCCAGGGTGGCCTGGGCCGGTCCGGAGGGGCCGGTGCCCGGGTCGGAGGCCGGAACAACCGTTTCGGCAGCCTCCGCCGGGGGGCTCACCTGAGCCTGGGCCGCCGCCTGGGGCTCCGTCTGAGCCGCGCCCCAGGGCGCCGCGCCCTGCGGGGCGAGGTCACGCAACGGCTGCGCGTCGAGGTACTCGGGGCCGGGCGCCGGCGGACCGGGCTGCCGTACGGGTGTCCCGGCGGGACCGCGGTCGGCGAGCGAACGGACCGGGCTGGCCGAGGCGTCGGGAATCGGCGGGCCGAGGTGCAGGGGGCGTCTCGGGACCGCCGGGGCCGTCGCGGGGTCGTGCGGGACCGAGAGGATCGGGGACGGCGGGACGGACACGGGGCCGGTCTCGGGCAGGCGTACGCCGCCGAGGTCGACGGAGCCGCTGTCGCGGCCGTCCCTCTCGTGCGGCTCCGGCTCGTGGACGGTCTCCACAACCGGCTCCGGGGGAGGCGGCGGTACCTCGTTGCCCCATGCGCCCTGGGCGCCCGGCAGCAGCAGGTCTTCGTCCTCGGCGGTGGTCTCGGAGAGGTAGGTGTACGCGCCGTGTGCGGAGACGCCCGGCTGTTCCACCATGCCTGCGCTCTCCGGCAGCCCCTCGCCCGGGACCTGGCCGGTGTCCGTCATGCGTACCCCTCGCCCATCGGTTAGTGCTCCCTACGACCAGCTCATCCGGAACGGCGCACCGACCGCCCCGCAGTGAAGAACGAGCATGCGTGCCCAGCGGCACGAACGACCCGCCCGGAAAAGGCGACAAAGCCATTCAGTGGCATTGTCCCGGCCGTACCGCCGTCACGACAGCTTGATCCGCGACAGCCCGCTGTGGACTGCGCCACGTTGCGCGTCCTCCGGTTCTGCCGTACCACACCCGTCCCAAAACAGGCGGGTTTTCCGGACATTGGCGAACGAATTTCCGGACCACCGGGTGCGGTACAACGATCGGCCAGCCTACCGCGAGCGGTACGACAACCGGATCACGGGGCGCGATCGGCCAGTACCCCACTGAGCAGGAACGCAACGCTCCGCTCCGTCTCCGTCCAGGCCCGCGTGTCGAGTTCGACGGACTGCAGCAGGGCGCACTCGACCCGGTAGCCGTGCTCGGTCAGGTCCCGGCCGACGAGTTCGGCGGCGTCGCGGGTCGCGGCGTGGGTGACGATGCGTTGGGGGCGGCGGTCGGCGACCGCGGAGACCACGTCCGCTCCCCCGCCGCCGACGCGGACCACGTCCGGCTCGGGCAGGTTCTCCAGCACGTGTGGGGCGGTACCGCGTACGACCTGGAGCTGCACGCCGAAGCGTCGTGCGGCCGTCTCGGTGCGGGCGCAGGCCTGCGGATCCCGGTCCACGGCGATGACGGCGGCGCCCGCGCGTGCGGCCTCGGTGGCGAACGCGCCGCTGGCGCAGCCGATGTCCCACACCAGGTCGCCGACGCGCGGTCCGAGGCGGGCGAGTTGGGCGGCGCGGAGCAGATCGGCCTCCCCCTCGCCGAGCCCGCCGCCGTACGCCTCGTCGGGCAGTACCCAGCCGCGTGGGCCCGAGCCCGGTTCACGGCCGGCGATCCACCCGTCCCCCGCGGCGGCGGGGCCGGCCGTGCCGCCGATGACGATGACGACGTTGGGGTCGCGCCAGGTGTGGTCGGCGGCGTTGTCGGAGGTGACGACGGAGACCCGCTCGCGTTCGGTGCCCAGTTCCTCGCAGATGACGAAGGTGCGGTGGACCCCGTCCAGGAGCAGACCGAGTTCGGCGGGTCCGGCGCCGGGTGAGGTGAGCACGGCGACCTTGGTGTGGGCGCGGCACACGTTCACCGCGCGTCGCAGGGTGCGCCGGTGTGCGACGACCACTTGGGCGTCGTCCCAGGGCATGCCGGCGCGGGCGAAGGCGGCGGCCACGGAGGAGACGGCGGGCACGACCTCGACCTCGAGGCCGAACTCCGGTGCGCGCAGGGTCCGTACGACGCCGAAGAAGCCGGGGTCGCCGTCGGCGAGCACCACCGCGGTGCCACGGTGGGCGGCGATGCGGCGGGCGGCCAGGGGAACGCTGCCGAGGCGGATGCGCTCGGCGGCGCGGGGGACCTCGGGGAGCTCCAGGTGGTGGGCCGCGCCTGCCACGAGGGTGGCGGCGCCGAGCGCGGAACGTGCCGCTGCGGTCAGCGGCGAGCCGTCCCAGCCGATCACCGTGACCCGGTCGGCCATCGTCGTCAGTCTCCAGATTTTCGCAGGTCGTCAGCGTACGGGCGCCCACAGGCGGGCTCCGTGAGGGTACCTGGTGGAGCTGCCGGGCGCGCGGCGGGCGGGCTGCCGTGGGTTCCGTCCGGTCCGTTCCCGCCGTTCGGGTCTCGTCAGTTCCAGTCGGAGAACGACGTGAAACCGCCGGTGTCGGCGAGTTGTTCGCCCGCGCCCTCCAGATCCTCCGGGAGGAGGCTCCACACGATGAAGTCGGTGCGCGCGTCGGTCCAGGTGCCGTCCTCGGTGCGGACGCGGGCTATGCAGGCGTTGCGCAGGACGCCCTCGCTGATGCAGCCGATCTTCTGTGCGACCTGCTGGGAGGCGGTGTTGCCGGCGGCGGTGCGCAGTTCGATGCGCTCGAACTTCTGGTCACCGAGCAGCCACTGGGCGGTGGCGAGGGCGGCCTCGGAGGCGTATCCCTCGCCGCGGGCCCAGGGGGCGATTATGTACGACAGTTCGGTGGACCGGATGTGCCAGTTGGTCTTGGTCAGTTGGACGATGCCCACCAGGCGCTGGGTGAGGAATTCGGTGACCGCGAGGTCGAGGCCGCGCCCCGCGGCGCGCTCGGCGGGGGCGTACTCGCCGATCCAGCGGCGGGCCTGCTCCTCGGTGTAGGGCTGGGGGACGTCGGTCCAGGCCCCGACCTGCTCGTCGTTCATCATCTCGGCCAGGGCGGGGACGTCGTCCTCGTCGAGGGGACGCAGCACCAACCGCTCCGTGCTGATGGAGATGCTGGGGAAGGTGCTCGTCATGCGCCGCTCCGTAACCTTCGGTAGAACCGCTGCAACCTAAAACAGGGGACTGCTGAACTGCCCAGCATGCAGCATGAAATCACTCGGCCGCACAACGGGGTCCACTCGTAGTGAAGGAGCGGACCCCGTGCGTGGTGATATGGGATCAGAACGACGCGATGACCGAACCCTGGTACTTGTCGTCGATGAACTTCTTCACCTCGGGCGAGGTCAGGAGCCCCGCCAGCTTCTTGACGCGCGGGTCCTTCTCGTTGCCCTTCTTTACCGCGAGGAAGTTGCCGTACGGGTTGTTCTTCGGGGACTCGAGGACGAGCGCGTCCTTGGCGGGCTTCAGGCCCGAGGAGATGGCGTAGTTGCCGTTGACCACCGCGGCGTCCACGTCGTCCAGGGAGCGCGGGGTCTGGGCCGCCTCGACCTCCTTGAACTTGAGGTTCTTGGGGTTCTTGGTGATGTCCTGCGGGGTCGCTTCGTTGCCGACGCCGTCCTTGAGGGTGATGAGCTTGTTGGCGGCGAGCAGCTTCAGGGCGCGCGCCTCGTTGACGGCGTCGTTGGGGACGGCGACGGTCGCACCGCTCTTGAGGGCGTCGGCCTTCTTGACCTTGTGGGAGTACAGGCCGAGCGGCTCCAGGTGCACCGTGACGACGGGCACGATGTCGGTGCCGCGCTTCTTGTTGAAGTCGTCCAGGTAGGGCTGGTTCTGGAAGTAGTTGGCATCCACCGAGCCGTCCTCGGTGGCCGTGTTCGGCACGATGTAGTCCTGGAACTCCTTGACCTGCAGGTCGAGGCCCGCCTTCTTCGCCAGGTGGTCCTTGACGTAGTTCAGGATCTCGGCGTGCGGGGTGGGGCTGGCGGCGACGACCAGCGGGCCGCTGTAATCGGCGGCGGAGTCCTTGCCCGAGCCGCAGGCACTGAGCCCGAAGGTGAGGGCTCCGGCGGCGAGGACGGCAGTGGTGAGCTTGGCGGTGTTACGCACGAAAAGTGCCTTTCCTGGGGTGGTGCGACCCCGCTGTGGGTGTGCGGGGGGCTGCGGAGGGGGCGTGGTGCGGTCAGGCGACCTTGCTGATGTCGGCCGCCGCCGGCTCCTCGGCCCTGAGCAGGCGGAGCTTCGGCGCGGGTCCGGAGCGGCCGCCGCGGTGGTGCAGGGAACGGGCCGCGTAGTCGCCGGCGAACTGGATGAGGGAGATGACGACGGCGAGGATCGCCACGGTGATCCACATCATCTGGGTCTCGAAGCGCTGGTAGCCGTAGCGGATGGCGATGTCGCCGAGGCCTCCGGCGCCGACCGTGCCGGCCATCGCGGAGTAGCCGATGAGCGCGACGATCGTGGTGGTGGTGCTCGAGATCAGGGAGGGCAGGGACTCCGGTACGAGTACCTTGCGCACGACCGTCCAGGTGTTGCCGCCCATCGACTGCACGGCCTCGACGAGCCCGCCGTCCACTTCGCGGACAGCCGTCTCGACCAGACGCGCGAAGAAGGGGATGGCACCGATGGCGAGCGGCACGATGGCGGCCTCACGGCCGATGGTCGTTCCGGTGATCGAGCGCGTGAAGTCCATCAGGGCGACCATGAGGATGATGAACGGCATGGACCGGGCGACGTTCACGATCTGCCCGATGACCTTGTTCGCGACGAGGTTCTGGAGCAGTCCGCCCCGGTCCGTGAGCACGAGCAGGATGCCGAGCGGAAGTCCGCCGACGACGGCGATCAGCGTCGACCAGCCGACCATGTACAGGGTGTCCCAACACGCCTGGGACAGCAGGGGCTGCATCTCGTTCCAGGTCACTTGGCACCTTCCTTCACCAGTGCGAGCTCATGGCCCTCGTTGCCGACGACGTCGATCTGCAGTCCCTGTTCGCGCAGGAAGCCGATCGGCACGACGTTGTCCTCGTAGCGGCCGGGCAGTTCGATGCGCATGCGGCCGACCTGGAGGCCGCCGACGGTGTCGATGGCGGCGCCGAGGATCGATATGTCGATGTTGTAGGTGCGCGAGAGCTGGGAGATGACCGGCTGGGTGGCGGCCTCGCCCTGGAAGGTGACGTCCACGACGGTGCGGTCCGCGCCGGCGGCCTCGCCGCCCACCGGGAACAGCGCGGCGGCCAGTTCGGAACCCGGGGTGGCCAGGAGTTCGCTGACCGTGCCGGACTCGACGACGCGGCCCTTCTCCATGAGTGCGGCGGAGTCGCAGATCGACTTCACGACGTCCATCTCGTGGGTGATGAGCAGGACGGTCAGGCCGAGCTCCCGGTTGAGGTCGCGCAGCAGCGTCAGGATCGATCGGGTGGTCTCCGGATCGAGGGCGCTGGTGGCCTCGTCGGAGAGCAGCACCTTGGGGTCGCCGGCCAGGGCGCGGGCGATGCCGACGCGCTGCTTCTGTCCGCCGGAGAGGTGGGCGGGGTAGGCCTTCGCCTTGTCGGCGAGGCCCACCAGGTCGAGCAGCTCCAGCGCCTTGCGGGAACGTTCCTTCCCCGACTTGCCGAGGATCTCGAGCGGCAGCTCGACGTTGTCCTGGACGGTCCGGGAGGACAACAGGTTGAAGTGCTGGAAGACCATGCCGATCCGGCTGCGGGCCTGGCGCAGTTCCCGGCCGGCGCGCGGTCCGCGCCCGGCGAGGGCGGTGAGGTCCTGTCCGGCGACGGTGACCGTGCCGGCGGTGGGGCGCTCCAGCAGGTTGACGCACCGGATGAGCGAGGACTTGCCGGCGCCGGACTGTCCGATGACGCCGTACACCTCGCCTTCGCGGACGTGCAGGTCGACGCCGTCGAGGGCGGTGACCTCCCGGCCGCGGGATCGGTAGACCTTGGTGAGGCCCGATGTGGTGATCACGTGGGTTTCCGTCACTGTCGAGTGCGCGGGCGTGGATGTGCCCGGGCACGGGTGCATTCGTTCAGGGACGCGGCACGGTTCTCGCGGTTGGCGATGGAACCGGAAGAGAACATGTGCGCGGGGCGCGGCTCAGGTCACGTACGGCTCACGGCGTACGAACGTGCCGCGCCGGCTCGCTTCGGGGCGCGAGCTCGGGGGTGGTGCAGGGGCCCTCTAGAAGGCGCACATTCGGCAGGTTCGACACATACAACGAGCACCGGGCGTCATGGTCGCCTCGGTCGCAGGGGTGCGGCAGCTCGTCGTGGTCATGCGATCAGTAAACCAGACGTACGGTCCTGACAGTCCGCGACTGTCCGCATGCTGGACAGCCATGGACAGTCACGGTCCGGGGTCGGTGCCGGGTCAGTCGCGGGCGGATATCCGGATTCCCCCGTCGGTGACCAGTGTGGAGAGGGCCGACAGGTTCTCGACCACCAGGTCGGCGACCAGCTCGTGGGCCTGATGGGTTGTGGTCAAGGCCACGGTGGTCATCCCGGCGGCGCGGCCCGCCTGGAGTCCCGCGGGGGCGTCCTCGAAGACGACGCAGCGGGCCGGGTCCACGCCCAGTCGGCGGGCCGCCAGCAGGTAGGGCTCGGGGTCGGGCTTGCCGCGCGTGATGTCGTCGGCGGCGATCAGCGACTTGGGCCGGATGCCCACGGCGTCCAGCCTGGCCTCGGCGAGCCGCCGGGTGGCGGAGGTGACGACCGCCCATGAGTCGGCGGGCAGCGAGTCGAGAAGATCCTCGGTACCGGGAAGGAGGTGGACGCCTCCGTTCGGTACGTCCTCGACCTCGAGCTGCTCGACCCGGGCGACGGCCTCCTGCACGAGACCGGCGGGCAGCAGGTCGGCGACGATCTCCACCGCGGGCCGTCCGTGCAGCTCGACCCGCCTGAAATCCTCCGCGGTGATCCCGTACTCCTGGGCCCATCGCGTCCAGCAGCGCTCCACGGAGTCCAGGGAGGAGACGAGGGTGCCGTCGTTGTCGAAGAGCAGGGCTTGCGCGTGGATCGTCATGGTCCAGACCCTACGAGCCCCGTGCTCCCCGGCCGACGGGCGGCCCGCGCGCAGCGGACGGTTCGGCTCGTAATAGGGTCGCCGCATGCTCAATGTCCTGACGCTGGTGACGGGGGTCGCCGCGCTGTTGCTCGCCGCGTGGTGCGGGTGGGCCGCCTACCGCGACCAGCCGACCAAGGACTGGCACTTCATCGGGATGGCCGTGGTCTCGCTGCTGGCCGTGGTGCAGCTGGTGATCGGGTTCGTGCAGCTGGCGCGGGGCGAGAAGCCGGAACAGGGCACCACGATCTTCGTGGCGTATCTGCTGGGCGCCTTCGCCTGCGTGCCGGCGGCGGGCTTCATGTCGCTGGCCGAGCGGACCCGCTGGGGCTCGGTGACGGCCGCCGCCGGTGGCGTGGTGCTGGCCGTGCTCGAGGTGCGGCTCTATGACATCTGGGGAGGATGACCGTGGACACCGCTCAGGACAAACCGGCGCGGAAGCGGCTCATCAGCGGTCCGGGGATGCTGCTCGTCTGGTTCTACGGCGTGATGGTGGTCGGCGCGGTCTCCCGTTCCGCGTACCAGATCGCGACGGACTTCGACCGGGCGCCGCTCGCCTACTCGCTGTCGGCGGTGGCCGGTGTCGTCTACGGCTTCATCACGTACACACTGGTACACGGCGGGGAGACGGCCCGCAGGGCGGCACTGGTGTGCTGTGCCGCCGAGCTGGCGGGGGTGCTGATCGTCGGTACGTGGACCGTGGCCGAGCCGTCGGCCTTCCCGGACGCGACCGTCTGGTCCGACTACGGCATGGGCTACGTCTTCATCCCGGTACTGCTGCCGCTGTCCGCGATCTACTGGCTGCGCAAGTCCCGCACGGTCACGCCGTAGCCGCGTACGTCCCGGCCTGCTTCTCCAGGACGATCATCTCGACTCCGTCGGTGCCCTTGGACGTCCCCACCGTCTGGTAGCCGACCCGGCGGTACAGGCGGAGGTTGCCCTCGCTGCGGTGGCCGGTGTGCAGGCGGAACCTCGTGGCGCCGCGTTCCTGGGCCAGGGCCTCCTCGGCCGCGCGCAGCAGCCTGGCGCCGATGCCGTGGCCCTGCAGGCGCGGGTGGACGCAGAGCCTGCTGATGCAGGCCTCGCCGCCCTCGGTGATCCGGCCGCGCACCGAGCCGACCACCTCGTCACCGAGCCGTGCGACGAAGACGCAGTCGGAGGCGACCTCCTGGCGGACCGAGTCGAGGCTCTGGACGAGCGGGTCGATGCGGTAGTTGCCGTACAGCGCGGCCTCACTCTGGAAACACAGGTACTGGAGCTTGAAGATCTGCTCCGCGTCCTGCTCGGTCGCCACCGAGATGGTCACGCTCATGCCCATGTGCGCACGCCTCCCGCTCACCTGATCACCGGTCGTTCCTCACTCCTATCCCCGCACTTTGCGGGCCGCAACCTCCGGCGCCAGCAAACGTCGAAGACATCCCAGACATCTGGAACGTTCCGGGCCGAGACTGCCCTG
Organism: Streptomyces sp. NPDC001843; assembly: GCF_042891955.1. Lineage (NCBI taxonomy): Bacteria > Bacillati > Actinomycetota > Actinomycetes > Kitasatosporales > Streptomycetaceae > Streptomyces > Streptomyces sp. NPDC001843. The sequence continues at coordinate 278,037 of NZ_JBIATQ010000006.1, read as the reverse complement.
TGAGATACCCAACTCCCCCGCGATCTCGCGGTAGGTGAGATCCCGTGCCGACAACAGGACCTCCATCAGCCGGGGACAGCGGCCCGGAAGCCGGCGCACCGCGTCGCGCAGGGCACGCCGCCGGGCCGCGGCGAGCGCCAGTTGCTCCGGGTCACGGCCGCTGTCGTCGGCGGGTTCGTCCTCGTACGGGCGTTCGTGACGGGCTGTACGACGGCTGCGGCGTGCTTCGGCGCGGACGGCCCTGCGCAGCCAGCCCTGCGGGTCGGTCGGCGGCCCGTCGCTCTCCAGCCGCTCCAGAAGGCGGAGCCAGACCGCCTGTTCCAGGTCGCCCGGCTCGGCTCCGGCGGCATGTGCCTCGGCGGAGGCTTCGGCGGTGAGGAGCGGGCGCAGGGAGGCAACCAGGTCGTGCGTCATGTGCAGTGCGACGCGGCCGCCCCGGTGGCAGGTTGCCGGGGCGGCCGCGAGTCTCCCCGAACGGGGTGCGGGGTGGGTCAGCCGTTGACGAAGTCCGCGCGGGCGAGGACACCGGTGTCGGCGTTGTCGGTGAACACACCGTCGATGCCGGTCGCGAAGTACGCCTTGAACGCACCGAATGCGTCACCGTAGGCGTCGGCGCCGCTGCCCTTGCGGAACTCGGCGGGCAGGAAGGGGTTCTCGTTGCGCATGGTGTACGGGTGCAGGATCAGCCCCACGGCATGGGCGTCCTTGACCAGGGTGGTCGGCGTGGTGAGCTTGCCGTTCGCGTCCTTGGGGATGACCAGGTCCAGGGTCGGACCGATGCCCTGTGCGTAACCGGCGATCTCCCTGAGGCCCTTCGGCGTGATGAGATCGGCCACCGTGCGCGGATCGCCCGCCTCGACGAAGTCCCAGGGACGGCTGTCCGCCGTGGAGAGCAGCACGACGAGAGGGTTGTCGACCAGGGTGTTCAGACGCTGGATGCTGCTCGGCTCGAAGGACTGCAGGATGACCGGCGAGTTCCGCTTGTCCTTGCCGTACTTGCGCAGCAGCTTGGCCACCCGCTCCTCCAGGCCGAGGCCCAGCTTGCGGAAGTATGTCGGGTGTTTGGTCTCGGGGTAGATGAACACCTGCTTGCCGCGCTTGCGGGTCTGTTCGTCCTGCCATTTCAGGACTTCTTCGAACGTGGGGATCTCCCAGCGCCCGTTGTAGAGGGTGTTGTGCGGGCGGTTGGCCGGGATGCGCTCGACCGCCCGCAGCGTCTTCAGCTCGGCGAGCGTGAAGTCCTCGGTGAACCAGCCGGTGGTGGAGACACCGTCGAGGACCTTGGTGGTCCTGCGGCCGGCGAACTCCGGATGGGAGGCGACGTCCGTGGTGCCGCCGATCTCCGGCTCGTGGCGGCAGACGAGATGACCGTCCTTGGTGGGCACCAGGTCACCCGCCTCGACGACGTCCGCGCCGAGGTCCAGGGCCAGCTGGTACGAGCCGAAGGTGTGCTCGGGCCGGTAGCCGCTGGCACCCCGGTGACCGATGATCGTCGGCACGGGCAGGCTCTTCAGACCCGCGCCGTGGTGTCCGGACGTCCTCGCGTCGGCGGCTCTGGCCACGCCGGGCAGCCCCAGGGCGGCTCCGCCCGCGCCGAGCACCGCGGCACCGAGCAGCGCCCGCCGTCCGGTGCCGTGCGCCTGTCCGTTCGCGTCCCGCTCGTTCGAGTCCCGCCCGTTCGGGTTCCGGGTTTCCATGAGGGCCCTCCTGCCGTCCGCCCGTCGGTGCGGGCCGATCGTAGGGTCGTGGACATGACCCGCGGGAGACCTTGGTCCGAACAGGTGGGTGACGCCGGATGGCCTAAAGGCGGCGGGATCTGACAGTCCGTCGGCTTCGGTCGGCGCGGCCCGGGTACGCGCCCGGTCGAGGCTGAAGCAAGCGAGGTCCGTCACATCGTCGCGGTCGCGTTACGGGCAGCCGTCGGCGCGGTACCGCAGGTAAACCAGCGTCAACAGTGCGTAAGACCTCGGTGAACCGGACGCGCCCGATGTGCGCTTCGCAGCGACCCGCGAGTATCGTCCTCACCTGCACAGACATATACCGGCCCCTTTGACATCGGAGGAACCGTTGTCCCGCTTCGCGCTCATCAAGGCAGTGCTCGGACCGATCATGCGCCTGATGTTCCGCCCACAGGTGGAGGGCGTGGAGCACATCCCGGGCGACGGCCCGGTCATCCTGGCCGGCAACCACCTCACGTTCATCGACTCGATGATCCTGCCGCTGGTGTGCGACCGTCAGGTCTTCTTCATCGGCAAGGACGAGTACGTCACCGGCAAGACCTTCAAGGGCCGGCTGATGGCGTGGTTCTTCACCGGCGTCGGCATGATCCCCGTGGACCGTGACGGCGGGCGGGGTGGCGTGGCCGCGCTGATGACCGGGCGGCGGGTGCTGGAGGAGGGGAAGATCTTCGGGATCTACCCCGAGGGCACGCGGTCGCCCGACGGCCGTCTGTACCGGGGGCGTACCGGTATCGCGCGGCTGACGCTGATGACCGGGGCGCCGGTGGTTCCCTTCGCGATGATCGGCACGGACAAGCTGCAGCCGGGTGGGCGGGGTATGCCGCGGCCCGGCCGTGTCACCGTCCGCTTCGGTGAGGCGATGGAGTTCTCGCGGTACGAGGGGATGGACCGGGACCGGTACGTGCTTCGGGCCGTGACCGATTCCGTGATGGCCGAGGTCATGCGGCTTTCTGGGCAGGAGTACGTGGATATGTACGCGACGAAGGCGAAGGCTGCCTAGCGCCTCCGGCGGTTCGGCAATCGAATCCAGTGCGGGTGCGTGGGGGCTTGTCGCGCCCCCGCGGCGGAGCAGCCCCGCGCACCTGGGTGGGTGTCCTTACCCGGCGTCTTCAAGGCGCTGCCCCTTCAGCAGGAACCACGCCGCCGCCGCTGTCGCCAGTAGCACCACCGCTCCCGAGCCCGAGGCCAGGTGCAGGCCGTGTACGAAGGATTCGCGGGCCGCGGCCAGGAGGGGCTCAGAGGTGTGGGGTGGCAGGTCCGCTGCCGCCCGTACCGCCGCGCCCAGTGACTCGTGTGCCGCCGCGGGGGTGCCCGCAGGGGCGGTGAAGTCGTGGTACGCCGCCGTCATGATCGAGCCGAGCAGGGCGATACCCAGGGCGGCGCCGAGTTCGTAGGCCGTCTCGGACACCGCCGACGCGGCGCCGGCCTGTTCCTTGGGGACTCCGGCGAGGATGACGTCGGCGGTGACCGTGAAGGAGAAGCCCGCGCCGACGCCGACGACCAGGAGCGCGGCGCCGATGAGCGGGTAGCCGGTCGACCGGGTCAGCGTCGTCAGCGCGGCCAGTGCGAGCCCCATGGCCGCGAGGCCGCCGGAGACGACGGCACGGACCGAGAAGCGCCGGGCCGCTCGGCCCGCGACCAGTCCGGCCACCACCGCGCCTATGCCGCCGGGCAGTTCGGCCAGCCCCGCCTCGAACGGGTGCCGGCCCTGGACGAGTTGCAGGTACTGGGAGAGGAAGAACACCAGTCCGGACAGGCCGAGGACGGTGAGCAGGTCGGCCACGACCGCACCGCTGAAACCCCGGTTGCGGAAGAGGCGCATGTTCAGCAGCGGGGCCGGAAGGGTGAGCTGGCGGTGTACGAACCCGTACAGGGCGGCGGCGCCCAGCAGGCCCACGCCGAGCGTGGCACTCGTGAAGCCGTGGGTGGCGGCCTCCTTCACCGCGTACACCAGGCCGATCATGCCGACCAGGGACAGGGCGACGCTGATCAGGTCCCACGGGCCGGGGTCCGGGTCACGGTACTCGGGGAGCGTGCGGATGCCGACGAGGACGAGCACCGCCATGACCGGCAGGTTGATGAGGAACACCGAGCCCCACCAGAAGTGCTCGAGCAGGAAACCACCCGCGACGGGGCCGACGGCCGTGCCGGCGGAGGCGGTGGCGCCCCAGACGCCGACGGCGAGGCTGCGTTCGCGCGGGTCGTGGAAGAGGTTGCGGATCAGGGCGAGCGTGGCGGGCATCAGGGTGGCGCCCGCGACCCCGAGCAGCGCCCGCGCCAGGATCAGCAGCTCCGGCGTGGTGGCGTAGGCGTTGAGGACGGATATCGCGCCGAACGCGGTCGCGCCGCCGAGCAGGATCCGCTTGCGGCCGATGCGGTCGCCGAGGCTGCCCATGGAGACCAGCAGACCGGCGATGACGAAGGAGTAGACGTCACCGATCCACAGCAGCTGGGTGCCGGTGGGCTTCAGGTCCTCGCTGATGTACGGGGTGGCGAGGCCGAGGACGGTGGCGTCCACGGCCACCAGCAGCACGGCGAGCACGAGGACGGAGAGCGCGAGCCAGCGGCCCGGGCGCTTCTCCCCCTCCCGCGTCACGATCGCCGGCCGCAGGGTGCTGGTCATGGTTCCTCTCTCCGTAGCGCGCCGCCGAGCAGCAGCTCGACGATCATGTGATGGAAGTCCTTGGGGGCGCCTTTGCCGCTCTGCACGACCCAGATGCCGGAGGCCAGCAGGCCGTAGAGGGCCTCGGTCAGCCATGCGGGGGTGAGGTCGATGCGGAACTCGCCGCTGAGCTGGCCGCGCCGGAACAGGGCGCAGACGCGGTCGTCGAGCCGGGACCAGCCCTCGTGCTGCTCCTCGCCCTCGAAGAGCTGGTTCTCGCTGTAGAGGAAGGCGAGCAGTCCGGCGGCCGGTTCGATCTCCTTCACGAACCGGCGCAGGGCTTCCTCGGCCGTTCCCTCGTCGAGCCGTGCGCCGTCCAGCGCGGCGTCGCACTCCTCGATGCCGAGCGCCTCCAACGCCCGTACGAGCGCGTCACGCCCGGCGAAGTGGCGGTGCAGGGTGGCACGGCTGATCCCGGCGGCCTTGGCGACCTCGTCCATGGTCGCGGTGGATCTGCGGGTCAGCAGGGCGGCTGCGCTGCGCAGCACCTGGTCACGGTCGACAGCCATGAGACAAGCATAGCTCGAGTGAGACATTCTTGTCTCAAACGAGGCACACGTGATCCATCAACGCTGGTCGGGCCGGCCGGCCGCCTTGTTCGATCAGTGCCAGGGGAGCCGGCCGCGGTGCTCCCAGTACGCTCGCGGCTCCTCGACGAGCGTGGCGAGACGGGCGAGCTGGTCCTCGTCGAGGTCCACGGCGGCGGCGTGCAGGTTGGAGGCGAGCTGGTTCAGGGTGGCCGCGCCGGAAAGGACCACCCCGGCCCACGGCCGGCGGAGGATCAGCGCCAGGGCGACCGCGTCGCAGCCCAGGCCGGTCTCCGCGGCCACGGCCTTCAGCTCCTCGGGCGCGTGCGGCTCGGCGAGCCGGCCGTTGGCCATGCCCTCCTTGACGATCACGGTGAGGCCGGCGTCGTGCGCCTCGGCGAGCGCGGGGTCGGCGGAGGTCTCCAGCGCGTTGTAGGTCGACTGGACCGTGCGGAAGAGGGGTTCGCCGTCGACGGTGACGGTCAGGGCGGCGCGGATGGCGTCGGCCTGGGCCGGTCCGCTGGTGGAGAACCCGACGGTGAGGCCCTGCGCGGCGGCCTCGGCGAGCCTGGCGTGCAGCTCCTTGTCGGCGAGAGCGGGGCTGTCCGGGGTCACCGAGTGGATCTGGTAGAGGTCGAGCCGGTCGCCGAGCAGCCCGGCGGTCTCGGCGCGCTGCCGCTCGTAGGTGGCGAGGGTGTGGTCCTTGATCTCGTGCCGCTCGGCGTCGGCGGACCAGCCCGCGGTGTACGTGTAGCCCCACTTGCTGCCCACGACGACGTCGTCGGCGTCCGGCCGGGCACTCAGCCAGTCGGCGAGGAACTCCTCGGAGCGGCCGTAGGAGCGGGCGACGTCGAAGTAGCGGACGCCCTGGGCGTAGGCGGCGTCCAGGAGCTGGTGGGTGCGCTCGCGCAGGGCCTCGACGGTGCGTTCGGCCGGCAGGTCGGTCTCCCGGCCGAGGTTGATGTAGCCCGGCCGGCCGACGGCGGCCAGGCCCAAGCCGATGTGGCAGGTGGGAGTCGTGGCCGAGGCCAGTCGGTCGAAGGGCATCGGGGGGGGCTCCGTTCGGTCGGCTCCTTGCTGCTCCGGACCAACGTAACCCGCCGGGTGACGGCGGACACAGCGGGCTCCCGGGAGACCCGCGAGCGGCTACGCGTCCGCGTCCACCGGCCTGCTGTCGTCCTGTGCGTGCCGCACGTGTGCCACGTAGCGCTCGAACAGCTGCGGCTGGTGCGCCCGGACGATGTCGAGCACGGGCGATTCCGCTCTCCGTACACCGGCCAGGTAGGGAGAGGTACGGCAGCGCCCGGTGTCCAGGTCGGGGTCGACGAGGGACAGGTAGCACGTGGGCAGCTGCCGGGTGAAGCGCACCTCCATCCGGCCGGGATGGCCTTCGGCGGCGAAGTCCCGTGCGACTCCTGCCAGCTGACGGGCGGACTCGGCTGCCCGGGCGGGCAGGTCGGGATCGCCGATACTGCGGGCGTACTCGATGGTCAGCGCCGACTCCGGGTCGGCCACCAGATAGGTGATCCGCACGCCACGGCTCAGCAGCCGGCGCACCGGCTCGGTGAAGTCGCGGGCCGGGCGGGAGATGAACAGGCTCGTCAGGCTGCGCAGGGCCACCCCGACCTCGACGATCTCCCCCTGTGCCCCTTCGAGGAAGTCGGCCTTCTCCGTGGGGGCAAGCCGCCCCTCGGCGTGGACGGTCAGGCCGCGCCCTCCGTTGACGGCGGGCGCCCGCTCGTCGATGACCCCGGCCAACTCCTGGAGGAACGTCTGCCGTTCGGCGTCCCGCAGGAACAGGTCGTAGTAGAAGGGGACGGCGACACCGGCCGCCGCGAAGAGAGCGAGTTCGTTGACGAAGGCCCAGCCGAAACCGTCGCGGCCGTTGGACAGAAGCGCCAGGCTCAGGCCCGCCAGTAGGACGCAGAGCGCGAGAGCGGCGCGGAATCTGCTCAGCAGCCGACGGATTCCCGGCGCGTTGTTCTCCATGGTTCCCCCCGCCTCCCTGTCTGCCCGGTGAGGCGGGGGTTCACGCCCCCGGCGCTACCGCTTGTTCTTGGCGTCCGCCCACGCGTGCTGGGCCGCCACGTCCGCCTTGACCTCGGCCAGCTGGACGGCGACGGCGCTGGGTGCCGTGCCGCCGCGGCCGCTGCGGGAGGCGAGGGCGCCGGGGACGTTGAGGACCGAGCGGACCTCGGGGGTGAGGTGGGTGCTGATCTTGGCGAACTGCTCGTCCGTCAGCTCGTCCAGCTCCTTGCCCTCGGCCTCGGCGGCCTTCACGCACTCGCCCGCCACCTCGTGCGCGACACGGAACGGCACGCCCTGCTTGACCAGCCACTCGGCGATGTCGGTGGCGAGCGAGAAGCCGGCCGGGGCCAGCTCCTCCATGCGCTCGTGGTGGACGGTGAGGGTGGCGATCATGCCGGTGAAGGCGGGGAGCAGCACCTCCAGCTGGTCGCAGGAGTCGAAGACCGGCTCTTTGTCCTCCTGAAGGTCCCGGTTGTAGGCGAGCGGGAGGGCCTTCAGCGTGGCCATCAGGCCCGTGAGGTTGCCGATCAGGCGGCCCGACTTACCGCGCGCCAGCTCCGCGATGTCCGGGTTCTTCTTCTGCGGCATGATCGACGAGCCGGTGGAGAACGCGTCGTGCAGGGTCACGAAGGAGAACTCCTTCGTGTTCCAGATGATGATCTCCTCGGAGATCCGGGACAGGTCCACCCCGATCATCGCGGTGATGAACGCGAACTCGGCGACGAAGTCCCGGGAGGCCGTGCCGTCGATGGAGTTGCCGACGCTGCCGTGTTCGAATCCGAGGTCCTCGGCGACGGCCTCGGGGTCCAGGCCGAGGCTGCTGCCCGCGAGCGCACCGGAGCCGTACGGCGACACCGCGGTCCGCTCGTCCCACTGGCGCAGCCGCTCGGCGTCCCGGGACAGGGACTGCACGTGCGCGAGGACATGGTGGGCGAAGAGCACGGGCTGGGCGTGCTGGAGGTGGGTGCGACCGGGCATCGCCACGTCTGGGTGGGCCTCGGCCAGGCCGATCAGCGCGTCCTGGAGGTCGGCGATCAGGCCGCCGATGATCCGGGCGTGGTCGCGCAGGTACATCCGGAAGAGGGTGGCGACCTGGTCGTTGCGGGAGCGGCCCGCGCGCAGCTTGCCGCCGAGTTCGGGGCCGAGGCGCTCCAGGAGGCCGCGTTCCAGGGCGGTGTGGACGTCCTCGTCGGCGATCGTGCCGACGAAGTCGCCGGACGCGACATCGGCCTCGAGCTGGTCGAGTCCGGCGAGCATCCGGGTGAGCTCCTCACTCGTGAGCAGCTTCGCCTTGTGCAGCACGCGCGCGTGGGCACGCGAACCGGCGATGTCGTAGGGCGCGAGCCGCCAGTCGAAGTGGACGGATGCGGACAGTTTCGCCAGGGCCTCGGCGGGACCGTCGGCGAAACGGCCGCCCCAGAGCCGTACGTCACCGCTGTTGCTGCTCACTGTGGGTTGCTCCTCGAAGGTGGTGACCGCGTTGTGCATGATTATGCAGAGCACTGCATGATTCGTCAATCTGAAAGAGATCGTCGAACGCGTTGAACAAACGAAACCGCTTTCACGTACTGACCACCGAACGCTGGCGCCGCGTTAGTAATCCCACTCCTGACCCAAGTGAGGCATCCGCATGTCCAGGGCTCTTCCGAAGTACAGCAAGCGTCGCGTCGCGATCATCGGCGGCGCTGCCGCCGTCGCGCTGTCCGGCGCGATCATCGCGGGCTCCGCTCTCGCCGGGACGCCCGACGACAGCAACGGCAACAGCGGCAGCACGAACGCCCGCACGCTGGCCAGCCCCGGCACGATCACCTGCCCCGACGTGAAGTCGCAGCTCCCGGCCAACATCCCCGCCTCCGCGCAGGCCGAGGTGGACCGCAACCTCACCCTGCTGCAGACGCAGATCGACGAGGCCAACAAGCGACTGCAGGACACGGTCGGCCAGGGCGGACCCAACTTCGTGCAGAACGCGATCCTCGGCCCGCTGGCCGACAAGCGGAAGTCCACGGTCGACCGCATCGCCACCGCCATCGGCCGTAAGGGGACCAAGCCGACCGGCCTGGACGCCCTCGCGACGTGCACGCTGAACGGGGGCGGCACGAACGCCAACGCCGGCGGGAACGCCAACGGGAACGCGAACGCCAACGCGGGCGGGAACGCCAACGCGAACGCCAACGCCAACGCGGGCGGTGGCAAGGCGAACAACGGGGCCAACGCGTCCCAGAACGCGGGCGGCAACGCGGGCAACGCCGGGGCCGCCGCCGCGGGCACCATCACCTGCCCCGACGTGAAGTCGCAGCTCCCGGCCAACATCCCCGCCTCCGCGCAGGCCGAGGTGGACCGCAACCTCACCCTGCTGCAGACGCAGATCGACGAGGCCAACAAGCGACTGCAGGACACGGTCGGCCAGGGCGGACCCAACTTCGTGCAGAACGCGATCCTCGGCCCGCTGGCCGACAAGCGGAAGTCCACGGTCGACCGCATCGCCACCGCCATCGGCCGTAAGGGGACCAAGCCGACCGGCCTGGACGCGCTGGCCGCCTGCACCCTCAACAAGTGAGGTGACAGGCAGCCGGGGCCGCCCCGAGTAACGCCGGCCGGGGCGGCCCTGGTGGCCGCGAAGTCTCGTACAGCCGAGCGGAGTTCACCGATAATCGGCAGTCATGGGAAAGACCTATGAGCGCATAGACGGCAGGCTCCGCACATTCATCGAGGAACAACCCCTCTTCTTCACCGCGACCGCCCCGCTCTCCGGCGACGGCACGGTCAACCTCTCCCCCAAGGGCCTCAAGGGCTCCTTCGCGGTGCTCGACGAGCACACGGTGGCGTATCTCGACTTCGCCGGGTCCAACGCCGAGACCATCGCACACCTGCGTGAGAACGGGCGGATCACCCTGATGTGGTGCGCCTTCCAGGGGCCGCCGAACATCGTGCGGGTGCACGGCCGGGGCGAACCGGTCTTCCGCGACGACCCCCGCTTCGGGGAACTGCTCACCCACTTCCCCGACATCGACCCGACCCCGCACGGCCTGCGCGCGATCATCGTCGTGCACGCGGAACTCGTCCGGGACACCTGCGGATACGCGGTGCCCTTCATGTCGTACGAGACGGACCGCGACCTGCACGGAAAGCGTTTCGCCCGCGAGGACGACGCCTCACTGAGCGAGTACTTCCGCAAGAAGGACCACGTGGCCACCAGCCTGGACGGACTACCCGGGCTGCCGTTGCCACTGCCTCCCTCTACCGTCTGAACCATGCGCCCCGTTGCAGTCGCCCTCGCGTCCGCGTCCGTGTTCCTGATCGGTGCCGCGTCCGGCGGCTGCCCCGTTCCGCTGCCCGCCAGGATGGCGGACACCGGGGGCGGGACCCAGCTGATCACGGCTCAGGCGGCGCGCACCGATTCCACGACGGGCACGGTCGTCTGGTGGGACCTGTGGCACGGGCGGTGGGTGCGGGCGGGTTCGGCCCCCGCCCGCTTCGGCACGAAGGGGCTCGTCGAAGGGACCGCCCGGCAACAGGGCACCAACACGACGCCGACCGGCCTGTACGACCTGCCGTTCGCCTTCGGCACCGAGGCGGCGCCGGCCGGGACCAGGATGCCGTACCGCCCGGTCCACCCGGACTCCTGGTGGTGCCAGGACAACGACTCCGCCGCCTACAACCGGTGGACCGAGCCCCTGGCCGCCGACTGCCGGGCCGGCGAGTCCGAGCACCTCGTCGACTACCGGGGGCAGTACGCGCACGCGCTCGTCATCGGGTTCAACTACCGGCAGCCGGTGCGGGGGCGGGGGGCCGGGATCTTCCTGCACGTCGACGGCCCGGGCGCGACGGCCGGCTGTGTCTCGGTTCCCGAGGAGGCGATGCGGCGGATCCTCGCCTGGGCCGACCCCAGCAGGGGGCCGCACATCGCCGTGGGCACGGAGGACGGTCCGACGGACATCACCCGGTACTGACGTCGCCCAGGGGCAGGCGCACCGTGAACGTCGTCGCCCCCGGCCTGCTCTCCAGGCCCACGCTCCCCCCGTGCGCCTCCACCACCGCCGCCACTATCGCCAGGCCCAGCCCGGCTCCGCCTCCGGAAGCGTCCGTGCGGCGGCGGTGTTCGGCCCGGGTGAAGCGTTCGAAGACTCCCGGCTGGACCTCTTCGGGGACGCCGGGGCCGTCGTCGTGGACCTGCAGGCGGGCCGTCGCGCCGTCGGTCTCCAGGGACACCGTCACCTTGGTGCCCGCGGGGGTGTGCAGACGGGCGTTGGCCAGCAGGTTGCCCAGCACCTGGTGAAGGCGGTGGGCGTCGCCGGTCACGGTCACCGGGTCCTCGGGGAGTTCCATGGTCCAGCGGTGGTCGGGGCCGGCCGCGCGGGCGTCGGTGACGGCGTCCAGGACGAGGTGGGTGAGATCGACGGGGAGACGTTCGAGCGGGCGGCCGGCGTCCAGACGGGCCAGCAGGAGCAGGTCGTCGACCATCTCGCCCATACGGGAGGACTCGGCGGCGATACGGCCGAGCGCCCGGGTGACCGCCGGCGGGACCGGCCCCGGATGCAGCAGGGCTAGCTCGGCGTGGCCGCGCACCGAGGCGACCGGGGTGCGCAGCTCGTGACTGGCGTCGGCCGCGAAGCTGCGCAGCCGCTCCTCGCTGGCGTGCCGTTTGGTCAGCGCGTCCTCGACGTGGCCCAGCATGCGGTTGAAGGCCGCCGCGACCCGGCCGACCTCGCTGTGCGGGTCGGACTCGGGGGCACGCGACGGCATGATGACCTCGCCGCTGGCGAGGGGGAGCTCGCTGACCCGGGCGGCGGTCGCCGCGACCCGGCTCAGCGGCCGCAGCGACCAGCGCACCCAGAGGGCGCCGACCACGCCGGTGGCGGCCAGGGCGAGCCCGAACACCATCCCGGCGACCAGTTCCAGGCGGTGGACGGCGGCCTGTACCGGCTCCAGGGGCAGGCCGACGATCAGGACGTCACCGTCGAGGCCCTGGACCGCGTTGACCCGGTAGTCGTCCAGGGGGGCGAGTTCGACGGTGTGGGCCTGGCCGTCGGCGTCGACCGCCGTGAGCTGCTTCTTGTCCCTGCCGGTCAGCTCGCCGATCACGTTCTCGATGCCGCCGGGGCGGACGACGGCCGCATTGGTGACCTTCCCGTCCACCAGGCGCGCGCCGAAGGTGCCCGTCGCCTGCCTGCGGTCGTCGCCGTGCTCGTCGCCGTCGTGGTCGTCCGGCAGCTTGCCGCCGTGCTCCAGGCTCTGCGGGAACCGGGCGCCGACCTGTTCGAGCTGCTGGTCCAGGCGCTGGGTGAGGAAGCCGTTCAGCTCCACCACCGCGGCGAGCCCGACCGCGGCGCAGCTGATGGCCAGCAGCACCACCAGGCCGACGGTGAGCCGGGCCCGCAGGGTACGGGGACGGGGCAGGCGGCGCAGATACCTCACTTGACCACCGGCTTGAGCACATAGCCCGCCCCGCGCACCGTGTGGATCATGGGATCGCGTCCCGCGTCCACCTTCTTGCGCAGGTAGGAGATGTACAGCTCGACGACATGGGCCCGGCCGCCGAAGTCGTAGGACCACACGCGGTCGAGGATCTGCGCCTTGCTGAGCACGCGGCGCGGGTTGCGCAGCAGGAAGCGCAGCAGCTCGAACTCGGTCGGGGACAGCTCGATCAGTTCCCCGCCCCGGGTCACCTCACGGGACTCCTCGTCCATGACGAGATCGCCGACGACGAGCCGCGGCCCCTCGTCCAGCTGCCGTGCCATGCCCGCGCGGCGCAGCAGACCGCGCACCCGGGCGACGACCTCCTCCAGGCTGAAGGGCTTGGTGACGTAGTCGTCGCCGCCCGCCGTGATGCCCGCGATACGGTCCTCCACCGCGTCCCGGGCGGTGAGGAAGAGCACGCAGACGTCGGGCTTCACCTGGTGCAGGGTGCGCAGCACGGCGAAGCCGTCGGTGTCCGGGAGCATCACGTCGAGGACGACGGCGTCGGGCATGAGCTCGCGCGCGGTGGTGACCGCCGAGGCGCCGTCCCCGGCGGCACGCACCTCCCAGCCCTCGTAGCGCAGGGCGCCGGTGAGCACCTCGGCGAGGTCGGGGTCGTCGTCGACGACGAGGACGCGCAGCGGTGTGCCGTCGGGTCGGGTGAGGGCCGGGCGGCCTGAGCGGGTCGTGTTCATCTCCCTTCCAGGATCACCCCTGCGCGGTACGCCAGGTGCGGCCCGGAGCTCTGAGTTTCCTCTGAGTGCGCTGAGAAAAGGGCCTGCTCAGAGCTGTCTCAGAGGTCCGTCGCGCACAGTTGCGTACCGAACGGCAGAAAGGAACGCCTCATGACCACCGTGTACGAGCGGCGCACGGCACCCCCCGTGGCGCCCGCTCCCCGCAGCTCCCCCGCAGGCCCGCTGCTCGCCCTGTTGTGGGCGGGGGCGGCGGCCGTGCTGGTCCTGTGGTGGGCGGACACCGGCTCGGTGGTCGGCACCGAGGGCTGGCTGACCGGGGCCGGGCGGATCGCCGGGCTGCTGTGCGGCTACTCGTGCGCGGTCCTGGTCGGGCTGATGGCCCGGGTGCCGCTGCTGGAGCGGCGGATCGGCTCGGACCGGGTGGCCCGCTGGCACGCCATGGCGGGCAGGTACACGGTGTGCCTGCTCGTCGCGCACGTCGTGCTGATCCTGACCGGGTACGCCGCGCAGGACCGTGCCTCGATCCTGCACGAGACGGTCACGGTGATCCTGGACTACCCGGACATGCTGATGGCGACGGCCGGCACGGTGATCCTGCTCGCGGTCGGCATCACCTCCGCGCGGACCGTGCGCCGCCGGACCAGCTACGAGTTCTGGTACTACGTCCACCTGCTCACGTACGCCGCCGTCTTCCTGGCCTTCTTCCACCAGCTTTCGCTGGGCGACGACTTCAACGGCAAGCCGGTCTCCACGGCCGCCTGGTACGCCCTGTACCTGGGCGTGGCCGCCCTGGTGATCTGGTACCGGATCCTCGCGCCGGTGCGGCTCAACCTGCGTCACCGGCTGCGGGTGGAGTCCGTGCACAAGGAGGCGCCGGGCGTGTACTCGGTCGTGGTGCGCGGGCGGCGGCTGGACGAGCTGGACGCGCGGCCGGGCCAGTTCTTCCGGTGGCGGTTCCTCGGTGAGGGCATGGGCTGGGCGTCGACGCCGTACTCGCTGTCCGCGCCGCCGCGCCCGGACCGCATGCGGATCACGGTCAAGGCGCTGGGCGACCACAGCGCGGCGGTTCCGCTGCTGCGCCCGGGCACCCGGGTGTGGGCGGAGGGACCGTACGGCTCCCTGACCGCCGACCGGGCCACCAGCCACCGGTCGCTGCTGATCGCGGGTGGCGTAGGCATCACCCCCCTGCGGGCACTGTTCGAGACGCTGCCCGGCGACGTCACCCTCCTCTACCGGGCCCGTACGGCCGAGGACCTCGCCCTGGGCGGCGAACTGGAGGCGATCGCGAACTGGCGCGGGGCGAGGGTGCTGTACGCGCTCAACGGGCCGCGGGGCGAGCGCCCGAGGTTCACGGCCGAGGCGCTGGCCGCCACGGTTCCCGCTCTCGCCGAGCACGACGTGTACATCTGCGGACCGCATGGTTTCGCCCAGGAGCTGTACCGGGAACTGCGCGCCGCGGGGGTCCCGGACCGGCGCATCCACCACGAGTCGTTCGAGCTGTGAGGCAGTAGAAGTGCACGCTTTGAGGAAGAACCGCCCCCTGCGCCGCATCGTGCTGGCCAGTGCCGCCACCGTCTCCGGGATGGTGCTGCTGCTGTCGTTGAAGCCGCACGAGAGTCCCGGCATCACGGTGAGCGCGTCGTCCCCGGCGCCGTCGAGCAGCGCGAGCGCGTCCCCCGGCGGGTCCGGGGGCTCCAGCGGGTCGAGCGGATCGAACGGCTCCAGCGGATCGAGCGGATCGAGCTCCACCGGCACCAAGACCGCCACCGGCGACACGGTCCAGACCCGGTGGGGCCCCGTCCAGGTGCGGATCACCGTGAAGGGCGGCAAGCTCACCGAGGTGACCGCGGTGACCTACCCCACGGAGAACCCACGCGACCAGGAGATCAACAGCTACGCCATCCCCCAGCTGCGGCGTGAGGCGCTGGCCGCGCAGAGCGCCGACATCGACACCGTCTCGGGAGCCACGTACACGAGTGAGGGTTACCGCCAGTCACTCCAGTCGGCACTGGACTCGGTGGGCGTCTGAACACTCGGCCGTCACGGCACGTATCTGTGGGCCAAGGGTCAAGTCCCCACGGAGGAACCGTGACCACCACGATCGCAGGCGGACGTGCCGCCCGCCGCCAGACGATGCGCCGCATCCGTCCGCGCCGCTCCCCGGCCGTCCCGCTGCTGCTCGCCGTCTGGGCGGGCGCGGCGGGCGTGCTGTGGCTGTGGTGGCACAACACGCCGAACATCGCCGACGACAACAGCAAGATTCTCAACGCCGGCCGGATCACCGGTCTGCTCGCCGGGTATCTGATGGCCCTGGTCGTGCTCCAGATGGCCCGGGTGCCCGCGCTGGAGCGCCGGGTGGGTTCCGACCGGGTGGCCCGCTGGCACGCGATGAGCGGCCGGTACACGCTCTGCCTGGTCTTCGCGCACGTCTTCCTCATCATGTGGGGCTACGCGCTGCAGGCGGGCAAGTCGCTCGGTGACATCGTCCAGCAGACCATCGACTCGATCAACCAGCTCCCGGACATGGGCAAGGCGGCCATCGGCACGGGCCTGTTCGTGGTCATCGGTCTCACCTCGATCGGTGTGGTCCGCCGCAGGCTGCCGTACGACGCCTGGTACCACGTGCACCTGTTCACGTACGCCGCGGTGTTCCTGACCTTCTGGCACCAGATCACCACCGGCAACGACTTCGCGATCGAACCGACCGCGAAGACCTTCTGGTACGCCCTGTACGGCACGGTCACCGCGCTGGTGATCTGGTACCGCATCATCACCCCGATCCGGCTGAACGTCCGGCACCGCATGCGGGTCGAGGCGGTCATCGAGGAGACGCCGGGCATCGTGTCCGTGCTGATCGGCGGGCGCAAGCTGCACCGGATGGGCGCGGAGGCCGGCCACTTCTTCCGGTGGCGGTTCCTGGCCCCGGGGATGCGGTTCAGCTCCCACCCGTACTCGCTGTCCGCACCGCCCCGCCCGGACATGCTGCGGATCACGGTGAAGGCCATCGGCGACCACACCGCCCGGCTGCGCGAGCTCACGCCCGGCACCCGGGTGTGGGCCGAGGGCCCGTACGGCGCGATGACCGCCCAGCGGCGCAGCCGCGGCAAGGTGCTGCTGGTCGCGGGCGGGGTCGGCATCACGCCGATGCGCACCCTGTTCGAGACGCTGCCGGGCGGGGCCGGGGACATCACCCTCCTCTACCGCGCCAACACCACCCAGGACCTGGCCCTGTGGGACGAGCTGGCCCTCATCGCCAAGGAGCGCGGTGCCAGGCTGATGTACGCGGTCAACAGCCCGGAGGGCGAGCGGCCGGACATCTCCGCGGAGAACCTCCAGCGGAAGATCCCGGACATCGAGAACCACGACGTCTTCATGTGCGGTCCGCCCGGATTCGCGCAGGGAGTGTACGAAGCACTGCGCGGCGCGGGGGTTCCCGCCCGCCGCATCCATCACGAGTCGTTCGAGATGTGAGCGACGGGAATCGTCGGGAAACCCACGGGAAATCAGGAGCCCAGCAACCATGAGGAAGAGCCACCCCGTTCGGCGCGTCATGCTCGCGACCGCGGCCACCGTGTCCGGTGTCGTACTGCTGCTGTCGCTGAAGCCGTCCACGGACCCGGCCTCCGCGTCGGCGGCCGGTGCGGCCCCGCAGCAGCCCGCGGCGGGACAGGAGGCCCCGCAGGGCGGCGCGGCGGCCGCCGGCACCGTCACCGGTGACGTGGCGCAGACCCAGTACGGCCCGGTCCAGGTGCGCCTGACCGTCGCGAACGGCAAGGTCACCAAGGCGGAGGCGGTGCAGGCGCCCAAGGGTGGCACCAGCGACCAGAAGACCGCGCTGTCCGTGCCCAAGCTCAACCAGGAGGCCGTGGCCGCCGGGACCGCGAACATCGACTCCGTGTCCGGGGCAACCTACACCAGCACCGGGTACAAGAAGTCGCTGCAGTCGGCGCTGGACAAGGTGAAGGCGTCGTCCGCGCAGAGCGGTGGCGGGTCGTCGTCCTCCTCCGGTGGCGGCGGCGCAGCCCAGGCGAGCCGTACCCTCACCGGCAAGGCCGCCCAGACCCCGTACGGGCAGGTCCAGGTCCGGATCACCCTCGCGAACGGCAAGATCACCAAGGCCGAGGCGGTGCAGGCGCCCAAGGGCGGCACCAGCGACCAGAAGACCGCCCTGTCCGTGCCCAAGCTCAACCAGGAAGCCATGGCCGCCGGCAACGCGAACATCGACTCCGTGTCCGGGGCGACCTACACCAGCACCGGGTACAAACAGTCCCTCCAGTCCGCGCTGGACCAGGCCGGTGGCTGACACGGTGACGGACTCACCGGAAGCCCCCGCCGCGGTGCGTCACGCGGAGGAGGTCATGGGGACGGTCTTCTCCTTCGACGTCCGCGGCGGGGAACCGCGCGCCGTGCGCCGGGCCCTCGACGAGGCGGTCGCCGGCCTGCACCGGATCGACGAGGTCTTCAGCACCTACCGCGAGGACAGCCAGGTGTCGCGGCTGGTGCGGGGCGAGGTGACCGTGGCCGACTGCGATCCCGAGGTCGCCGAGGTGCTCGAGCTGGGGGCCGAGGCGGAGCGGGTCAGCGGTGGCTGGTTCAGCATGACGTACGGCGGACGGCTCGACCCGACCGGAGTCGTCAAGGGCTGGGCCGCGGAGCGCTGCGCGCGGCGGATCTCGGCAGCGGCCGGGGTGAGCGGCGTGAGTGTGAACGGCGGCGGAGACGTCCAGATGCTCGGCTCGCCCGAGCCGCAGCGGCCGTGGCGGGTCGGGGTGTCGGATCCGTTGCGGCCGGGTGGGCTGGCGGCGGTGATCTCCTCCACCGGAGTGGACGAGCTGGCCGTGGCCACGTCCGGTACGGCGGAGCGGGGGGCGCACATCGTCGACCCCCGCACACAGAAGTCGGCAGTCACGGACCTGGTCGCCGTGACCGTGGTGGCGCCTCGGCTCACCTGGGCGGACTGCTGGGCCACGGCCGCGTTCGCGATGGGCTCGCGGGAGGGGTTGGCTTGGCTGGAGTCCCTGCCGGGGGTGGAGGCCCTGCTGATCACCGCGGGTGACGAGGTGCGGTGCACCGGGGGGTTGGCGGCCCGTTTGGGCTGACCGGGGCTCCAGCCGACCGGGGTTGCAGCGCGGGCGGGGGTTTCGCTTACCCGCGCTTGGCGGGGTGCCTCCCCCACTCTCGGCTCCGCTCGAGCGGGGGGACCCCCACCGCCCACCCGTGCCGCCCCAGCGGCACGACTGCCCGCAGCCAGGTGGGCTCGGCGTACCACCGCCACCGCCCCACTCAGTGGCCGTTCTGAGCCAGCCTCAGCAAGTGTTCCGCCAGGGCCTGCCCACCCGTCGGCTCCCGGCTGATCAGCAGCAGCGTGTCGTCCCCAGCGATCGTCCCGAGGATGTCGTGCAGCTCCGCCTGGTCGATGGCCGAGGCCAGAAACTGCGCCGCCCCCGGAGGGGTACGCAGAACCACCAGGTTCGCCGAAGCCTCCGCAGAGATGAGCAGCTCCTGCGACAGCCGCCGCATCCGCTCCTCCTTCGCCGACTCCCCCAGCGGCGCCCGAGGAGTACGGAAGCCCCCCTCACTGGGCACCGCGTAGATCAGGTCGCCCTCGGCGTTGCGGATCTTCACCGCGTTCAGCTCGTCGAGGTCCCGGGAGAGCGTCGCCTGGGTGACGCTCAGCCCGTCGTCGGCGAGCAGCTTCGCCAACTGGCTCTGTGAGCGCACCGGCTTGCGGTTGAGGATGTCCACGATCCGGCGGTGGCGGGCGGTGCGGGTCTGCGGCACGGCCGGTCCGCCGGGCTGCTCCTGGTCCTGCGCCTGACTCATCGTCGTCTCATTCTCCGGATCGTCCGTCCCCGTGTACCCCGTCGAGGATGCCGGGCAGTGCCCGGAGAAGCGCGTCCGCCTCGTCGTCGCCGAGGTTCAGCGGCGGCATCAGCCGGACGACGTCGGGGGCGGGTGCGTTCACCAGGAAACCGGCCTCCTGAGCCGCCTGTTGCACCTGCGGCGCGAGCGGCTCGGTGAGCACGATACCCAGCAGCAGGCCGGCGCCCCGGACATGGTCGATCAATGAGTGGCCCAGCGCCTCGATTCCGCCCCGCAGCTTCTCGCTCTGCCGCTTGACGTTCTCCAGCAGTCCCTCGTTCTCGATGGTGTCGAGGACGGCGAGGCCTGCGGCGCAGGCGACCGGATTGCCCCCGAAGGTCGTCCCGTGCTGGCCCGGCTGGAGGAGTTCGGCGGCGCGGCCGAAGGCGACGGTGGCGCCGAGCGGCAGTCCGCCGCCCAGCCCCTTGGCCAGGGTCACGACGTCCGGCAGGACTCCCTCGTGGGCCTGGTACTCGAACCAGTTGCCGGTCCGCCCGATGCCGGTCTGCACCTCGTCCAGGACGAGCAGGGAGCCGGTGGAGGCGGTGATCGCGCGGGCCGCCTTCAGATATCCGGCGGGCGGGACCACGACCCCGTTCTCGCCCTGGACCGGCTCGATGACGACGAGCGCGGTCTCCTCGGTCACCGCGGCGGCCAGCGCCTGCGCGTCGCCGTAGGGAACGTGGGTGACGTCGCCGGGCAGCGGCCGGAAGGGCTCCTGCTTGCCGGGCTGGCCGGTGAGCGCGAGAGCGCCCATCGTCCGGCCGTGGAAGCCGCCCTCGGTGGCGACCATGTGGGTCCGCCCGGTCAGCCGGCCGATCTTGAAGGCGCCCTCGTTGGCCTCGGCGCCGGAGTTGCAGAAGTAGACCTTGCCGTCCCGGCCGAAGAGCTGCAGCAGCCGCTCGGCGAGGGCGACGGGCGGCTCGGCGATGAACAGGTTGGAGACATGGCCGAGGGAGGCGATCTGCTTGCTCACGGCCTCCACGACGGCCGGGTGGGCGTGGCCGAGCGCGTTGACCGCGATCCCGCCGACGAAGTCGACGTACTGGTTGCCGTCGGCGTCCCACAGCCTGGCGCCCTCGCCGCGCACGAGGGGCAGCCGCGGAGTGCCGTAGTTGTTCATGAGGGCGCCCTGCCAGCGTGTGGTCAGTTCCTCGTTGCTCATGACGACTCCCCCTCTTGCTCGTCGGGCACGACCATCGTGCCGATGCCCTCGTCGGTGAAGATCTCCAGCAGGATGGAGTGCTGGACTCGGCCGTCGATGACACGGGCGGTGTTGACCCCGCCCCGCACGGCGTGCAGGCAGCCCTCCATCTTCGGCACCATGCCGGCGGACAACTCCGGCAGCAGCTTCTCCAGTTGGGAAGCGGTGAGGCGGCTGATCACCTCGTCCGAGTTCGGCCAGTCCTCGTAGAGTCCCTCGACGTCGGTGAGGACCATGAGGGTTTCGGCGCCCAGTGCCGCAGCGAGTGCCGCAGCCGCCGTATCAGCATTGACGTTGTAGACATGTCCGTCGTCCTGGCTCCGGGCGATCGACGAGACGACCGGGATGCGGCCGTCGGCGAGCAGGGCCTCGATCGCGCCCGTGTCGATGTCGGTGATCTCTCCCACCCGCCCGATGTCGACCAACTCGCCGTCGATCTCGGGCTGGTGCCTGGTGGCGGTGATGGTGTGCGCGTCCTCGCCGGTGAGGCCCACGGCGAGCGGCCCGTGCTGGTTGAGCAGGCCGACCAGCTCGCGCTGCACCTGCCCGGCGAGCACCATCCGTACGACGTCCATGGCGTCCTCGGTGGTGACGCGCAGGCCCGCCTTGAACTCGCTGACGATGCCTTGCTTGTCGAGGGCGGCGCTGATCTGCGGGCCGCCACCGTGCACGACGACGGGTTTCAGGCCGGCGTGGTGCAGGAACACGACGTCCTGGGCGAACGCGGCCTTCAGTTCGTCGTCGACCATGGCGTTGCCGCCGAACTTGATCACGACGGTCTTGCCGTTGTGCCGGACCAGCCAGGGCAGCGCCTCGATGAGGATCTGGGCCTTGGGCAGAGCGGTGTGTTTCCTGGTCACATTGCTCATGAGGAATAGGCGCTGTTCTCGTGGACGTAGTCGGCGGTCAGGTCGTTGGTCCAGATGGTGGCGGTCTCCGAGCCGGCGGCGAGGTCGGCGACGATGTGGACCTCGCGGTAGCGCATGTCGACGAGGTCGCGGTCCTCGCCCACCGAGCCGTTCTTGCACACCCAGACGCCGTTGATGGCGACGTTCAGCTGGTCCGGTTCGAAGGCGGCGGACGTGGTGCCGATGGCGGACAGGACGCGCCCCCAGTTGGGGTCCTCGCCGTGCAGGGCGCACTTGAGGAGGTTGTTGCGGGCGATGGAGCGGCCCACCTCGACGGCGTCCTCCTCCGTCGCGGCGCCCACCACCTCGACCTTGATGTCCTTGCTGGCGCCCTCGGCGTCCCCGATGAGCTGCCGGCCCAGGTCGGCGCAGACGTCGCGCACCGCCTCGGCGAACTCCTCGTACTGCGGGGTGACTTCGGAGGCACCCGAGGCGAGCAGCAGCACGGTGTCGTTGGTGGACATGCAGCCGTCGGAGTCGACCCGGTCGAAGGTGACCCTGGTGGCCGCCCGCAGCGCCCGGTCCAGGGTGGCGTCGTCCAGATCGGCGTCGGTGGTGAGGACGACCAGCATGGTGGCGAGGCCCGGGGCGAGCATGCCCGCGCCCTTGGCCATGCCGCCGACGGTCCAGCCGCCCTTGGTCACCACCGAGGTCTTGTGGACGGTGTCCGTGGTCTTGATGGCGATGGCGGCCTTCTCACCGCCGTGCTCGGAGAGCTGGGCGGCGGCCTTCTCCACACCCGGCAGCAGCTTGTCCATGGGCAGGAGCACACCGATGAGGCCGGTGGAGCAGACGGCGACCTCGATGGCGCCCCGGCCGAGGACCTCGGCGGCCTTCTCGGCGGTGGCATGGGTGTCCTGGAAGCCCTTCGGCCCCGTACAGGCGTTGGCGCCACCGGAGTTGAGGACGACCGCCGACACCTGCCCGGCCCCCAGCACCTGCTCGGACCAGAGCACCGGTGCCGCCTTGACGCGATTGGAGGTGAAGACGCCCGCGGCGGCGCGGCGCGGCCCGGTGTTGACCACGAGGGCCAGGTCGGGGTTGCCGTTCTCCTTGATCCCGGCGGCGATACCCGCCGCCGTGAATCCCTTGGCTGCCGTGACACTCACGGTGCGACTCCGATCGTGGAAAGCCCCGTGGTCTCGTCGAACCCCAGGGCGAGGTTCATGCTCTGCACGGCACCGCCCGCGGTGCCCTTGGTCAGGTTGTCGATGGCGCTGATCGCGATGATGCGCCCGGCGGCCTCGTCGTACGCGACCTGCACCTGAACGGCGTTGGAACCCTGGACGGACGCGGTGGCGGGCCACTGTCCCTCGGGCAGGAGGTGCAGATACGGCTCGTCGGTGAAGGCCTTCTCGTAGGCGGCCCGCAGGGACTCGGCGGTCACGCCGGGGACCGCCTTCGCGCTGCACGTGGCGAGGATCCCGCGGGGCATCGGCGCGAGCGTGGGCGTGAAGGAGACGGTGACCCGCTCCCCCGCCGCCGCGCTGAGGTTCTGGATCATCTCGGGGGTGTGCCGGTGACCGCCGCCGACGCCGTACGGCGACATGGAGCCCATCACCTCACTGCCCAGCAGGTGCGGCTTGGGTGCCTTGCCCGCGCCCGAGGTGCCGGAGGCGGCCACGATCACGGCCTCGGTCTCGGCCAGATGGGCGGCGTACGCGGGGAAGAGCGCGAGGGAGACGGCGGTCGGATAGCAACCGGGTACCGCGATGCGCTTGGACCCCTCCAGCGCGGCGCGGGCACCCGGCAGTTCGGGGAGGCCGTAGGGCCAGGTGCCGGCGTGCGGGGAGCCGTAGAACCGCTCCCAGTCGGCCGGGTCCTTCAGCCGGAAGTCGGCGCCCATGTCGATCACGAGCACCTCGGGCCCCAGTTGTTCGGCGACCGCGGCGGACTGCCCGTGCGGCAGGGCGAGGAAGACGACGTCGTGTCCGGCGAGGGCCTCGGGCGTGGTCTCGGCCAGCACCCGGTCGGCCAGCGGCAGCAGGTGCGGCTGCAGCGCGCCGAGCCGCTGCCCGGCGTTGGAGTTGCCGGTCAGGGTACCGATCTCGACCTCGGGGTGCGCGAGGAGCAGCCGCAGGATCTCTCCGCCCGCGTATCCGCTCGCTCCGGCCACCGCCGCACGTACCGCCATGTCACCCTCCTCTGGATGGCATGACTATACGTTTCGATGCACGTTTATGCAATCGGGCGCCCGGTTCGGTGGGCGCCCGGTGCAGCGTCTCGCCCTCGCGATGGTCGGGTGCGGAGGTCAGTCTGCCCGCCGACCGGCTCCCACCGCACTCCGCTTTCCACTCATCCGCCGAAGAAGGCCCAGGTCACCGGGTGCGTTCGGCGCGCGCCGGCCGTCGGATCGCGGTCCGGTGGTGGACGGTGGCTCCGACGGCGCCACGGCGCGCCTGCGGCGGACGGCGTCGAGGAAGCCGAGCAGGATCAGAGCCAGGAGCGAGGCCATCCCGACCGTCGTGCCGAGCCGTAGCCCGGGCGGGTGGAACGTGCAGGTGACGCTGGTCGACGAACCGTCGAGGGGGACGGCGATCAGGCCGTAGTACTGCCCTGCCGGCCGGGCGGCGGCACCGCCCGCGGCGCAGCGCCAGCCGGCTGTCCGGGGAGCCGCCACGATCGCGGTTCCCTTGCTGCCCGCGGGGAGCTCGGCCCGTACGGTGCCGTCGGAGACGCTCACCCGGGTGGCGCCGCCGGCCTTGAGCCCTTCTACGGCGGTGTGCAGCCGGGCGGTGTCCAGGCAGCCGACCGCCCGGTTCGGGATGCGGCCGGCCCGGTCCAGGGACAGCTCGATCCGCAGGCGCCCGGAGGCCGGGACGGTGCCGAGCGGCTGCATGGCGGCGAGCCGACTGGGGTCGGACCTGAACCGCACGGCCCGCCCGCCGGCCACGTCACCGGTCAGCCGCGCGGTGCCCGACAAGCGCGGCGCCCACAGATACGCCTCGCTGCCCGCCCGGCACCGGGCCGTGATCGTCGGCCTCCCCCCGGTGCCGCGAGCCGCGGGACCGACGAGCAGTCCGGGACGGGCGGCGTCGCCGCCGTGCGCGGGCTTGCCGGTGGCGGTCCGCACGGTGAGGCGGGGCAGGCTGTAGACACGGGTACCGAGCAGCATCTCCTGGTTGCGGTACGGCGACGCCCCGAAGGCGGAGACGCCCGTGCGCGGGCCGGCGACCGACGGCCGCACCGTGACGAGGGGCGGCACGTCCCGCCGGGACACGGTCGTCCGGCTGCCGTCCTGCGGGGGCCACGTCTGATGCGGGTCCGGCGGGGAGTGCACCCGCGCACCGACGGAGAAGATCGCGTCCGTGACGGCGTTGTCCAGGCTCTGCGGGCTGCGGCCGCCCGAGGTCCAGCCGGCCCCGAGAGCGGTGAGCAGGCGGTAGAGGACGTCGGAGGTGTGGCTGCTGTAGTACTGGGCGCCCTGGCCGCCCACCACCATCGGGTCGTTGCCGACGGTCTGTTCCCGGCCCGGGTCGGTACGGTAGCGGGGCCAGCCGTCGGCCTTCGCGATCGCCTCCGACTGCTCTTGCTGCCGCTCTCCCCACGGCGCGTAGTTGTCCATGCCCGCGAGCCGCTGCCGGGTGGTCGCCGCGGAGTTGGCGGTGGCCTCCCCGAACTGCGCCCCGGCGAGCAGTACGACGGCCAGCCCGGTCAGCGCGGTGCGGCGCGTGCCGGAGGCGAGTCGCCCGCCCTGGAGTCCGGCCAGCAGGACCAGCCCGCCCAGCGCGCCCACGGCGGCGAGGAGGAGCACCGGCCAGGCGTACGGGCGTACCAGATGGCTCCGGCTCGCGACGGCCGCGATCAGCACGAGCAGCGCGCTCGCGGCGAGCAGCGCGCGCCGGCCGGGCGGGCCGTACGAGAGCGCATGCCACGCGGCGATGACCAGCAGGGCGCACAGGACGAAGGCCTGGCGGTACGGACTGCCCTGCGGTGCGGTGAAGGCGTGCCAGGCCAGATGGGTCGGGTTCCACTGCATCGACAGCGTCACCGCGACCACCAGCAGCGTCCATCCCACGCGCACCCGCCGGGGCACCGCCCGGTGGAACGGCAGGGCCAGGGCGAGCAGCAGTGCCATGACGCCGACGTACACGGCCGGCGTGGCGAAGCTGTAGGTCGTGGGCAGCAGACGGGCTGCCAGGTCCTGGCCCGTCGCCGGTACGAAGTCCTGGAATCTGGTCGGGGAGGCGTGCTTGCTGCCGAAGTACACCACCGTGACCAGCGGTGCGGCCAGGCCCACGCCGAGTGCGAAGGTGAGGGCCGCGCGGCCCGCCGCCACGAGCGCCCGTCGACGCGGAGGACCGGCGACCAGCAGCCGGAGCAGCAGTACCAGACCGGCGCCGAGGGTGGCCATGTAGGCGGTGTAGAAGTTGGCGGCCCAGGCGGCCGCGACGACCAGCACACCGAGCAACGGGCGGCGTCCGGTCAGCGTCCACTCGCCGACCAGGCACAGCAGCGGCAGGGCGATGAGCCCGTCGAGCCACATCGGGTTGTACGAGGCGGCCGCCACGCTCCAGCCGCACAGTGCGTAGGAGGTGCCCAGCAGTCCCGCCGCCCACCAGCGGCCCGGGCGCAGAGTGAGCAGAAGAAAGGCCATGGCGGCGGCCGCGCACCCCGTTTTCAGCACGGTGATGACGTACACCGCGAGGTCGATCTCGTCCCGCGGGAACACCGCCACCAGCGGGGCGAACGGGCTGCTGAGGTAGGTGCCGAAGTCGGGCAGGAAACTGGCGCCGAAACCGGACTGCCAGTTGACGAGGAGTCCACCGTCGGCGCGTCCGTGCAGCAGGTCCCACAGGTGCGCGTGATAGGGCACGTACTGATTGCCCAGGTCGTTGACGCTCCGGGTCCGGGGGCCGAACGGATAACTGCGAGCGATGACGTCGCCTACGCATAACGCGGTGACGGTGAGGGCCGCCGCGAGCAGGGAGGCGGCCCGCCGGACACTGCCGCCGCCCGCGCGCAAGATGGTGCGTCGCATTCTTGGAAAGCCCCCGGAGAATTCTGACGTGTCACTGGTTTGCCCGCTAAGACGGACCGGATTTCGGATTGGTTGTGCCGCCGCCGATAAGTGGGTGAGGGAATTCCGAATACATGACCGACGCCCTGTGCAATTATTTTTCGACCGGCAGGTGAATAAAAGGTGACCGGAAAATGATGAGCAGGCCAATGGGTGCCGCGCGGGCCGCTGTCGCCGGACAGCAGCCCGCGGGCGGGCCCGGTCAGTGCTGCTTGATCCGCAAGAAGGTGACGGAGTTCACCGGGAAGGTGTACGTGAACTTGTCGGCGACCCCCGAGTAGGTGGACGTCACCGGGGCGACGGGGGTGGCCGTCTCCGTGTTCACCGCGTCGGGCGCGGCGGCCAGGGTGGTCACGCGGGCCTTGGCGGACACCTTGGCGCCGCCCAGGTCGATCGCCGTACGGGCCGCCGAGGACTGGGCGTTGACGACCTTGACGATCAGGTCACCGGTTTTCGCGTCCCTGGTCACGACCTGCCGGAAGGGTTCGGCCGGCTTGTCGTCGGTGGAGCTGCCCCACACCTGTCCGTCGAGGTAGAGGGTGACCTGACGGCCGCGCACCTTGACGTCGACGTCGTAGGTGCGGCCCGTCTCGATCGATCCCGGCTTGGAGACCAGCGTGGACTTGCCGCCGTCCACGGCCTGTTCGACGGCGCTCTGGGTGTTGTTCCAACCGCCGAGGTTCCACCAGTAGTAGTTTCCGCTGTCCTTGACGCCGAAGGCCACGAGGAAGCCCTCCTTGCCGGACTTCTTGGTGGCCTTCACGTGCAGGTCGTAGTCGTGCCAGGCGGTGTCGCCGGCGGAGACCATGGTGTTCTCGGCCGTGTCGTCGCTCGTACAACACAGTGGTCAGCACTTCGAACGGCAAGATAGAGACGGGGCATGAGCGCGTCAATGGGTCGTGCGCGGCGTACCGTCAAGGGTGTGGTGACGATGGGTGAGTTCTGGCCCGTTCCCGACGTACTGGAGCATCTGGCCGGCCGGTGGTGTGTGACGCGTACCGTGCGGGACCTGGCGAGCGGGGACGAGGGACGCTTCCACGGGGTCACCGTCTTCGGCCCGCTGGAGGGCGGCGGCCTGCTGCACGAGGAGTCGGGCACCTTCACCTGGCGGGGAGTCCCACGGCCCGCCGAACGCACGCTGCGGTTCCTGCCGGGTGCGGCGCCGGGCACGGCGGACGTGCGGTTCGCCGACGGGCGGCCCTTCCACGGCCTGGATCTGACGTCCGGGCGGTACGTCGCCGAGCATCCGTGCGCGGCGGACCTCTACCGGGGCGAGTTCACCGTGGCGGACACCGACCACTGGCGCACGGTGTGGCGGGTCGGCGGCCCCGCGAAGGACCTCGTGCTCACGACCGACTACGCGCGCGTGGTCGAGGGGGACACGCTGTCGAAGCGGAGGTTCCAGCGGCCGGCGCGGCCGATGACAGAGATCGTCGACAGCGGACGGACGTCGAGGTTCCAGTAGGTCGAGGGGGGCGCCTTCAGGGCGTAGACCAGGGCGGCGCGGATCACGGAGGGCTCGGCGACGGCGACGATGCGGCCGCCGTCGTCGGCGGGCCGGGTGTCCAGCCAGCCGCCGACCCGGGAGATGAACGCCAGCAGCGACTCGCCACCGTGCGGTGTGGAGCGTGGGTCGGCGAGCCAGGCGTCCACCGCCCCCGGCTCCCGGGCCATCGCCTCGCCCAGGGTGAGCCCGCACCAGCGGCCCATGTCGCAGTCCCGCAGGGCGAGCTGCGCCAGCGGGGCGTACCCCAGGGCGTCGCCGGTGGCGCGGCTGCGCGGCGTCGGCGAGCAGTAGCGCAGCTCGGCCGCGGCCAGCGGCAGCAGCTCCGGCACGACCCGCTGCACCTCGTCCCAGCCCGCCTGGTCCAGTGGCCGGTCGTCCTGGAAGCGCTCGGCGAGCAGCGGGGCGCTCCGCACGGCGGCCACGAACGTGACCCGAATCTGCATGCGGTGATGGTGAGCCGCGCAAGTGAGCAGGTCAAGGGTCGGATATGGCCGTTACCCGGGAGTTACCCGAGGGCGTGCGAGACCCCTACTGGAAACTGTGGAGCATCCACTGGTCCGGCTGGTCCAGCGGCCGGAAGCCCAGCTTCTCGTAGACCCCCTGGGCGTCCTCGGTGGCAAGCAGGAGGCGGCGCAGTCCGTACGGCCGCAGGTGCTCGCGGATGGCGCGGACCATGGCCGTTCCGACGCCCTTGCCGCGCACGGCCGGGTCCACGTACACGTCGGCGAGCCAGCCGAACAGCGCCCCGTCGGTCACCACGCGCGCGTAGGCCACCTGCTCCCCCGAGGCCGTGTCGTACACCCCGAAGTTCAGCGAACCGGCCATCGCGCGGTCGTGCGTCTCGCGCGTGCGGCCGGTCGCCCAGTAGGAGTCGGTCGACAGCCAGCGGTGGACGCGGTCGACGTCGACGCGGTCGGGGTCGGCGGAGAACTCGTAGCCTTCGGGGAGGACGGGTGTATCGCTCATGCCAGGAGACTGGCAGGCCCGGAGCACGGGTGTCGAATCGATTCACCTCCGCCCACGGGGCGTTGTCGGTGACGGGTGCGATGCTGCACGCATGACCGACACGACGACGGCCGCGGATTACGCGTGGCTGGACAAGGACCACCCCGAGCTGATGGAGGCGTACTGCGTCACGCTGGTCAGGGGGCTGACGCCGGAGCAGTTGCTGCGGGAGCTGGGGAGCGAGCCGCGGACACGGATCACCGGGGTCGCAGCCCTGGCCGAGGCGTCGTACGACGCCTGGGAGGAGCACGACGGCGACCGGCAGTTCGTCGGTGTCGCCGCCGTCGGCGAGTGGTCGCTGATGGTGGAGTACAACGGCTACGTCGGCGTCAGCCGGGAAGTGATGCTCCCGGTCTCCCGCGGCCGCACCGTGGTCTCGCACTTCCGTAACGTCAACGCGGTCGACCACTTCCACTGGTTCGAGGACGGCGACGAACGCCTGCACTTCGAGCCGCTCTTCCCCACCCAACGGGACGGCAGCAGCCCGGACGGACTCGTGACGGAGATGGCGGAGTGCGGCTTCGACCTCACCGAGGACGACGACCGCGACCACCACCTCCACACCGAGGCCGCCTTCGCCCTCGCCCACCGGATAACGGGCGTCCGCCCGACACCGGAGTTGTTCGAGTCGTTGGAGTTCGTCTGCGGGAGCGTGCCCATGCCCTAGTGCCCCGGCACTAGAACACCTCGTCGCATGCCGTCCGCAGCCGCCGCACCCCGTCCGTGATCTCCCCGGTGCCCGCGACCGCGGCGAAGCTGAGCCGCAGATGGGCCGCCGGGGGCTCGGCGCTGAAGTAGGGGCGGCCGGGGGTGACGGCCACGCCCGCGCGGAGTGCCGCCGACGTGAGCACGGAGTCGTCGATACCGTCCGGGAGGCGGAGCCAGAGGTGGTAGCCGCCGGACGGGGTGTGCGGCAGGGCGAGTTCGGGCAGGTCGCGGCGCAGGGCGGTGGTCATCGCGTCCCTGCGGGCCTGCAACTCGGTCGCGACCGTGCGTAGATGGCGGGGCCAGGCGGGCGAGCCGACGAGCTCCAGGGCCGCCTCCTGCAGCGGGCGGGGCACGAAGAAGGAGTCGACGACCTGGATCGCGCGCAGGCGTTCCAGCACGGGTCCGCGGGCCGCCAGCGCGCTCACCCGGAAGCTGGGCGAGGTCACCTTGGTCAGCGACCCCACGTGCACCACGACGCCGTCGGGGTCGTCGGCGGCCAGCGGACGTGGCAGCGGACCCGCGTCGGCGTGCACGAGCCGTCGTACGAAGTCGTCCTCGACCACGAACGCGCCCGCCTCACGGGCGATGGCCAGCACCTCGGCGCGCCGCTCGGGAGCCAGCACGGCTCCGGTGGGGTTCTGGAACAGGGGCTGGCAGACGAACACCCGGGCGCCACTCGCCCGGAACGCGTCGGCGAGCAACTCCGGCCGCACTCCGTCGGGGTCCACCGGCACGGGCACCGGGCGCAGCCCGCCGGCGCGGGCGATGGCCAGCATGCCCGGGTAGGTGGGCGACTCGACGAGCACCGGCGCGCCGGGCGGGGCGAGGGCGCGCAGCGCGGTGGCCAGCGCGGACTGCCCGCCCGCCGCGATCAGCACCTCCGCCGCGGTGACGGCGCCGCCGATGCCGCGCGCGAACCACTCCCGCAACTCCGGCAGCCCCTCCATCGGCGGCCGCTCCCAGGCACCCGGGCGCCGCCCGGCACGGGCCAGGGCGGCCGCCATCGCCCGCTCCGGCTGCAGCGAGGAGTGCAGATAGCCGCCGCTGAACTCCAGTACGCCCGGCGGTGGAGCGGCAAGGGAGACCGTGACCCCGGAGGCGTCGACGGTGCGCGGGACGAGTTCCGCGACGCTGTCGGCGCTGAGCGCGACCTCCTGCCAGGAGGTGTCACCGGTGGCGGTGGGCGCGGTACGTACGTGAGCGCGGAAGGCGCCGGCTCCGGGCCGGGTGACGACCAGGCCCTCGGCGACCAGCTGTGCCAGCGCTCGTGAGACGGTCACCGGACTCACCCGGAAGCGTTCGACGAGTGCCCGGCTCGACGGGAGCTTTCCACCCGGTGAGTAGCGGTCGAGTTCCCGCCGCAGCCGATCGGCCAGCTCTGCCACACTGCTACGCTCTTGCATGAGAACACAGAGTAGCGCTACTACCGCTCCGTCGATAACGGTCACCGCTCCCCGGGAACGCCCCCGCTTCGGCGGCACCCTTCAGGCCGCCCTCGGCGTGACCGCTTTCTCCCTCACCTTCCCGGCCACCGTCTGGGGCCTGGAGGGCTTCGGACCCTGGTCGCTCGTGGCGGTACGCAGCGTTCTGGCGGCGGTCATCGCCGGCTGCTGTCTGCTCCTCCTGCGCGTAGCCCTGCCCGACCGCCGGCACTGGGCGGGGCTGGCCGTGGTCGCCGCCGGAGTGGTGCTCGGTTTCCCGCTGCTCACCACGCTCGCCCTGCGGACCTCCACGACCGCGCACGCCGCCGTGGTCGTCGGCCTGCTTCCGCTGACCACCGCGCTCTTCTCCGCCCTCCGGACGGGCACCCGCCCCTCCCGTACGTTCTGGGTGGCCGCCCTCGCGGGGGCGGGTGCGGTCCTCGCCTTCACCGTGCAGCAGAGCGGTGGCGCGCTGACCGCCGCCGACGGCTACCTGGCCGGCGCGCTGCTCGTGTGCGCGGCCGGCTACACGGAGGGCGGCCGACTGGCCCGGGTGATGCCGGGCTGGCAGGTGATCGGCTGGGCGCTGGTGCTGTGCCTGCCGCTCACCGGGCCGGCCGCCGCGCTGGCGCTGTCGTACGAACCCGTGTCCCTGACCGCGCACGGTGTCGCCGGGGTGCTGTGGCTGGCGGCGGGCTCGCAGTTCCTCGGGCTGGTCGTCTGGTACCGGGGCATGGCGGCCATCGGCATCCCGCGGGCCAGCCAGTTGCAGTTGGCTCAGCCGCTGCTCACACTGGTGTGGTCGGTGCTGCTGCTGGGCGAGCACCTCACGGTGGCCGCTCCACTGACGGCCGCCGCCGTGCTCGTGTGCATCGCCGTCACCCAACGGTCTCGATCATGAGGAGGCCCCGCAGATGCACGCATCCGTGGGCGACCAGCTTGTCCAGCACGGCAGGGTGGTCGGCCAGCACGACCAGGTCACCGAAGTCGTCGAAGTGATGGGTACGGAGGGCACCCCGCCGTACCGCGTCCGCTTCCCGGACGGCCACGAGGCCGTGATGTCCCCCGGCCCCGACTGCGAGGTCCGGCACCGGGAACCGGAACACCGGACACAGTAGATCAGCGGGGTGGCTTCGCCGGCTGCCCGTAGTGGTCGGCGACCACCCGCGCCATCGCCCCGATCGGGTCCTTCGCCGCGTCCTGTGCGGCGAAGAAGACGTGTCCGCGCACCTGCGGGTACCGCGCGGCCAGGGTGAGGTGCCGGGAGAGCTCCACCGGATCCTGCCAGGCCGCGGGCTGTGCGGCGGCGCCCGCCTTGTACAGCGCCTCGCCGATGTGGAGGCGCGTTTTCGTGCCCTGGGCGACCTCCGCCCACCAGGCCACGAGCGTGGCGTAGTCGGCCGCGGCGAAGCCGATGTGCCAGTACACCTGCGGCACGATGTAGTCGATCCAGTTCTCGCGGACCCATGTGCGGGTGTCCGCGTGCAGATCGTCGTACGTCTGGACACCGGCCCGGGTGTCCGAGCCCCGCTCGTCGGTCGTGGCGTTGCGCCACACGCCGAACGGGCTGATCCCGAACCGGGTGCCGGGCCGGACCTTCTTGATCCGGGCCGCGGTCTCGCGCACCAGCCGGTCGATGTTGTCACGGCGCCATGCGGCCCTGCTGTCGAAGTCACCGCCGTACGCGTCGTACGCGGCGTCGTCGTCGAAGGTCTGCCCGGCGACCGGATACGGATAGAAGTAGTCGTCGAAATGGACCGCGTCGACCGGGTACTTCGCGACCGCGTCGAGCATCGCGTCCTCGACGAAGCCGCGGACCTCGGGCAGGCCCGGGTTGTAGTAGAGCTTGCCGCCGTACGGCACGACCCAGTCCGGGTGCTTGCGGGCGGGGTGCGAGGCGGCGAGCCGCGTCGGATCGGCGTGGAGCGCGACCCGGTAAGGATTGAACCAGGCGTGCAGTTCCAGGCCCCGCGCGTGCGCCTCGGTGACAGCGGTGCCCAGCGGGTCCCAGCCGGGGGCCCTGCCCTGGGTGCCGGTCAGCACCTGCGACCACGGCTCGTAGGGCGAGGGCCACAGGGCGTCCGCGGTGGGCCGCACCTGGAAGACCACGGTGTTGAGCCGGTCGCGGACGGCGCGGTCGAGGAGGGCGGTCAGCTCCGCGCGCTGTTCGGCTGCCGTGAGGCCGGGACGCGAGGGCCAGTCCCGGTTGTCGACCGTCGCCAGCCACACGCCCCGCATCTCGGTCGCCGCCCGTGGGCGGCACGGTCCCGCCGACGCGCCCTGCGTCATCGCCAGCGTCGACAGCGCCGCGAGGGCGAACGCACGCCGCGAGACCCGCCTCGTGGACCCCATGGGCACACCCCATACGCTCAGGATCCGCTCGGTCACGGATCGTCTCGGGGCAAAGGATGCCCCTCCCCGGACGATCGATCATCGATACTTGGGAGTAACGTGCACGATCGGAGCAGGGGCACAACCCGGAGCGCCTGCCTTCCAGTCGTTGATCAGCGAAGGGGACGATGTGACCGACATCGAGCAGGTCGGAGTCGTGGGCTGCGGCCAGATGGGAGCGGGCATCGCCGAGGTGTGCGCCCGTGCCGGACTGGATGTGAAGGTCGCCGAGACCACCGGCGAAGCCCTGGAGATAGGCCGTACCCGGCTGTTCAACTCCCTGACCAAGGCAGCCGAGCGCGGCAAGATCACCGACGAGGAGCGGGACGCCACCCTGGAGCGGCTGAGCTTCACCACCGACCTCGGCGAGTTCGCCGACCGCGACCTGGTGATCGAGGCGGTCGTCGAGAACGAGCAGGTGAAGACGGAGATCTTCCAGGTGCTCGACCAGGTGGTGACCCGGCCGGACGCGATCCTCGCGTCCAACACCTCCTCCATCCCGCTGGTGAAGCTCGCGGTGGCCACCTCGCGCCCCGACCACGTCATCGGCATCCACTTCTTCAACCCGGCCCCCGTGCAGCGGCTCGTCGAGCTGATTCCGGCGCTCACCACGTCGGAGGGCACGCTCGGCCGCGCCCAGCTCTTCGCCGAGAAACTGCTCGGCAAGCACGCCATCCGCGCCCAGGACCGCTCCGGGTTCGTGGTCAACGCGCTGCTGGTGCCCTACCTGCTGTCCGCCATCCGCATGTTCGAGTCCGGCATCGCCAGCCGCGAGGACATCGACAACGGCATGGAGATGGGCTGCGCCCACCCGATGGGTCCGCTGAAGCTGTCCGACCTGATCGGCCTGGACACCATCGTCTCCATCGCCAACTCGATGTACGCCGAGTACAAGGAGCCGCTGTACGCCGCTCCCCCGCTGCTCCAGCGGATGGTGGAGGCGGGCCGGCTGGGCCGGAAGGCGGGGTCCGGCTTCTACACGTACGGTTGATCACGAGCTGCCACGCTCTGCTGTGCCCGGCACCCGCTCGGTGCCGGGCACACGTGTTTCACTCCCCGTGTGCGCCCCGGGCCCGCATATGCCCGTCGCACACGCTCCCCACGCGTCCACCAGGCGAGTTCACTCATCATGCGCATGCCGGGATGCGAAAACCACCACGTTCGACTACGGAAGGGAGTGGACCCGTGACCGTCGATCCGGAGCATCCCGTGGTCCATGGAGAACTCGCAGAGTTACGTCGCCGCCTCGATGTGGCATATGCCCGCGTCGAGGGCGGGCTGGCGCTGCTCAGCCACCGTACCGAGGAGACCGCCAAGGAACTCGACGAGCTGAACACCCGCATGATCTCGCTGGAACACGCACGCTGGCCACTGCCCTCGCTCGCCGCGCTCACGGCACTGGGAGCGCTCGTAGTGACCCTCTGGCAGGCGCTGGCCCACTAGTCATCGGCGAGCCTGAGGTGGTGCAGCAGTAGTAACGCGGCCGCCATGTTGGCGGCCGGGACCTCCCCGCGGGCGACCATGTCGGGAACGAGTTTGAGGGGGACCCATTCCCGGCGGTCCGACTCGAAGTCGTCCACCGGGTGTCCGACGTGCTCGCCCTCGTCGGCCCAGTAGATGTGATGCCGGGCGT
Source organism: Streptomyces sp. NPDC001843 (assembly GCF_042891955.1). NCBI lineage: Bacteria > Bacillati > Actinomycetota > Actinomycetes > Kitasatosporales > Streptomycetaceae > Streptomyces > Streptomyces sp. NPDC001843. The sequence goes on along the minus strand of NZ_JBIATQ010000006.1, from coordinate 243,270 downwards.
CCGTGAGGCCGTTGGACGGCTCCACGCTCATCAGATGGTGCAGAGGCCCCGGCCGCCAGCCGGTCTCCTCCTCGAGTTCCCTGGCGGCCGCGCGCGCGATGTCCTCGCCGTCCTCGACGACCCCCGCGGCCAGTTCCCACCCCCAGCTGTCCGTGATGAAGCGGTGCCGCCACAGCAGGAGCACCTCGTTGGCCTCGTTGACCACGGTGGCCACGGCCACGGGACGCAGCCGTATCAGGAAGTGGTCGAGGTGCCGGCCGTCCGGCAGCTCGACGTCTGCGAGATTGACGCTGAACCAGCGGTTCGCGTACACAGTTTGTTCGTTCCGTTTCGTCCACTGCACGGTTCTGCCACCTTCCGTCGAGTAAGTGGCAATATCGCAGCAGCGTGTCTGGTGAACTACAGCGGAACGCGCAGTGCCCCGTCGATGAGTTCGGCGGCCTCGGCAGTGCCCGCGCCGCCACTGCGCACGAGGTTTTCTCGCACCGTGCGCAGTCTGTCCCGTAGTCTCTGGGACTCCATCCCCCGGGCCTGTTCGGCCATCTGCACCGCCGTCACCACCGCCTTGTCCGCGTTGCCCTGGCGGAGTTCGATGGTGCTGAGCATGGCGAGCCGGTGCACCCGGCCCCGGTCGTGGGCGGGATTGTCCACGGCGGCGGCCGCGTGCTCCCGGGCGGCCGCGAGTTCACCGAGGCTGAGCAGCGCCTCAGCCACCTGGACGTTGACCAGGCCCGGCTGGACATAGCCGGTCTCGTCGGGTTCGTGCCCGCGTCGGATGCGGTCGGCGGCCGTCTCCGCCCGCCGGATGCAGGACAGGGCGCTCGTGCCGTCGCCGAGGTGGGCGTACGCCTTGGCCTGCATCGCGTACAGGTCGGAGGCGAGGGCGGGGGTGATGTGCCGGCCGGCGGCACGCAACGCCGCCTCGGCGAAGGCGACGGCCTGCCGGTACTCCCGCATGAACAGCGCCTGGTTGACCAGGAGCGCGATCACGTAGGCGCCAAGTCCCCGGTCCCCACTGGCCTTCGCCAGCCTGAGGGCCTGGTGGAAGTAGCGCTGGGCCAGGCCGTGCGCGTCCGAGTCGTACGCGCAGATCCCGGCTATCGCCACCAACCCGCCGGTCGCCCGGTGCAGTTGCCGGCCGGTGGCGTCGGTGTAGCTGCCGCGCAGCAGCGGGGCCGCCTCCGCGTTGAGGAAGCCGACGATACGGGTGCGGGTCGCGACGCCGCCGGCCTTGCGGTACATCTGCTCGTAGTGGGTGCGGGCGGCCCGCAGCATCTCGATGTCGGCCGAGGTCACCCGGTGCCGGCCGCCTCGGGAGACGTCCACGTCCTCCGGCGGGTTCTCCCACTCCCACACCGGCATCACGGCGGGTGTGCCGGTGACCGCAGTGGCGCCGAGGAGGTGCGGGCGCTGCTGCTCGTCGGAGCGCCACAGGGCGGTGGCGCGTTCGACGAAGCCGGAGAGCGAGGTGCCGTGCGGGACGCTCGGCTCGCCGGGCACACCGAGGCCGATGTCGTCGAGGGTGACAGGCCGTTGCAGCCGGGCGGCGAGCACCTCGCAGATCAGGTCGGGCACCTGGCCGCGTGGCCGCTGCCCCTTCAACCATCGGGCGACGGCGGTGTGTTCGTACCGGAGCGCGAGACCGCGCGCGCGGCCCGCCTGGTTGACGTGGGCGGCGAGACCGGCGTGCGAGATCCCGGCCTCGTCGAGGATCGCGTCGAGCAGAGTGTTGGGCTGCATCAAGCCCCCCCGGATGGCTCGGTGAGCGCCACCTTCGTCGGTGAGCGTCACCTTCGTCAGGGTAGTGGGTGCGTCTTCACACGGGGTGTGAACGGAGTACGCGAATCCGTACTGTGCGCGCGCTGTCGCGCAGAGTCGTCGGCCGATTGACTTGATTGCCTCGCAAGAGGCCGGCCGGGTCACCGGCTCCCCCTCATACAGCGGTGGCCTGGCCGTCGGCACCGGCTCTTGCGGCCCAGAGGTGGGGGTCGCGGTCGTTGCGCACCACGAGCAGGGCGACGTCGTCGGCCGGGGTGCCGCCGGTGTGGCGCAGCAAGGCCGTGAAGACCCTGCGCAGGATGGTCTGCGGCGTGACGGAGTGGGCGTGCAGGGCCTCGCTCAGCGCCGTGGGCAGGGAGAAGAAGCGGCCCCGCGCGTCACGGGCGTCCTCCGCGCCGTCCGTGTAGAGGACCAGGGTCTCGCCGGGCGGCAGTTGTCCGCACTCCAGGACCGGCAGGTCGGGTGGCAGTGGGAAGGGGCCGAGCGGCGGGAGGGGGTCGGCCCGCGTCAGGGGCTCGACCCGGGCGCCGCTGAGCAGGTACGGCCAGGGGTGGCCGCAGTTGAGTGCGCGCACCTCGCCGTCTCGGTCGATCTCCAGGAGCAGTACGGTGACGAACTCCTCGGCGACGGGGGTGTCCGGTACCTGGCCGCTCGCGGGATGCTCGGCGCGGGCCCGCTCCCGCAGGTGCCGGGCCAGGGCGCGGTCCAGGCGCCGCAGCACGCGGTCCAGTCCGGGCTCGTCGTGCGCGGCCTCGCGGAAGCTGCCGAGGACCGCGGCCGCGGTGCCGATCGCGGACAGTCCGTGACCGCGCACGTCGCCCATCACCACCCGGACGCCGTGTTCGGTGGCCACCGCTTCGTACAGGTCGCCGCCGATGGCCGCTCCGCGGTCGGCGGACAGTTGGGCGGCGGCGATGCTCAGACCGTCCAGGCGCGGGGGCGGAGGCCGCAGCAGCACGCTCTGCGCGGCACCCGCCGCCCGGCGGGCCTGCCGCAGCTCACGCAGCAGGGTCCGGCTGAGATGGACCATCAGGCCGGTGCCGACCGTGAAGAACACGGCGCTGGTGGCGAGCCTGGCGCCGAGCCCGTCCTGCCGGGCGAGCGGACAGACCAGTTTGTAGAGGACCGCCATCGCACCCCAGGCGAGTGGCAGTCCCAGCGCGCGGCACAGCGGCCGCCGGTCGGGCTCGCGGGCGGACCACCCTCGGGTGGGTCCCCGAGCGTTGATACGGATCATGCCGATGGCCCCCCATACAGGCTCTGACAGAGCAGACGGACCGGCCCCGAAAGGCCGGTCCGATTCTGTCCAGGGCATGCCCCAAAGGGGATGGATCACCCGAAGTTCTCACCCTAATGAGTGAGCGTTCAACGGGTCCGTGCATTTATGCAGGTGGCAACTGTCCTCGCTAGCTCCGCAGCACCGCGCCCGTACGCTCGCCCGCGAGGGCCACCGCCGCGTCTCGGGCCGCGGAGGCCTCGTCGACGGTCAGCGTGCGGTCGCTCGCGCGGAAGCGCAGCGCGTACGCCAGGGACTTCTTGCCCTCGCCCAGCTGGTCGGCGTTCTCGTAGACGTCGAACAGGCGGATGGACTCCAGGAGTTCACCGGCGCCCTCGCGCAGCGCGGCCTCGACGTCCGCGTGCGGGACGGGCCGGTCGACCACGAGGGCGACGTCCTGAGTGGCGACCGGGAAGGCGGAGATCCGCGGCGCCTGCGGGGTGCCGTCGCCGACCGCCTCCAGGGCGTCCAGGTCGAGTTCCATGGCGGAGCTGCGCTCGGGCAGGCCGAGGGCCTTCAGCACCCGCGGGTGCAGCTCACCGGCGTGGCCCACGACCTGCTCGGTGCCGTCCGCCACGACCGCGAGCTCGGCGCAGCGGCCCGGGTGCCACGGGCCGTACTGGCCCTTGCGGACGATCAGGTCGGCACCGGCCTCACGGGCGACGGCACGGGCGGCCTCGATCGCGTCGGCCCAGTCCGTGGGACGGCCCTTGCCCCACCAGCCGGCCTGCTCGCGGGCCCCGGCGAGGACGACGGCGACGTGCCGCGGCTGCTCGGGCAGCGCGGCGTCGAGCTGCGCCAGCTCCTCGTCGGTGGGGCGCCGGTCGACGGGCGGATGCACGGCGGCGTGCTGCTCGGCACGCGGCCGGAAGACCAGGCCCGTCTCGAACAGCGCCAGGTCGTGCGAGCCGCGGCCGTCGTTGCGCCGCAGGGCACCGAGCAGGCCCGGCAGCAGCGTCGTACGGAGCGCGGGCTCCTCGTCACTGAGCGGGTTGACCAGCTTGACCACACGGCGGGCCGGGTCGTCGGCCTCCAGTCCGAGCTGGTCGAAGACCTGCTCGGAGACGAACGGGTAGTTGGGCGCCTCGACGTAGCCGATGCCGGCCAGCGCCCGGCCGACCCGGCGGTGCAGCCGCTGGCGGTACGTGAGGCCGCGGCCCGAGGGGGGCTTGGGCAGCGTGGAGGGCAGGTTCTCGTAGCCCTCCAGCCGGATGACCTCTTCGGCCAGGTCGTTGGGCTCGGCGAGGTCGGGCCGCCAGGACGGAGCGGTGACGATCAGCTCGTCCTGCCCGTAGACGTCGCAGCCGACCTCCTGCAGCCGGCGCACGACCGTCTCGCGGCCGTAGTCGACGCCCGCGACCTTGTCCGGGTGGTTGGCCGGGAGGGTGATGGTGTGCGGCGCGGACGGCGCGATGATCTCGGTGACGCCCGCCTCGGCGGTGCCGCCCGCGAGCAGCACCAGCAGGTCCACCGTGCGCTGGGCGGCGGCGGCCGCGGCCAGCGGGTCGACGCCGCGCTCGAAGCGACGGGACGCCTCCGACAGCAGCTTGTGGCGGCGGGCCGTGCGCGCGATCGCCACGGCGTTGAAGTGGGCCGCCTCGATGACCACGTCGGTCGAGGCGTTCTCGAGATCGTCGTGATCCGCGATCTCCGTGTTGGCGCCGCCCATGACGCCGGCCAGGCCGATCGGGCCGCGCTCGTCGGTGATGACCAGGTCCTCGGCGTGCAGCTTGCGCTCGACGCCGTCGAGGGTGACGAGCTTCTCGCCCTCCTCGGCCCGGCGCACCCCGATCGTGCCCTGGACCAGCTTCCGGTCGTAGGCGTGCAGGGGCTGGCCCAGCTCCATCATCACGTAGTTGGTGACGTCGACGGCGAGCGAGATCGGGCGCATGCCGACCTTCTGCAGCCGGCGCTGCAGCCAGATCGGGGAGCGTGCCTCGGGGCTCAGGCCGGTGACCGTGCGGGCCGTGAAGCGGTCGCAGCCCATCGGGTCGGAGACCTGGACCGGGTGGCCGAAGGCGTTGGGGGCCGGTACGTCGATCAGCGCCGGGTCGCGCAGCGGCAGCCGGTAGGCGATGGCGGTCTCGCGGGCGACACCGCGGATGGACAGGCAGTCACCGCGGTTGGCGGTGACGGCGATGTCCAGGACCTCGTCGACCAGCTCCAGCAGCTCGATGGCGTCCTTGCCGACCTCGGTCTCCGGCGGCAGCACGATGATGCCGTGGTTGCCGTCGTCGCCCATGCCCAGCTCGTCGCTGGAGCAGATCATGCCGTGGGACGTCTTGCCGTAGGTCTTGCGGGCGGAGATGGAGAAGCCACCGGGCAGCGTGGCACCGGGGAGGACCACGACGACCTTGTCGCCGACCGCGAAGTTACGGGCGCCGCAGACGATCTCCTGGGGCTCACCGGTGCCGTTGGCCTGGCCGACGTCGACGGTGCAGAAGCGGATCGGCTTCTTGAAGCCCTCCAGCTCCTCGATGGTCAGCACCTGGCCGACGACCAGCGGGCCCTTGAGGTCGGCGCCGAGCTGCTCGACGGTCTCCACCTCCAGGCCTGCCGAAATGAGCTTGGCCTGGACGTCACGGCCGGTCTCGGTGGCCGGCAGGTCGACGTACTCCCGCAGCCAAGAAAGCGGGACCCGCATCAGATCTCCATCCCGAACGGCCGGGTGAACCGGACGTCACCCTCGACCATGTCTCGCATGTCCTCGACGTTGTGGCGGAACATCAGCATCCGCTCGATGCCGAACCCGAAGGCGAAGCCGCTGTACTTCTCCGGGTCGACGCCGCAGGCGGTGAGCACCCGCGGGTTGACCATGCCGCAGCCGCCCAGCTCGATCCAGCCCTCGCTGGAGCAGGTGCGGCAGGGCCGGTCGGGGTTGCCGACGGACTCGCCCTTGCAGACGTAGCAGAGCATGTCCATCTCGGCGCTCGGCTCGGTGAACGGGAAGAAGTTCGGCCGCAGCCGGGTCTTCATGCCCTCACCGAACAGCGACTGGACCATGTGGTCCAGGGTGCCCTTGAGGTCGGCCATGGTGAGGCCCTCGTCCACGGCGAGCAGCTCGACCTGGTGGAAGACGGGGGTGTGGGTCGCGTCCAGCTCGTCGGTGCGGTAGACGCGGCCGGGGCAGATCACGTAGACCGGCAGTTCCCGCTCCAGCAGGGAGCGGATCTGCACGGGCGAGGTGTGGGTGCGCAGCACCACACCGGACTCGGTGCCGCCGTCCTCGCCCCGCACGAAGAAGGTGTCGGCCTCACCGCGGGCCGGGTGGTCCGGACCGATGTTGAGGGCGTCGAAGTTGAACCACTCGGCCTCGACCTGCGGGCCCTCGGCGACCTCGTAGCCCATGGCCACGAAGATGTCCTCGATGCGCTCCGACAGGGTGGTCAGCGGATGGCGGGCACCGGCCGGGACACGGTCGTACGGCAGGGTGACGTCGACGTCCTCCTCGACCAGCACCCGGGCGTCGCGCTCGGCCTCCAGCTCGGTCTGGCGGGCGGCCAGGGCCTTGTTGACGGCGCCGCGGGCCATGCCGACCCGTTTGCCGGCGTCGGCCTTGGCGTGCGGGGGCAGGGCGCCGATCTCGCGGTTGGCGAGGGCCAGCGGGGAGGCGGGGCCGGTGTGCGCGACCTTGGCCTCGTGGAGCGCGTCGAGGGAGTCCGCGGCGGCGAAGGCGGCGAGCGCCTCGTCCCGCATGCGCTCGATCTCTTCCGGTTTCAACGCCTCGACCTCTACAGGGTCGTACGACTTATTCGGTGCCGACATCTCTTCCCGTGCTTCCGATTGGCTGGCTGGGGTGCCCCGTCTTCGAGCCGGAGACGATCCGGGGACGATTCGTCCCTGGTCCTGGTCGTCCCTGGTTTTGGACGCAAAGGTGCCAATGGCCGAGTCTAACGGGGCTGAAGGTTGCGATTGCGCCCGCGGGCGGCTCAGGCCAGGTAGGCCGGCACGCTCACGGGCAACGTAAATCGGAACTCGGCGCCGCCGCCGGGGGCGCGGCCGACCGTGATGGTGCCGCCGTGGGCCTCGACGATGCCCTTGACGATATAGAGCCCGAGGCCGGTGCCGCCGCGCTTGCTGCCCCGCCAGAAGCGGGTGAAGACGCGGTTCATGGACTCCTCCGGGATGCCTGGGCCCTCGTCGCTCACCGTGACCGACGTGCCGGTTTCCTCGCCCTCGCGGGGGGACGCCGAGGGCGTGACGTCAATGGTGACGGTTCCCTCGCCGTGCCGCACGGCATTTTCGATGAGGTTGCTGAGCACCTGGTCGACCTTGTCGGGGTCGGCCCACAGGGCGGGCAGCGGCTGCTCGATACGGAGCAGGAAGCGGTCGGCGGGCTGTCCGGCGGCCACGTAGGCCTGGATGTGCCGTCCGACGGCGGCGCCTATGTCCACGGGCTGGCGGCGCACCTCCAGGCGTCCCGAGTCGATCCGGGAGATGTCCAGCAGCTCGGCGATGAGCCGGGTGACCCGGTCGGCGTCCGCGTCGACGGTCTCCAGCATCAGCCGCTTCTGGTCGTCGGTGAACCGCTCCCACTTGGCGAGCAGGGTGGCGGTGAAGCCCTTGACGGAGGTGAGCGGGGAGCGCAGCTCGTGGGCGACGGTCGCGATCAGCTCTGCGTGACTGCGTTCGGTACGGCGGCGGGCCTCGGTGTCGCGCAGGGTGACGACGACGCGGCGGACGGGCCCGGTGGGTTCCTCGCGGACGTAGCGGGCCGACACGAGGACCTCCCGGCCGCCGGGCAGCAGCAGGTTGCGCTCGGGCTGCCGCACGCGGATGGCGAGCCCGCCGTAGGGGTCGGTGAGCTGCCACCAGCGCCGCCCCTCGAGATCCTCCAACGGCAGGGCCCGCTCCAGGGGCCGGCCGAGGGCGTCGGTGGCGCGGATCGCGCTGATGCGTTCGGCGGCGGCGTTGAAGCAGACGACCCGGCCGTCCTCGTCGGCGACCACGAGGCCGTCGGGCAGGTCGTCCGGATCGATGCCGAACTCGGTGAGGTCGCCGGGCCGGGACGCGGGTGTGCGTGGCACGCCCCGCCCTCCCGGCGCCGTGCTGGTGCCGACGACACTCATCCCCGTACCCCACCTCTCGAACGGCGCAGGGCCCCGAGCTGGTCACCCTACTAGCTGTCGGTGACGGAACGGCACCCTCCGGAGGCGCGCTGTGCACGGGCTGACGCATAGAGACATACGGCGGCGGCCGTGGCGAGGTTCAGACTCTCGGCCTTCCCGTGGATCGGGACGCGCACCACGGCGTCCGCGAGCGCGCGGGTCTCCTCCGGGAGCCCCCAGGCCTCGTTTCCGAACACCCATGCGGTGGGGTCGCCCATGGTGCCCCGGTCGAGCTCGTCGTCGAGGTCGCGGTCACCGGCGCCGTCGGCGGCGAGGATGCGTACGCCGGCGTCCTTGAGCCCCTGCACCGCCCGCTCGACGGGCACGCCCACGGCCACGGGCAGATGGAACAGCGAGCCCACGGAGGCGCGGACGGCCTTCGGGTTGTACAGGTCGACGGAGGCGTCGGTGAGGATCACTGCCTCGGCGCCGGCCGCGTCGGCGCACCGGAGTACGGTCCCTGCGTTCCCCGGGTCCCGCACGTGGGCGAGCACGGCGACGAGCTTGGGCCTGGCGGCGAGGACGTCCTCGAAGGGCGTGTCCAGGAATCGGCAGACACCGACCAGCCCCTGCGGGGTGACAGTCGTGGAGATGTCGGCGATGACCTCTTCGGAGGCGAGGTGGACACGGGCCCCGGCGTCCCGGGCCGCTCCGACGATGTCGGCGTACCGCTCCGCGGCCTCGACCGTGGCGAACAGCTCGACCAGTGTGGGGGTGCCGTCCACGTGATGCCCGGCGGCCTCCCTGACGGCCTGCGGCCCCTCCGCGAGGAACAGCCGGTCCTTCCCCCGGAAGTTCCGCTTCCCCAGCCGCCGCGCGGCAGCCACACGTGCGGAACGGGGGGAGATCAGCTCGGGGGTGGCGGGGGGCATGGGTTCACCTTCGGATGTTCACGGGTACGGGTCGGTGCCGGTTCGCTGCCGCGGCCCTTTCCGGTGGTACTCAATCCGGCGTTGCGACGCGCAACACGCTGACGGGGTGCCGCTGCGCCCACCCGTGCCGCCCCAGCGGCACGACTGCCCGCAGCTGGGCCGACCAAGGGGCGCGGGGAACTGCGCGACCAGCCACGATGCTCCCGCAGCCGAACGACGACCAAGCAACCCCAACAGCAGGACCCGCAAGCCGAGAAGCCTGCGGGTCCTTCAGTGAGCGTCGGCTGAAAGCCAGCGCAGCGTCACGCGGCCTTCGGCGCGTTGACGTCCGAGGGCAGCGCCTTCTGCGCGACCTCGACGAGCGCGGCGAACGCGTTCGCGTCGTTGACCGCCAGCTCGGCCAGGATCTTGCGGTCGACCTCGACGTTCGCGGCCTTCAGACCCTGGATGAAGCGGTTGTAGGTGATGCCGTTGGCGCGGGCAGCGGCGTTGATGCGCTGGATCCACAGCTGACGGAAGTCGCCCTTGCGCTTCTTGCGGTCGTTGTAGTTGTAGACCAGCGAGTGGGTGACCTGCTCCTTGGCCTTGCGGTACAGGCGCGAACGCTGACCGCGGTAGCCGGAGGCCTGCTCGAGGATCGCCCGGCGCTTCTTGTGGGCGTTGACTGCCCGCTTGACGCGTGCCACTTGTTAACTCCTTGTAGCGGGGCCGTGGGGGTACTCACACGGCCCGGAAACGATTCGGTCCCGGTCCAGACGTACGGCGCTCGGACGGCGCCGCCGCGTCACTTGCCGAGAAGCTTCTTGATCTTCGCGGCGTCGCCCGGGGCCATCTCGGCGTTGCCGGTGAGGCGACGCGTCACACGGGACGACTTGTGCTCGAGCAGGTGGCGCTTGCCGGCGCGCTCACGGAGCACCTTGCCGGAGCCGGTGACCTTGAAGCGCTTGCTGGCACCGCTGTGCGACTTGTTCTTCGGCATAGCGCCGTTCTCTCCTCGTCGGTGGCGCTCCGGTGCCCGGTCGGGAAAACCGGGCACGGTGGAGCGTCGGACTTGTTTCGGTTACATCCTGGGGACTGGCGTCCCCCGGGATCACGCCTCGGCGGAAGCCTCGGCAGGCGCCTCGGTCTCCACGGCATTCCCGGTTTCCGCGGCGTTCTGCGACTTGCCGGGGTTCGCCTTCGCTTCGGCCTTGCGGGCCTCCTGCGCCTGGCGGGCCTCGGCCATCGCCTCGGTCTTCTTCTTGTGCGGACCGAGGACCATGATCATGTTGCGGCCGTCCTGCTTCGGGTTCGACTCGACGAACCCGAGGTCCTGGACGTCCTCCGCGAGACGCTGCAGCAGTCGGTAGCCCAGCTCGGGGCGGGACTGCTCACGGCCACGGAACATGATCGTGATCTTGACCTTGTCGCCCTGCTTGAGGAACCGGACGACGTGACCCTTCTTGGTGTCATAGTCGTGCGGGTCGATCTTCGGCCGGAGCTTCATCTCCTTGATGACCGTGTGCGCCTGGTTCTTGCGCGCCTCACGGGCCTTCATGGCCGACTCGTACTTGAACTTCCCGTAGTCCATGAGCTTGCACACGGGCGGACGGGCGTTCGCCGCGACCTCGACCAGGTCCAGGTCGTACTCCTGCGCAAGCTCCAGTGCCTTGGCCAGCGGGACGATGCCCACCTGCTCGCCACTGGGACCGACAAGTCGCACCTCGGGAACGCGAATCCGGTCGTTGATGCGGGGCTCGGCGCTGATGGATCCTCCTCGGTAGCACCACGCGACGGTCTGGCGGACAGCCGCGTAACGTCTGTATTCGTAAGACCTAACCGCGCCGAAGCACAAAAAATGCCCCGGACGATCACAGGCGGGGCTCCAATGACTGCCGGAGCACCGCCGCGGTGAACGCGGGGCGCGCTTTCGGGCGACTCCATCGTCCGTACGGAACGATGGCGGCCGCCTGACCGGGTGACCCGCCGTCCCGGGGGACGATCGGGTGGGAGATCGGAGCCTCCACTTGTGGGCCGGACATGACGATGGTGACATGACGATGTCCAGCCGGTCGTTACACAAGGTTAGCAGCAAGGCTCGGGAAAGGGCCAATCGGAAGACGCGCCCGGGTACCGCCTATCGTGTGGGACATGAGTGAGACCTCCCCTTCCGGCACCGCCGACCAGCCCGACTTCGACGAGATGACCCGCGACATCGCCGAGGTCCCCGCGGTCGAGGTGATCGTGACGGTCGCCGTCAACCTGATGAGCGCCGCGGCCGTGAAGCTGGGGCTGACCGAGGAGGGCGACAAGCACAAGGACCTGGACGAGGCCCGCAAGCTGGTGACCGCCCTCGCCGGTCTGCTGGACGCGAGCGCGACCGAGATCAGCTCCTTCCACGCGGCGCCGCTGCGCGACGGCCTGAAGTCGCTGCAGCTGGCGTTCCGCGAGGCGTCCCTCGTCCCGGACGAGCCGGGCCAGGGCCCCGGTGAGAAGTACACGGGGCCGATCTACGGCTAGAGCCGGGTAGTGGATTTACGACCTTCTAGCCGCGTACGTACAAGGGCTCGCCCGGTGGCGTCGTCCCGGCCGGCAGCAGTGCCAGGTCGAGGCCGCGCACCAGGCGGGCCCTCAGTGTGTCGTCGGCGGCCAGGCGCCCCGCGACCGCGCGGGCGGCCTCGTCGGGGGCGACGGCCGGGTCCAGGACCAGGGCGAGGGTGCCGTCCGCCCGGCCGGGACCGAGGTGGGCTCGGAGCACGGCGGGCTCGGCGGCGACGGCGGTGCGGACCGCCTCGACGACGGCCGGGTCCGCCAGCGGGTCGGTCGTCGTGCGGCCCTCGGCGAGCGCGAGCAGCGCGGGTCCCGTCAGCTCGAACGGCACCGGACCGGACAGGTCCAGCACGATCGTGTCCGCCTTCTCGTGCGCGGCGGCCTGCAGGGCTTGATGCAGGGGCACGGCGACCGGCCGGGCCGCGGGGTCCCAGCGGGCCAGCGAGTCGGTGGACGTGAAGGCGGGCAGGGCGGTGCGGGAGCCGGCCTTCAGCGTCGGCACCGCCATGTCGCTGGTCTTCTCTCGGCGCAACCCGTTCTCGTCCTCTTCGACCTCACCCAGTACGGCCACCACCGGAACCAGCAGCCGGGCGCCCTTGAGCGCCTCCAGGACGGGTGCGACGGCGGTGCGGTCCTCGGCCCACGCGGCCAGCGCGGCGCTCAGCCGGGGGTCGGCGGAACCGTCGTCGTCGGAGAAGCCTGGGTCGGGAATGTTCTTGTTCGCCACGGTCATCGACCCTATAGCGGCGGTGCCGCTGGGCTTGTGCGGCCCCTGGGACCCCGCGGACACCGCGTTCACAGGAATCTCAGTCCTCCCTGAGGCAGTTCTCACTTCAGTCCAACGGGGTGCACAGTCCCCGCCCCCAGCATCGCGGGCATGGAGTCCTCCAGAGCCCGCCGGCGCCGGCGCGCGCGCCCGCCCCGGCGCCGTCCGCTCCTACGCACCGCGCTCGCCACCGTCGCCGTGCTCGGCGGCACGGCCGCGGGAACCGTGTACGTGAAGGCGAGGGCGCACCCCGGCCCCGTATCCTCGGCGGCGTCGCCGTCGGCCTCCTCCTCGGCCTCGGCGGACGGGGAGGCATCGGTGGAACCTGTGGCGGAGCCGTCGGCGGACCGGAACGCGACGCTGACGAAGGCCATGGCGGCGGTCACCGTGCCGTCGGCCGCGAAGGTGTCGGCGGCCGTACTGGCCCTCGGCTCCGGTGAGAGCGCCACGTACGGCGACGCCGCCTTCGACACGGCGAGCATCGTCAAGGTCGACATCCTGGCGACGCTGCTGCTGCAGGCGCAGGACGCGGGCCGCCCTCTCACGGCGGCCGAGAAGGCCTATGCCACGAAGATGATCGAGAACAGCGACAACGCCTCCACGACCGCGCTGTGGCATGTCATCGGGAGCGCGGACGGGCTCGACGCGGCGAACGAGCGGTTCGGCCTCACCGCCACCGCGGGCGGTGACGGTGAGCTGTGGGGGCTGACACAGACCACGGCCGCGGACCAACTGGTCCTGCTGCAGCAGGTGTTCGGGGACGACTCGGAGCTGAGCGAGGCCTCGCGGGAGTACGTGCAGGGTCTGATGAGGAACATCGAGCCGGACCAGCGGTGGGGCGTCTCGGCGGCGGCCGACGGCTCCGCGTGGGCGCTGAAGAACGGCTGGCTGCCCCGCAGCACGACCGGACTGTGGGACGTCAACAGCATCGGGCGGGTGACGGTCGACGGAGACGACTATCTGGTCGCCGTGCTGTCGAACGGCAGCGCGAGTCTGGAGACGGGAATCTCGCTGGTCGAGGCCGCGGCGAAGGCGGCGGCGAAGGCGTTCATCGGGAACGACGCCACGTCGTCGGCCCCGGCCCCGGCGTCCCGGTAGGAGCGAGGGGGCCTCAGTTGCCGTCGGGCTCCTGCTCGCGGCGTCCCCGCCACAGGACGACCGCCGCCGCCAGGAGCACCCCGCCGGTGCTGCCGGCCAGGACCCCGGCCCAGCCCGACGAGCCGTCGGCGGCGTCGGCGGTGTCCGGGCCCGAACCGAAGTACTTCTCACCGTAGGCGGCCGACTGCAGGCCGTCCGGCTCGAGACGGTCGGCGGCCTTGATCGCGGCGGCGGGGTCGACCATGCCGAAGCCACGGGAGTCGTCGCGGCCGCCGCTGGGCGAGTCCCGGGCGGTGTCCTCCAGCAGCTTCTTGATCTGGGCCGGGGTCAGGCCGGGGTGGGCGGCCTTGACCAGCGCGACGGCGCCGGAGACGAAGGCGGAGGCCGCACTGGTCCCCCACCCCTCGTAGTACTTGTGGTCCGGGTCGGCGATGACGACGTCGTCGCCGGGGGCACTCACGGTGGCGTACCAGCGGCGGGTGGAGAAGGAGGCGCGGGTGCCGTAACGGTCGACGGCGGTCGCGGCGATGACGCCCGGGTAGGCCGCCGGGTAGGAGATGTGGTCGCCCTTCCTGCCGCCGTTGCCGGCCGAGGCGACGACGACGACGCCCTTCCTGAGGGCGTACTGGACCGCCTCGTCCTCGCTGGGTTCGGGATGCGCGGAGGCGGAGTCGTCGCCGAGGGAGAGGTTGATGACGTCGGCGCCCTGGTCGGCGGCCCAGCGGATGCCTTCGGCGAGTGCGTCGCCCCGGGTGGAGCGGGCCTTGGCGCGGGCGGGGTCGTCGTCCTCCAGGATCACCCGGACGGGGAGGATCCTCGCCTCGGGGGCGATGCCCATGACGCCGTCGCCGTCTCCCGGTCCGTGTCCGTGGGCGGCGATGATCCCGGCCATCGCGGTGCCGTGCCGGGCCCATGGGCGGTCACCGCGCTGGGCACCGAAGCCGATCATGTCCTTGCCGGGCAGGACGTTGCCGACCAGGTCGGGGTGGTCCTCCTCGACACCGGTGTCCAGGACGGCGACGGTGATGCCCTTGCCCTTGGTGGTGCGCCAGGCCTCCTGGGTGTGCATCGCGGACAGGGCCCACTCCTGGGCGCGGATGCCGTCGGCGTACGCCACGGTGGACGGCAGGAGGGCGAGTGAGCCGGCGAGCATGAGGCTCAGGGCTGCCCCGGTCGTACGGTTCATGAGGGGCGCTCCGTGGGCGTGCTGACGGTCTTGCGCAGTCGCCGTTCGACGCGGTCGGCCAGGCCCTGCGCCTCGTTTCCGAGGCCCGCCTGGGCGGGGGCCGAGGTGGCGCCGGAGCGCGTGGCCTCGGCCGCGGGCTGCGGGTCGTCGACGGTGCGGCCGTCGGCCCAGCCGGAGACGGCGTAGGCGACGACCGGGGCGTCGGTGAGGACGGAGACGGTCCAGGAGGCGCGCTGCCTGTCGCCGAAGCCCGCGGCGGCGGTGCCCTTCGCCGCGTAGGGGCGGGGCATGAGGTCGGCGCGGCCGGCCAGGCCCTCGCCCTGGAAGCGGCGGGCCAGGGAGCTCATGGCGGCGGCGTCGGCCTTGGTGAAGAGCAGGCCGACGGTGGTGACGTAGCTCTGGGTGGCGTCCGTGTAGGTGGCGCGCAGCAGGCGACGGCAGCCGACGGGGGCGAGCGCCTTGGCGAGCAGCGGGTCGAAGGCGTTCGCGCAGCCGCTGTCGGGCGCTACGGCGATCCGGGTCCAGGCCCGGTCGGCGCCGCCGGGGCCCGCGCCGGTGCCCTCCAGGGTGGGTGGGAAGAGCTGGTCGACGGGCACGCTGTGCCAGAGGTCGGCGGCCGAGGCGTAGCCGTTCAGGGCTCCGGTGCCGTCGTCGCCCCCGGTGAGCCAACTGCCGGTCACCGCGCCGCCGATGAGCCCGAGGCCCAGCACGACACAGGCGGCGGCAGCGGCGGTACGGGACCGTACCCGCGCACCGAGCGGCCGGGGCCGACCGCGCTCGTCGTATCCCTCGGCCTGTGCGAACGTCACAATGGGCGGGACGGCCGCGCTCCAGGAGAGGGCGGGGTCCGGGTTCACGGTGGGCGCGCTCGCCACTGGGGGCGAGGGAGGCGCGGTCGTGCGCGTCGCGCCCATGGCGCCGGTGGCGCCCGGGCTGGCGGTTTCCCGCGTGACCGGGCGGGCCGTGCCGCCGCTCCCCGGCAGCCGGCCCGACGTCTGAGCGGGTCGCTCCGCCGGGGTCCCGGGACTGCGGCGGGGCACGGTGGGGCGGTGACGGGGCGGGGGCGGTATGCGCTCCCCGTCGGGGCTGCCCGTGCGCTCGGTGCCCGGTTCGCGGCCGACGGTGGGCGGGGCGTCGGGGAAGCGGGCCGAGGCGGGCGGCGGCGGAGCCGTGGGGGCGGGGTTGCGGGCGGCGAAGGCGGGGCGGAGGTAGGGAAAGTCCGGGCGCGCGTCCTGGCCGCCCGAGCCTCGGCGGGGCGGGCTCGTGTCGTCCGCGTTCCGCGCCGGCGCACCGGAGTCCGGCCGCACCGGCGCTCCCGGCCGACGCGATCCGCTGGGGGCACCACCAGGGGCGGTGCGCCCGCCCGAGGGGCCGTCCCCGGCCGCCGCACGGGAAGCCCGAGGGGCACCACCGGCCGCCGCACGCGAACCCGGCGACGTACCGCTCCCCGCCGGCCGTGCGCCCGAGGGCGTGTCTCCGTCCGCCCTGCGGGGTCCGGACGAAGCGTCACCGGCCGCGGCACGCGCACCCGGGGAGCCCTCACCGGTGGTTGAACGTCCCTGCGGAGCGGTGTCACCGCCGGCGGGCCGAGCACCCGAGGTCGTGCGACCACCCGCCGGGCGGGAGCCCGAGGGGGCTCCGCTACCCGCCCCGCGCGGCCGAGGCGGTAGGTCATCGGCCCTCGACCGCGCACCCGAGGAACCCTCACCTGCCGCCGACCGCGCCTGCGCAGAGGCGCCACCGCCCACCGGCCGAGCACCCGACGTCGTGCCACCGCCCACCGGACGGGAGCCCGAGGGGGCGCCACCACCTGTCCGCCGCGCACCCGAAGCGGCGCCACCGCTCGCGCTGCGCGGGTCGAACCGGAAATCGCGGGCCGTCGCGCGCGGGGCCGAGGGGGCTTCGCCGCGCTCCGTGCGGCCCGGTGCCGCAGCGGTGAGGGGGTCCCGTGTGGCCTTCGGTTCCGGCTCTGCGTCCGAGGCGTCGCCCGGCGGGGTGGAGTCGTCGGAGGGGCGTGGGGGGATCGGGGCGTGCCGCGCTTCCGTGCTCATGCACCCCCCGCTTCCTCGTGCCGTCATGCATACCCGCACGCGCGGACCGGCATCCCGGCGCAGCGACAGCGGCCGGGACGGTTTCCACCGTGCGTGTGCGCGTCACTCTACGGCTTGGTCCTGGTCGAACGGGAACCAGTCCACGAGGCCGGGGGTATCTGCCCGGAACGTCCCTCTACCCTGCGGTAATCCTGTCTGGCAGGCTTCGTGCATGACTGCGCGCGCCTCCGACCGGGCCCGTTACGACAAGGCCACTGCCCATCTCGACGCCCCTCTCGCGATCGTGGACCTGGACGCCTTCGACGCCAACGCCGCCGATCTCGTGCGGCGAGCGGGCGGAAAACCGATCCGCCTCGCCAGCAAGTCCGTACGCTGCCGGGCCCTGCTGGAGCGGGTGCTGGCGAAGGACGGGTTCGCCGGCATCATGTCGTTCACGCTGGCCGAGTCGCTGTGGCTCGCCCGCTCCGGGTTCGACGACGTCCTGCTCGCCTATCCGTCCGTCGACCGGTCCGGTTACGCCGAACTCGCCGGGGACCCCAAGCTCGCCGCCGCCGTCACGGTGATGGTCGACCACCCCGCCCAGCTGGACCTGATCGACGCCGCCCGGGGCGGTGGCCGCGAAGTGGTGCGTGTCTGCCTGGAGTTGGACACCTCGCTGAAGCTGCTCGGCGGGCGGGTGCGGGTGGGTGCGCGCCGCTCGCCGCTGCACTCCCCCGCCCAGGTGGCCGACCTGGCGCGGGCCGTGACCCGGCGACCGGGCTTCCGGCTGGTGGGGATCATGGCGTACGAGGGGCACATCGCCGGGGTGGGTGACTCGGTCGCCGGCCGTCCCTTCCGCTCCCGCGCCGTCCGGCTGATGCAGGCCACCGCCCGGCGGGAACTGGCCGAGCGGCGGGCCGCGGTGGTGCGGGCGGTCCGGGCGGTGGCGCCGGACCTCGAGTTCGTCAACGGCGGTGGCACGGGCAGTGTGCAGCACACCGCCGCCGAGGCGGCCGTCACCGAGATCGGGGCCGGTTCGGGACTGTACGTGCCGCGGCTGTTCGACAACTACACGTCGTTCACCGGCCGCCCGGCCGCCCTCTTCGCCATGCCCGTCGTGAGGCGGCCGGGCGTGGGGGTCGTCACCGTGCTCGGCGGCGGCTATCCCGCTTCCGGCGCCCCCGGCCCCGACCGGCTGCCGGTGCCGTACCTGCCCGAGGGACTGCGCTACGACCCCCAGGAGGGGCCCGGCGAGGTGCAGACGCCACTGCTCGGCTCGCCCGCCGACGATCTGCTGATCGGCGACAAGGTGTGGTTCCGGCACGCGAAGGCCGGTGAGCTGTGCGAGCGGTTCGACGTGCTGCACCTGGTCGAGGGGGACGCGGTGACGGCGACGGTGCCGACGTACCGGGGTGAGGGACACACCTTCCTGTGACGCACCTTCCCCGGACGCCCGGCCCTACAGGGGCGTGACGTACGCGCCGGAGATCCCGCCGTCCACCAGGAAGTCGGTGGCGTTGACGAAGGAGGAGTCGTCGCTGGCCAGGAAGGCGACGGCGGCGGCGATCTCCTCCGCCTCGGCGAACCGGCCGACCGGGATGTGCACCAGGCGGCGGGCGGCCCGCTCGGGGTCCTTGGCGAACAGCTCCTGCAGGAGCGGGGTGTTGACCGGGCCCGGGCAGAGCGCGTTGACGCGGATGCCCTCCCGCGCGAACTGCACGCCCAGCTCACGGGACATGGCGAGCACCCCGCCCTTGGACGCCGTGTAGGAAATCTGGGAGGTGGCGGCGCCCATCCTCGCCACGAAGGACGCCGTGTTGATGATGGAGCCCCTGCCCTGGCGGCGCATGTAGGGGATCGCGGCCTTGCAGCACAGGTAGACGGAGGTGAGGTTGACCTCCTGGACGCGCTTCCAGGCCTCCAGGCCGGTCTCCAGGATGGAGTCGTCGTCAGGTGGGGAGATGCCGGCGTTGTTGAAGGCGACGTCCACGCTGCCGTAGGTGTCGAAGGCGGCCTTGAAGAGCGCCTCGACCTGGTCGGGGTCGGTGACGTCGACCTTCACGTAGAGCCCGCCGACCTCCTCGGCTGCGGCCTTGCCGCGGGTTTCGTCGACGTCGCCGCAGACGACGTGCGCGCCCTCGGAGGCGAGCCGGCGGGCGGTGGCGAGGCCGATGCCGCTGCCGGCTCCGGTGACGACGGCGGTGCGGCCGACCAGACGGCGGCAGATGGTGGTTTCCTCGGTCATGTGCGGCTCAGGCCTCCGTGCTGATGAAGACGTTCTTGGTTTCGGTGAAGGCGGTCAGGGCTTCGGGGCCCAGTTCGCGGCCGATGCCGGACTGCTTGAAGCCGCCGAAGGGGGTCCAGTAGCGGACGCTGGAGTGGGAGTTGACGGACAGGTTGCCGGCCCGGACGGCCTGGGACACGCGCAGGGCGCGGCCGACGTCCCGGGTCCAGACGGAGCCGGAGAGGCCGTAGTCGGTGGCGTTGGCGAGCGCCACGGCCTCCGCCTCGTCCTCGAAGGGCAGGACGACGGCGACGGGCCCGAAGACCTCCTCCACCGCCACGCGCGCGTGCGGGTCCACACCGGTGAGGACGGTGGGCGGGAACCAGAAGCCGGCGCCCTCAGGGACCTTGCCGCGGATGCCCTCGGCCTGCGGTGGCATGTACGAACGCACCCTCTCCAGCTGGGCCTTGGAGATCAGGGGGCCCATCTGTGTGCTCCCGTCGGCCGGGTCGCCGACGACGACGGACTCGATCGCGGGGGCGAGGAGGTCGAGGAACCGGTCGTGGACGCCGCGCTGGACGAGGATGCGGGTCCGGGCGCAGCAGTCCTGGCCGGCGTTGTCGAGGAAGGACATGGGGGCCGCGGCGGCCGCCGCCTCCAGGTCGGCGTCGGCGAAGACGACGTTGGGGCTCTTGCCGCCGAGTTCCAGGGTGACGCGCTTGACCTGTTCGGCGCACAGCGCCATGACGCGCTTGCCGACCCGGGTGGACCCCGTGAAGACGATCTTGGCGACGCCGGGGTGCCGTACGAGCGAGTCGCCCGCGATGTCGCCGCGTCCCGGCAGTACTTGGAAGAGGTGCTCGGGGAGCCCGGCCTCCAGGGCGAGTTCGGCGAGCCGCAGCGCGGTGAGCGGGGTGGTCTCGGCGGGTTTGAGGATGACGGCGTTGCCCGCGGCGAGGGCCGGGGCCGTGCCCCACGCGGCGATCGGCATGGGGAAGTTCCAGGGCGCGATGACGCCGACGACGCCGAGCGGTTCGAGGATCGTGACGTCCAGGCCGCCGGGAACCGGGATCTGCCGGCCCGCCAGCCGCTCCACGCCACCGGCCGCGTAGTCGAGGAGGTCGCGCACGTTGCCCGCCTCCCAGCGGGCGTTGCCGATGGTGTGTCCGGCTTCGCGGACCTCCAGGAGCGCGAGTTCCTCGAGGTGTTCGTCGACGACGACGGCGAAACGGCGCAGCAGCCGGGCCCGGTCGGCGGGCGCGGCGGCGGCCCATGCGCGCTGTGCGCGGGCGGCCCGGTGGACCGCGGCGTCGACGTCCTGTTCGACGGCGCCGGGAACGGTCGCGATCACCTCTTCCGTCGCGGGGTTGAGGACGTCGAGTTCGTACGGTTGCGACACGTGGTGCCTCACATGCGTTCGAAGGAGCGGCGCAGCTCCCAGTCGGTGACCGCGGCGTCGAAGGCGTCGAGTTCGACGCGCGCCATGTTGCGGTAGTGCGCGACGACCTCGGCGCCGAAGGCGGCCTCGGCGATCGCGCTGTTCTCCCAGAGCTCGGCGGCCTCGCGCAGTGTGGTGGGCACGTGCGCGAAGTCGGCGGTGTAGGCGTTGCCCGGGCAGGGCTCGGGCAGCTCCAGCTTCTGCTCGATGCCGTACAGCCCGGCCGCCACCAGTCCGGCGACGGCGAGGTGCGGGTTGACGTCGCCGCCGGGCAGCCGGTTCTCGAAGCGCAGGGAGCGGCCGTGGCCGACGACCCGCAGGGCGCAGGTGCGGTTGTCGTGGCCCCAGGCGACGGCGGTCGGGGCGAAGGAGCCCGGCTGGAACCGCTTGTAGGAGTTGATGTTCGGGGCGTAGAGGAGGGAGAAGTCACGGAGTGCGACGAGCTGGCCGGCGAGGAAGTGCCGCATCACCTCGGACATGCCGCCCTCGCCGTCCGCGCCCTCCGCGGCCATGACGTTGCCGCCGTCGGCGTCGGCGAGCGAGAGGTGGATGTGGCAGGAGTTGCCCTCGCGCTCGTTGTACTTGGCCATGAAGGTGAGGGACATGCCCTCCTGGGCGGCGATCTCCTTGGCTCCGGTCTTGTAGATCGCGTGCTGGTCGCAGGTGACGAGGGCCTCGTCGTAGCGGAAGGCGATCTCGTGCTGGCCGGGGTTGCACTCGCCCTTGGCGGACTCGACGGTCAGCCCGGCGCCGGCCATCTCGTTGCGGATGCGGCGCAGCAGGGGCTCGATGCGGCCGGTGCCGAGGACGGAGTAGTCGATGTTGTACTGGTTGGCCGGGGTGAGCCCTCGGTAGCCGGAGTCCCAGGCCTGCTCGTAGGTGTCCTTGAAGACGATGAACTCCAGCTCGGTGCCGACCTGGGCGGTGTAGCCGAGTTCGGCGAGCCGCTCCAGCTGGCGGCGCAGGATCTGGCGGGGAGCGGCGACGACCGGGGAGCCGTCGTTCCAGGCGAGGTCGGCGATCACCATGGCCGTGCCCTCGTTCCAGGGGACGCGGCGCAGGGTGGTCAGGTCGGGATGCATGGCGAAGTCGCCGTAGCCGCGGTCCCAGGAGGACATGGCGTAGCCGTCGACGGTGTTCATCTCGGTGTCGACGGCGAGGAGGTAGTTACAGCCCTCGGTGCCGTGGTGGAGGACCTCGTCGAGGAAGAAGCGTGCGGCGAACCGCTTGCCCTGGAGCCGCCCCTGCATGTCGGGGAAGGCCAGGACGACAGTGTCGATCTCACCGCCGGCGACGAGGGTGTGCAGCTCCTCGACGCTCAGCGGGGGTGTGCGGTCTGCCACGGGAGAGCCTCCTTCGGCTTCTTCGTGCCTCTTAGCGCATTCTCGCGCTTCCTCGCCGCTTTTTCGGCCGGGCCGGGAGCCATAAGGTATTGCCGAGAACCATTGCTTGGGAAGGGGGCACGGCCAGATGCCAGTGGATGCCGACGGTGGCCTCGGCGACCGGCTCACGCCGGTGCTGCGGCCGGTGCGGGCGGGCAACGGCTTCGAGGAGGCGCTGGAGCAGATCCTGCAGGTGGTCCGGCTGGGTCTGGTACCGGGCGGGGGGCGGCTGCCCGCCGAGCGGGAGCTGGCGGAGCGGCTGGGGATCAGCCGGGTGACGCTGCGCGAGGTACTGAAGGTGCTCCAGGAGCAGGGGCTGGTGGAGTCCCGGCGCGGGCGGTACGGCGGGACGTTCGTGCTGCCGCGCACGGAGGCGGGCGGCGAGGACGAACTGCGGCGCCGGATCGCCGAGGTCGACGTCGAGGACGTGCTCCGCTTCCGTGAGGTGCTCGAGGTGGGCGCGGCGGGCCTGTGCGCGGCGCACGGGCTGACCGGCGGGCCGGCGGCCCGGCTGCGCGAGGCGCTGGCCCGCACGCATGACGCGCCGCTCGCCGACTACCGCCGCCTGGACACCCTGCTCCACCTCACCCTGGCCGAGCTGTGCGGCTCACCGACGCTCGCCGCGCAGTACGCGGCCGTCCGGGCGACCGTGAACGACCTGCTGGACTGCATCCCGCTGCTGGTCCGCAACCTGGAGCACTCGCAGCGGCAGCACACCGCGCTGGTGGGGGCGGTGCTGGAGGGGGACGCGGACGGGGCACGGGAGATGATGCGGGAGCACTGTGCGGGGACGGCGGCGCTGCTGCGGGGCTTCCTGGCATGAGCGGCCGCCGCAAAGGTGTGAAGGTGAACCATATGAGCGCTGGGAGGCCCGCATGACCGGACGACCGCTGATCGGCGTGAGCACGTACCTGGAGGCCGGGGCGCGCTGGGGGGTCTGGGAGCTCGAGGCGGCCCTGCTGGCGGCCGCCTATCCCCGCCTGGTCCAGCGGGCCGGGGGGCTGACCGCCATGCTGCCCCCCGACGATCCCGCGCACGCGGCGGCCACGGTGGCCCGGCTGGACGGTGTGGTGATCGCGGGCGGCCCGGACGTCGACCCGGCCCGCTACGGCGCCGAACGCTCCCCCCGCACGGGCCCGCCCGCACCCGAGCGGGACGCCTGGGAACTCGCCCTGATCGACGCGGCACTGGCCGCGCGCGTCCCGCTGCTCGGCATCTGCCGGGGCATGCAGCTGCTGAACGTGGCCCTCGGCGGCACCCTCGTACAGCACCTCGACGGGCACGCGGAGGCGGTCGGCGTGTTCGGCGGCCACCCGGTCAAGCCGGTCCCCGGCACCCGGTACGCCGAGGCCGTACCGGAGGAGACGACCGTACCCACCTACCACCACCAGGCCGTGGACCGGCTCGGCGAGGGCCTCGTCCCCTCGGCCCACGCCGCCGACGGCACCGTGGAGGCCCTCGAACTGCCGTCCGCCGACTGGGTAGTGGGCGTGCAGTGGCACCCGGAGATGGGCGAGGACCTCCGCGTCATGCAGGCACTGGTCCGGGCGGCGTCCGGCCCCGGCCCCTCAGCCCCGTAGCGCCTCTCAGCCGGCGGCGAGACGCTCCCTGAGCCAGGTCAGGGCCGCTTCCCCCTGCGCGCGCTGGAAGGCACGGACCGTGGGGATGCCCGGGGGCGGGGGCTGCAGCGAGTGGCGCAGGAAGTAGCCGGTCAGTGCCGCCAGGGTGGCGGTGACCGCGGCCGGGTCGGCGTCCCGGCCCACCGGATGCCCGGTGAACAGCTCCTCCGGCTCGGGCCCGCCCTGCGCCCGTACGCACGGCAGCATCACCAGCAGGTCGAACCACGGCGCGGCGCGCACGGCGTGGGGCCAGTCGACGAACACGACGCCATGGCCGTCCTCCTCACCGGTGAGGAGGACGTTGTCGGCGCGCAGGTCGGCGTGGGCGAGGGTGTCGCCGCCGGCTGCCCGGCGCCAGGCGCCGGCGAGTCCGGCGAGCTCGGGCAGATGGGCGACGGCCCAGGGGTCGAGGCGTCCGGTGAGGTCGCCCTCCGCCCCGTCGAGCAGTTGCCGCCAGCCGTCGAACGTTCCGGCCAGGGCCTCGGCCACGGGCGGAGCGGCGACGGGTGACGGGGTGAGGCCGCTGCTCAGCTCGCCGACGGCGCCCAGGACCAGCCGGAGCTCGGCCGGCCGCCACGGCACGTGGGGCTGGCGCCCGGCGACGTCCTCGAAGACCAGGGCGACCCAGGTGCCGTCGTCGTAGGTGCCGAGCAGCCGGGGCGCGGGGACGGTCTCCGGGAGGGCGGCGGCGTTGCGGGCCTCGGCGCGGTGCATGGCCGGGCTGTGCGGGTTGGCGTCCGCGCTGACCGCCTTCACGAAGGCGCGCCGGCCGGTGGCGGTACGGACCCGCGCCGCCACACCGGGCGAGAAGCCACCCGGCTGGGTCACGGCGTGGACGACAGGGGCACCGAGCAGGCCGGCGACGGCGTCAGTGACAGTGGTGGGGAGTTTCTCCCAGGGGGTGCGGACACCTGTGGCGGGCGGGGCGGTGGAGGCCATGCGCCATGGTGGCGGGCGTGGGGAAGAGTGCGCCAGCGGATTTCCGCTCGCGTGCGCCAGCGGATTTCCGCTCGTCCGACTCCGGCGGTACGGGTGCCTCAGGCCGGGTGGTCGGGTCGGGAGCGGGTCAGGGAGAGCAGGTCCCGGGCGGGCCCCGCCGGGCGGTGGCCCGTCGGCCAGACCGCGCGCAGGTCGCGCCGGAGCGCGACGCCCTCCACCGGAATGCTCACCAGGCGGCGCAGGGACAGTTCCTCGCCGACCGCGAGTTCGCTCAGCACCGCGGGGCCGGCTCCGCTGACCGCAGACGCCTTGACCGCGGTGGTCGAGGACAGCTCGATCAGGGGGCGGGCCAGGCCGCCCAGGGCCGCGTCCAGCACCTGGCGGGTGCCCGAACCCTTCTCCCTGAGGATCAGCGGGGTCGATGCCAGTTCACGTGCCGCGAGCGGGCGCCGGCGGCGGGCCCACGGGTGGGCCGGTGCCGTCACGACGATCAGCCGATCGTGGGCGATCACCGCGGAGTCCAGGCCGGACGGCACCGACAGCCCCTCCACGAAACCCACGTCGGCCTCGTCCGCGAGCAGCCGCTCGGCCACCGCGGCCGAGTTCCCGGCGAGCAGCGAGACCGCCGTGTCCGGCCGCCGGGCGCGCAGCGCGATCAACCAGCCCGGCAGGAGGTACTCCGCGATGGTCATGCTCGCCGCGACCCGCAGCCGGGAGTCCCGGCGGTCCCTGAGCGCCTGGGCACCCGCGTCGAAGGCCTCCGCCGCCTCCACCACCCGCCGCGCCCAGTCGGTGACCAGCGCGCCCGTGTCCGTGAGCCGGGAGCCGCGCGGCGACCGGTCCACGAGGGCCACGCCCAGCTGCCGCTCCATGGAGCGGATCCGGCTGCTGGCCGCGGGCTGGCTGATGCCGACCTCCCGGGCCGCCGCCCCGAGGCTGCCCAGCCGCGCGACCGCCAGCAGCAGTTCCAGCGCACCCAGATCGGGCACCCGGTACGCCAGCGAACCGGCCCCCCGCCGCTTGCCGGCCGCATCCCTCGCCTCGCTCATAAAGCCAGCTTATGTGCTGGTCACCGCATGTCCCCAGGCGCCCGCAGGGCCCCGGCCAGTACCCGCGGCGCCTCGGCCAGCGAGGGCCCGTACCAGGTCAGGTGCCGTCCGCTGACCAGTGCGCAGCTCAGCCCCGGGAAGGCCTCGGGGCCGTCGTCCGCCGTGAAGCGGTACGGCTCGTCCGGCAGGACGACCAGGTCGGGGCAGGCGGCCCTCAGCTCGTCGAGGGGCACGCGCGGGTAGCGGTCGGGGTGGTCGGCGTAGAGGTGGTCGACACCCAGCCGGGCCAGCACGTCACCCGCGAACGTGTCCCGGCCCAGCACCATCCACGGCCGACGCCAGATGGGCACCACCGCCCTCGTACGGCGGTCCGGCACCGGCGGTGCCGCCCAGGCGGCTTGCGCCTCGTCCAGCCACCGCGGCCGGCTCCCCGCCCCGCACGCGGCCAGTACGCGCCACAGCTCACGGAAGGCCTGCGGCACGCCCCGCACCTCCGTGACCAGGACCGTCAGACCCGCCGCGCGCAGGGCGTCGAGGTCGGGCGCGCGGTTCTCCTCCTCGTTGGCGAGCACCAGGTCGGGAGCGAGGGCGGCGATGCGGTCGAGCCGGGGGTTCTTGGTGCCGCCGACACGGGTGACGTCGAGGTCCGCCGGATGGCTGCACCAGTCCGTGGCGCCGACGAGCACGCCGGGCAGGGACACGGCGACCGCCTCGGTGAGAGACGGCACGAGGGACACGACCCGCACGTCGGGGACCCTAGCGCGACCGGTCCTTGACCGCCTCGATGTGTTCCGCCACCGCGACGACGATCACCCGGGTGTCCGGGACGGTGGCCCGCCACCGGTGGCGGACGCCACCGGTGAGGTAGAGGGTGTCACCGCGGCCGAGACGGTAGGCGCGGCCCTCGGCCTCGATCTCCACCGCGCCGTCGGCGACGTACATCAACTCGTCGTTGCGGTGCTGGAATTCGCGGCCCGCGTCGTGGTCGCCGGTGATCTCGGAGGCGTGCAGTTGATGGTGCCCGCGCACCAGGGAGCGCACCCGGGGATCGAAGTCGTTGTCCGTGATCTCGGCACGGACGACGTCCACGCTGCATGCCGGGTCGGCGGCGGCGAGGAGCTCGACGGCGGTGGTGCGCAGTGCGTCGGCCACCTTCTCCAGGGAGCCTGTGCTCGGGCGCGCCCGGTCGTTCTCGATCTGGCTCAGGAAGGGGACCGACAGGCCGCTGCGCTCGGCCACGACGGCGAGGGTGAGCTGCAGCGCGCGGCGGCGCCGCCGGACGGCCGCGCCCACCCGGAGGGGCTGCTGTTCTTTGTGGTCGCCCATCGCTTCGGCTCCCTCCTTCGCTCGTCGTTGTTTTTCCCACCGGGTGCCCCGCATCGGGCACGCCACTTCTGATGACTTCTCTGCACCCTACGCATGTTCGGCAAACCGTTTCACGCGGCCGTCACATCGATGTCATGTCGCATCGGCGCGACCCTCACAGATCGCGCCAGTCCCAGAGCCCTCGGACGCCCCGTGCGGGGGACTCGCCCCCAGGGGTGAACACGTCGAGCGGGCCGACCGGCGACAGCCCGGCCGCCTCTCCGGCCGTGCGCAGTGCCGGACGGTCGGCGCTGACCTTCGATCAGGACGCCGCAGGGAAGCACGAACTCCATTGCCCATGGGCCCAGTTGGTGACCTGCCCACCAGCCGGACGGCAAGGTCTGGGCATGGCCGTAGCACTACGTGATTGGCCGGATCCTTCTGGTAGGCGAGAGCACGCCCGGACGCCGTCCGCCCCCGCGTGCACCGGTCCGCCCCCGGCTCGCGGAATCACCCGGTACGGCATGATGCGAGGCGTGACCGGACGACTGATGCTCCTCGACACCGCCTCCCTGTACTTCCGCGCCTACTTCGGCGTGCCGGACTCGGTGAAGGCGCCGGACGGCACGCCGGTGAACGCCGTGCGCGGGCTGCTGGACTTCATCGACCGACTGGTGAAGGACCACCGGCCGGACCACCTCGTGGCGTGCATGGACGCCGACTGGCGACCCGGGTGGCGGGTCGACCTGATCCCCTCCTACAAGGCGCACCGGGTGGCCGAGGTGCACGAGGGGGGACCGGACGAGGAGGAGGTCCCGGACACGCTCTCCCCTCAGGTGCCGGTCATCGAAGCCGTCCTGGACGCGATCGGCATCGCGCGGGTCGGCGTCGAGGGCTACGAGGCGGACGACGTGATCGGCACGTTCACCGCGCGCGCCGGGGGCCCGGTCGACATCGTCACCGGCGACCGCGACCTCTATCAGCTGGTGGACGACGCCCGCGGGGTGCGGGTGCTGTACCCCCTCAAGGGCGTGGGCACGCTGCAGCTGACCGACGAGGCCTGGCTGCGCGAGAAGTATGGGGTCGACGGCAGCGGGTACGCGGATCTCGCGTTGCTGCGCGGCGACCCGAGCGACGGCCTGCCGGGCGTGCCCGGCATCGGCGAGAAGACGGCGGCCAAGCTGCTCGCCGAGTTCGGCGACCTCGACGGGATCATGGCGGCGGTCGACGACCCGGGGGCCAAGCTCACGCCGTCGCAGCGCAAGCGGCTGGAGGAGGCCCGCCCGTACGTGGCGGTCGCCCCGACGGTCGTCCGAGTGGCCCCCGACGTCCCGCTGCCGGACGTCGACACGACGCTGCCGCGCGCCCCGCGCGACCCGGCAGGGCTGGAGGGGCTTTCGGCGCGCTGGGGGCTGGGCGGTTCCCTGCAGCGGCTGCTGACGACGCTCTCGTCCAGCTCTTGAGCGAAGGGGTGTTCCATCCCCCCGAGTGGTAACTTAGGTAATCCTAACCAATGGAGCAGAGCCGGGAGGCCGTCATGGCAGAACGTCCGGGACGCAAGCCGCGGAAACCCTATGCGGCCCAGGTCGTGCGCACGGAGCGGCTGACCCCGCACATGCAGCGGGTGGTGCTCGGCGGCGCAGGGCTGGCCGACTTCGCCCCGGACACCTGCACCGACCACTATGTGAAGCTCCTCTTCCCGGCCGAGGGCGCGAGCTATCCCGAGCCCTTCGACGTGGAGCGGATCCGTGCGGAGTTCCCGCGCGAGCAGTGGCCGGTGACCCGGACGTACACAGTGCGCGCCTGGAACCCCGAGGACCGCGAACTGACCCTGGACTTCGTGATCCACGGCGACGAGGGACTGGCCGGGCCATGGGCGGTGCGCGTCCAGCCGGGTGAGACCGTGCACTTCATGGGTCCCGGCGGGGCGTACGCGCCGGACGTGAGCGCCGACTGGCATCTGCTCGCCGGCGACGAGAGCGCCCTGCCCGCGATCGCCCGCTCCCTGGAGGCGCTGCCCGAGGGCACGAGGGCGCACGCATTCGTCGAGGTCACAGGCCCCGAGGAGGAGCAGAAGATCGACTCCGATGTGCAGGTCGTCTGGCTGCACCGCGGTGACCGGCCGGTCGGTGAGGCGCTGGTCGAAGCGGTACGGACGCTGGAGTTCCCGCAGGGACGGGTGCACGCGTTCGTGCACGGCGAGGCGGGCTTCGTGAAGGAGCTGCGCCGGCTGCTGCGCGTCGAGCTCGCCATACCGCGCGAGGACCTGTCGATCTCCGGTTACTGGCGGCTGGGCCACAACGAGGACGGCTGGCAGGCCTCCAAGCGGGAGTGGAACGCGCGGGTCGAGGCGGAGCAGGAGGGCGGCGCGGCGGCCTGACGCCTGCGACGGCACTTGGCGGCACGCGGCGGCGCTCCACGAGGGCGCCGCCGCTGTCGTATTCGGGGGAGCCACGTGGAGGCGTGAGGACTTGGGCCCGCACCGGACACGTCGGCGTGACGCGGTGGAAACAGCCCCTGCCTAATTTCTGTCGCCCGACAGGAACTCGATTCCTCCCTCGCGCGCCCAAGGCAGGTGCCGCCGTGACGACAACCGACGACCGCTCCCTCCACGACCGTTCCCTCCAGGAGTTCGGCTACCGCCAGGAACTGCACCGCAGCCTCGGCCGGTACGCCTCGTTCGCCGCCGGGTTCTCCTTCATCTCCGTCCTGACGACCGTCTTCCAGTTCTTCGCCTTCGGGTACTCCTTCGGTGGGCCGGTCTTCTTCTGGGCCTGGCCGGCCGTGCTGCTCGGCCAGCTCGCGGTCGCCGCTTGTTTCGCGGAGCTGGCCGCCCGCTACCCGATCTCCGGCGCGATCTACCAGTGGTCCTCGCGGCTGTCGACCCCCGCCTTCGGCTGGTTCGCCGGCTGGATCATGGTGATCGGGCAGATCGTGGTGGTCGCGGCGGCGGCTCTGGCCCTGCAGATGGTGCTGCCGGCGCTCTGGTCCGGCTTCCAGCTGATCGGCCACGACCCCTCACCGGTCTCCGCCGACGGCGCCGCGAACGCCGCGGTGCTCGGCGTGGTCCTGCTGGTGCTGACGACACTGGTCAACATCATGGACAACCGCGTGATGTCCGCGATCAACCGCATCGGTGTGACCGCGGAGATCATCGGCGCCGCGCTGATCGTCGTCCTGCTGCTGACCCACGCGAAGCGGTCCCCCGGGATCACCTTCCACACGGGGGCCGCGACACAGAACGGCCTGTTCGGCGCCCTGCTGGTCGGCTCGTTCACGGCTGCCTACGTGATGATCGGTTTCGACAGCGCGGGCGAGATGAGCGAGGAGACGCACCGCCCGCGCCGCACCGCCCCGCGCACCATCCTCACCGCCCTCGGTGCCGCCGGACTGCTCGGCGGGCTGGTGGTGCTCGGCGGGCTGCTCGCCGCGCCCAGCCTCACCGACGGGCACCTCGCGGTCGACGGACTGAGCTACGTCCTGACGAGCAGCCTGGGCGACGGGGTCGGCCGGGTGCTGCTGGCCGATGTGGTGGTGGCGATCGCGGTGGCCACGCTGGCGATCCAGACGGCGGCCTGCCGGATGCTGTTCTCCATGGCACGCGACGGCCGTCTGCCCTTCTCCCACCGGCTCGCCAGGGTCAACCCGCGTACCGGCCAGCCCAGCGCCCCGGCCCTGGTCGTCGGCCTGCTCGCGGCGGCCCTGCTGCTGCTGAACTTCACCTCCCCCGATGCGTTCCTGGCCATCGGCACCACCTGCATCGTGATGCTCTACCTCGCCTACGCCATGGTCACCGGTCCCCTGCTGCTGCGCCGCCTGCGCGGCCGGTTCACCGCCAACGGCACCGACGAGGCCGGCGAACCCCTGTTCTCCCTGGGCCGCTGGGGCCTCCCGGTCAACGCGATCGCCTTGCTGTACGGCCTGGCCATGACGGTCAACCTGGCCTGGCCGCGGGCGGCGGTGTACGACCCTGAGGGCGGGCACTGGTACTTCCAGTGGTTCACGGTCCTGTTCCTCGCCGCGACGCTTGCGGCCGGGGCGGCCTACCGTGCCTACCGAGCGCGTACGGCGCTGGTGGACCCGGAGACCGCGGAGGCGGTGCCCGCTTAGGACTCCGGCGGTCCGCCGCTCGTCGCCGTAGCGGCGGACCCTGGGCGCCCTGACGGACCTCAGGTCCACGCCGATCCCATGCGTCAGGCCAGGCCGAACCGCTCGGCGTGCACTTGCCGGTGGGGAACCTCCAGCGCGCGCAAGGCGCTGAGTACGGCCGAGGTCATCGGCGGCGGGCCGCAGACATACACGTCGCGTTCGGCTATGTCGGGCACCAGGGCACGGAGACTGTCCGGCTCGAAAGGCGATCTCCCCTCCCCCCTGCGGCCGGTGAGGAGGTGCAGCCGCCCGCCGCGGTCGGCGACCAGGTCCCGTACCTCGTCGGCCAACACGGCGTCGTGCTCGCTGCGCACCCGGTGGAGCACGACGACGTCGCCGGCCGACTCCTCCTCCAGCAGGGCTCGAATCGGTGTGATACCGACTCCTCCGGCGATCAGCAGCGCACCGGACCGCGTTCGGTGCAGCGAGGTGAACGCCCCGTACGGGCCCTCGACGAACGCACGGCTCCCGATCGGTACGTTCCGCAGGCCGGCGCTGGCTCTGCCGACCGCCTTGGCGGTCAGCCTCAGCGTGCGGCCGTCGGGTGCCGCCGACAGCGAGAACGGATTGGCCAGCCACCAGTGGTGGTGCCCGGGGAACCGCCAGATGCAGAACTGTCCGGCTCGCGCCGGCAGCCTGTCGAGGTGGCGTCCGGCGACGTGCACCGACACGACGTCGTCCGACTCCTGCACCACCGCCACGACGCGGAATCGGTGATAGGCGTTGCGCCACAGGGGCATGACGATCCGCCCGGTGACCAGGGCGCCGAACGCGAACAGCCACAGGGCCCACCAGTAGATTCTCGCGGGCGCGGAAGAGCTGAAGGTCGTCGTCTCCCGCAACTGGTGGACGAACGCCAGCCCCAACGCCAGGTAGAGCAGCAGATGCAGGCCGTGCCAGGTCTCGTAGCGCAGCCGCTGTCTCACGTACCGGGCGGAGACCGCGGCGACCACGACGACGATCGCCGCGGCGCACATCCCGAGCAGGGAGGCCGGAACGCCGGCCAGCGAGGAAAACGTCTTCCCCACCGATGTGTCACCGAGCCGCGCGTAGCCCAGGATCACCAGCACGGCATGGGCGAGGATGGTCCACAACAGGGTGAAGCCGACCCACCGGTGCCACACCGTCAACCTGTCCATGCCGATACGGCGGTCGAGCCACGGCAGCCGGGCCACCAGCAGCAGCTGGAACAGCATCAGCACGGCGGCGTGCAGGCCGAAGAACTTGGCGACCGTGAGCACCCCGTTCTTGCCGCTCCCGGCGCTGAGGAACAGGAATTCGAGGATCACGAAGTTGGTGATGACAAACGTCCACAGCGCCCAGCGCGCCGCGACCACCGGAGGTATGGTGCCTTGCCGCACCTGTGTATGCGTCGCCTCCACCGTTTCCCCTTTTTTCTCGATGTGACGCGTTCGCGCCCGGCGCCCCGAGAAGTCACGAGAACCCGAGCGCCCTTCTTGTCGGCCCGCCGACCAGGCCGCCGTCGCCGGGTACGCTGATTGATTAAGTTCTTAACCACAAGCCCTCATGGGGCCGTTGGGGTACATGGGGTGCGCATGACGAGCTCGCGTGTCTGGCGGCGACCCACGCTGGATGCCGTGGCCGCACGTGCTGGAGTGTCGACGGCCACGGTGTCGAATGCGCTCAACGGCAACGGACGGCTGTCCGAGGCGACCAGGCAACGCGTGCTGGTCGCGGCGCGCGAACTCGGTTACGCCCCGGCCACCCGGGCCCGAGCCCTGGCTCGCGGCGGCACCGGAGTGCTCGGCCTGACCATGACCGCGTACGGCGACCTTCCCGTTCCGTACACCGAGATCCCGTACTACGCGCAGCTGACGCTGGCCGCCATGGCGGCGGCGCACGAGCGGGGCTACCTGCTCCAGGTGATGCCGAGTTCCATGTCATCGTGGATGTGGCTCAACACGCCGATGGACGGCGTCATCCACGTCTCCCCGCGCGCGGACGACCCGGTGCGTTCCATCCTGCGGGAGCGTGGCACACCGATGGTCTGCGAAGGCCGGCCGCCCGCACCGCACTGGTACGACGCATGGGTGGACGCCGACTGCGAGGCGGCCCTGAGGCTGCTGCTCGAGCACCTGGCGGAATCCGGCGCCCGGCACGTCGGGCTCTCTCTGCCCCTGCACGACGACGCGTACCCGAGCCTGATCGCGCAGGCCTACCGGTCCTGGTGCGACGACCACCGCATGCCCGCCCTTGTGGAGGAGTACGCCACCCTGCCCGACTACTTCACGGCCGAACAGGACGCGGTGAGTCGACTGCTCCACCGGGATCCGAGACCGGAGGCCGTGATCGGCGTCTACTCCGACTCCGGTCACAACATCCTCGCCGCCGCCCGTCGGCACGGCCTTCGGGTACCGCGGGATCTGTTGGTGGCGTGCGTCAGCGAGGACCCGGAGTACGCGAGCACAACTCCGCCGGTCACCACCGTCAGCCTCCGTCCGGACCGGGTGGGTGACGAAGCGGTCGATCTGCTCATCGCTGTCATCAACGCCCGCAGCGGTGTGGACCGGCGTCGGCTCGTGCCACCGGTGCTGCTCCCTCGACGGTCCACCCGACGCCCGACGGCTGCCCCCCGGAGAAGGGGCCGCCCGGAGTGATGCCGGCCACGGCAGCCCAGCGCCTACGCTGGTGCCCTGATGAGACGCAAGACCCGGATCCCACCCGCTCCCCTGCCGCAGCGCCACGGGGTCGACCCGGTACGGGTCCGGCTGCCCTTCGACGGGCCGTGGACCACGGTGGGCGAGCACCTGGTGGAGCGGCTCAGCGGGGCGGGGCCCGGGGTGGTACGGGGGATGCTGGACACGGGGCTGGTCGTCGGGGCCGACGGGCGGGCAGTGGCCGCCGACGCACCGTATGCGCCGGGGATGTACGTCTGGTTCCACCGGGAGCTGCCCGAGGAGGTGCCGGTGCCGTTCCCGCTGGAGGTCGTGCACCGCGACGAGCGGATCGTCGTCGTGGACAAGCCGCACTTCCTCGCCACGACACCGCGCGGCAGCCATGTCGCCGAGACCGCGCTGGCCCGGTTGCGGTGCGAGCTCGGTCTGCCGACGCTGACGGCGGCGCACCGCCTGGACCGGCTGACGGCCGGGCTGGTGCTCTTCACGGTGCGGCCCGAGGACCGCGGCGCCTACCAGTCGCTGTTCCGCGACCGGCGGATGCACAAGGAGTACGAGGCCGTGGCCCCGTACGTCCCCGGTCTGGCCCTGCCCCGCACCGTGCGCAGCCGGATCCTCAAGGAGCGGGGAGTGCCGGCGGCGCGGGAGGTGTCGGGCGAGCCCAACGCGGTGACCCGGGTGGAACTGGTCGAGCACCGGGAGCGGGACGGGCTGGGCCGGTACCGGCTCCTCCCGGCCACCGGGCAGACGCATCAGCTGCGGGTGCACATGAGCGCCCTTGGTCTGCCGCTTCTCGGGGATCCGCTGTATCCGGAGGTGACCGCCCCCGTGCCGGCCGGTGATTTCCGGCGTCCGCTGCAACTGCTCGCCCGGAGGCTGGAGTTCACCGATCCGGTCACGGGGGTGGAGCACCGCTTCGTCAGCGGTCGGACCCTGCAGGCCTGGTCGTCGCCTGCGGAGTGGGCCGCCGGGTAGGCGGTACGACGCCCGCTGAGTGCCCGGTCAGTGGCGGCGCCACCAGCGCTTGACGCGCTGCCACACGCCGATCCGACGGGCGGGTTCGGCGGCGGGCGGCGCGGGCTGTGGTGCCGCCGACACGGGCTCCGGCACGGCTTCCGCAGCGGGCACGGGGGGCGGCGTGGGCTCCGTGCGGGTGGTGCCGATCTCCCAGGTGGCGCGCTGCGGCGGGATCGGCGCGGGGCTCGGTTTGAGCGTCACGTCCTGCTGCGGCTTGGGCTCGAAGCGCACCGGCAGTTCCACCAGGTGCCGTGAGGCGATCGACGACCTCCAGCGCAGCTCCTCCTCGGCGCAGTCGAGCTGGACGTCCGGCAACCGCGTGAGCAGCGCGTCGACACCGACGTCGGCGATGGCACGGCCGATGTCCTGTCCGGGGCACTCGTGCGGACCGCCGCCGAAGGCGAGGTGGGAGCGGTTGCCCTGCATGTTGGCGGACAGGTCGGGGCGCACCCGTGGGTCGACGTTGCCCGGCGCGGGGGCGAACAGCAGCCCGTCGCCCGCGCGGATGCGCTGGCCGCCCAGCTCCGTGTCCTGCTTGGCGAAGTAGCCGAGGACGGCGCTGAACGGCGGCTCGTCCCACAGGGACTGCTCGACCGCCTCGGGCACCGTCATCTGGCCGCCGTTGAGCTGGGCCCGGAAGCCCGGCTCGGTGAGGACCATGCGCAGCGCGTTGGCGAGGAGGTTGGTGGTGGCCTCGTAGGCCGCGAAGAGCACCAGGCGCAGGTGCTCCCGGACCTCGTCGTCGGTCAGCCTCGCCGGGTGGGCGATGAGATGGCTGGTGAAGTCCTCGTCCGGCCGGGCCCGGCGGCGGCTGGTGAGCCGGCTGAGCGCGTCCATGACGTAGCTGTGGCTGGCGATGGCGGTCTCGGTGCCCTTGAGCGCGTCGCGTGCGGACTGCACCATGCGGTCGTTGAACTCCTCGGGCATGCCGAGGATCTCGCACATCACCGCCATCGGCAGGTGTTCGGCGAACTGGCCGACGAGGTCGGCGCGGCCCTCACCACAGAACTCGTTGACCAGCACCTGGGTGTAGCGGCCGATGTGGCGCCGGATGCCGCGGTGGTCGATGGTCGACATGGCGCCCGTGACGGCCGCCCGCAGCCGCTGGTGCTCGTCGCCCTCCGCGTGCGAGCAGATGGGCTGCCAGGCGATGTGCGGCATCAGCGGGTGGTCGGGCTTGACCATGCCTTCGAGCAGCGGGGTCCAGATGCGGCTGTCCCGGGTGAACTGCGAGGGGCTGCGCACCATGTGCAGGTTCTCGGTGTGTCCGAGGACCACCCAGATCGGCACGTCGTCGTGCAGCAGCACCGGTGCGACGGGTCCGTGTTCCGCGCGCAGCTTCTCGTACAGCTCGCCCAGGTCGTCCGCGCCCGAGCCGTACAGGCGGTGCAGTCCCCCGGGCCCGAGCCCGTGCGCGGGGCAGCCGGGGGGCGGGCCGAGCGTGGGGTCGTCCGTGCCGGCCGGGGAGTGGGGTTCAGGCGTCACAGTGGTCGCTCCGAGAGGGATGGATCCGGGGTGGGGGTGGTCTGGTGGGTTCAGGTGAGGGCGCCGGTCATGGCGAGCGAGTGCAGGAAGCGCATGAGGGTCATGAGCGTGTCCCGACTGGAGGCCCGGCGGCGGGCGTCGCACTCCACGATGGGGATCTCCGGTGGCAGGTCCAGCGCGGTGCGCAGTTCGTCCATGGGGTAACGAGGCGCGTCGGGGAAGGAGTTGACGGCGACGACGAAGGGCACGCCGCGGTCCTCGAGCCGCCCTATGACGTCGAAGCTGACCTCGAGACGGCGGGTGTCGACGAGGACGACCGCACCGAGAGCGCCCTCGAAGAGACCGTTCCACAGGAACCAGAAGC
Source organism: Streptomyces sp. NPDC001843 (assembly GCF_042891955.1). NCBI lineage: Bacteria > Bacillati > Actinomycetota > Actinomycetes > Kitasatosporales > Streptomycetaceae > Streptomyces > Streptomyces sp. NPDC001843. The sequence continues at coordinate 207,019 of NZ_JBIATQ010000006.1, read as the reverse complement.
GTTCCTGGCCGGGCGTGCCGAAGAGGTAGAGCACCAGCTTGTCGGTGATGCTGATGCGGCCGAAGTCCATGGCCACTGTGGTGGCCGTCTTGGACTCGGAGCCGTAGTTGTCGTCGATCCCGATGCCGGCCTGGGTCATCGTCTCTTCGGTGGTCAGCGGTCTGATCTCGCTGACGGAGCCGACCATGGTGGTCTTACCGACTCCGAAGCCGCCCACGATCACGATCTTCACGGCGGCCTGGGCCGTGTGCGGCAGATGGTCCTCGGCGCGGGGGCCCGGGATGGTGTCAGAGCTTTTGAAGTCCATGCATCACTGCTTCGAGGAGTGAACGGTCGGGTAGTGCCTGGCGGACGATCGGGGCGCGTGCCTGCACCAGTTCCGCCGTGATCATCTCGGTGATCAGTACGGTCATCGCGCTGAACGGCAGGTTGAGGTAGGCGGAGAGTTCGGCCACGGAGAGGGGGGAGGCGCAGAGCCGGAGGAGTGCCGCCTGTTCCGGCGGGACGGACGGCGGTGGGTCGGCGCGCGCCACGATCAAGGTCACCAGGTCCATCTCGGCGCGTCCCCCGTCGGCGGTGCCGGTGATGACGTACAACCGCTCGGGGTTCTTCTTGGTCGTGCCCGTCTCCCCGCCCGCCTCGGTTGGTTGCTGCAGCGGTTCCTGTCCCGGGGGGCGCCGTTTGCGTTGCGGAGGAGTCATACGGTCTGCCCGTTCCGCCGGGGCGGACTGGTGAGGTGGGCGCCGATACGGACGACGAGGTCGCGCATCATGCCGCTCATCCGACCGGGCTCGCAGACCACGTCGGCGAGGACCGCCAGGTAGGCGTTGGCGCCGGCGGCCATCAGATAGAAGTAACCGCCGTCGATCTCGATGACGACCAGTTTCATGTCGCCGTCGCTGCCGGGCAGTTCCTGGGCGACGGCGCCCGCCAGACTCTGCACGCCGGCGCAGGCCGCGGCGACGCGGTCGGCGGCGTCGGGGTCGCCGCCGTGGCGGGCGATGCGCAGTCCGTCGGCGGAGAGCACCACGATCATCTCGATGCCCGGTACACCGTCGGCGAGCTCCTTGAGCATCCAGTCGAAGTTCGCTCGCTGCTGGATCACTTGGGGTCCCCCTCGTCGCCGGCCTCGGTGCGGTCGGCCGAATCGTTGATCAGGTGCAGGTACGCGGTCGGGTTCCGCGTGAAGTCCGTCGGATGGCCCGGGTTGTCCTTCTTGAGGCCCTCCCAGAAGGCCTCGACCCACAGTCCGGGTTCGCGGTCGTCCTTCTTCTTCTCCGGCTCGGGTTCGGGCTTGTGCTGCGACCAGATGGTGGGCTTGCCCTCGCGTTCGGCCTGCTCGATGGCGGCCTGTTCGGCGAGCCGCCGGCTGAGCGGGATCTTCATCCTGCTGCGGCGCTGCGGCAGGCCGCCGGCGGTCCACTCGGTGACCTCGGGGACGTCGTCCTCCATGGAGATCCCCGCGGGGATGCGCGGACTGGTGGGGCGCCGCTTCTTGGGTGCGCGCTTGGGGCCCTCGAGCGCGCCCAGCTCGGCCTTGGGCACGGCGGTGGCGCCGATGCCGTGGGCGAGGCCGGGGGCGGGCTCGGTGGTCATCATGCTGCGGGGCACGATGAGGACGGCGCGGACGCCGCCGTATGCGGAGGACCGCAGCGAGACCTGCATGTCGTACGTCGAGCAGAGCCGGCCGACGACGGCCAGCCCCAGACGCGGGGTGGTGCCGAGGGTCTGCAGGTCGACGCCCGCCTTGGCCGCCTCCAGCATGTTCTCGATTCGGGCGCGGGACTCCTCGTTGAGGCTGACCCCTGCGTCCTCGATCTCGATGGCGACGCCGGTCTGCACCTCGGTGGCGGTGACGTGCACCTTGGTCTGCGGCGGTGAGTAGCGGGTGGCGTTGTCGAGCAGTTCGGCCGCTGCGTGGATGACCGGTTCCACACAGGTGCCCTTGATGTTGACGTGGGCGATGGAGGCCAGGTCGATCCGGCGGTACTCGAGGATCCGGGACATGGCACCGCGCAGCACGCTGTAGAGGGCCACGGGGTTGGGCCACTGACGGCCGGGACGGCCGCCGCCGAGGACGGAGATGGAGTCGGCGAGACGTCCGATCAGCGCGGTGCCGTGGTCGATGCGCAGGAGGTCGTCGAAGACCTCGGGGTTGCGGCCGTGGTCCTCCTCCATCTCGCGCAGTTCGTTGGCCTGCTGGTGGACGATGGCCTGGACGCGGCGGGCGATGTTCACGAACGCCTGCTGCGCGGCGTCGCGCGCCGTCTCCTCCTCGTCCACGACCTTCAGCAGGGTCTTGAGCAGGTCGCGCAGGGTGTCGGGGAGGTGGCGCAGGTCCGGGTCCGCGTCGAGAACCTTGTGCACCACCTCTCTCGGGGGCTCTCCGGCGCGCAGCCGGTACAGCGCGGTCGGCACGATCTCCGTGCGGAAGTGGTGGAGATCGGCTTCGTGGGCGGCCAGCCGCCGTTCCAGATACGCGGCGTGACGGGCGTGTTCCGCCCGCACCTCACGGAGCTTGCGACCGCGGCGCACCGCTTCGGCCGCCGCCGCGATCACCAGCAGTGTGGCGACGGCGCCGCACAGGCCGACCGCGGTCCGGGCCGGCGCCGCGACCACGGCGACGGCGGCTCCGGTCGCCGCGGCCATCAGTATGACCGGCAGCAACAGCACGCGGGCGTAGGACAGTTCGCGGCCACCGGGAGGCGGTTGAACACTCACCATGGATGCCTTCTGTGACGAATCTGCGGGGTGTCGGGGGAGTTTTCCTGGGGAAGATTCATGGAGCAGTCTGGATCTTCGTCATGTTTGAGAACAAGCGCACGAATTCACCTCAACCCGGTGCGCCGCGGGCGAGCCTAGTCCGACCGGATCATCGCTGTGTCATATTCGGCGAGTGCCTGAAATCACCCTGGGGAGAGGAGTACGCTCAGCACCATTTGCACACACAGGAAACATTCGCACACGAAGCGTGACCGAGCACAGGCGTACGAAGATAACTCACCGTAACGAGTGAAGAGCCGCTCGAGCGGTGACGGGGCGTCCGCTCAGATGCCGGTGATACGCAGCGCCGCGTCCGCGGTGGCGCGGGCGAACTCCGAGGCGGTCCGGTCCGGTTCGGAGCGGTGCACCAGGATGACACCCTCGATCAGTCCGAAGACCAGATCGGTCCGCAGTTCCAGCTCACTCTTGGCGAGTACCGCACCGGCAGCCGTCGCGGCGATCAACTGCCGGTAGGCGTCCTTGAGTTCGGCACGTACGGCATGGAAGCCGGCGAACCGCTCGGCGCGCACCTCGGGCAGCAGGTAGAGCCCACCGAGGTTGTACGGGCCCGCGCACAGCAGTTCCACGTCGGTACGGCACAGCTCCCACAGCCGGTCCCCGGCCGGGCGCGCGTCGTCCGCGAGCAGCTCACGGGCGCACGCCAGGGAGGGCGCCACGGTGGACTCCAGGAGCTCGGCCAGCAGCTCCTCCTTGCCCGAGACGTAGTGGTACATGGACGCCTGCCGCATCCCCGCACGCTCGGCCACGGCGCGGGTGGTGGTGGCCGCGTATCCGCGGGTGGTGAACAACTCCGCCGCGGCGCGGAGCAGTTCGGCCCGCGGCTCCAGTCCGCTCTCCGGCCGCTGCGTGGCCCGCGGCCGGCCGACCCGGCGCCCGCTGCTGGTCCCCATGCGTTCGATCCTCGCACACGGCGCCGCCGGGCGATCTCCGTGAGGGCCCGGTAACCCGTCGGCAACGCCGGGGCAATCCCCCCGACCCGCCCCGCCCCTAATTTCTGTCGCACGACAGAAATGCGTACGGACGTGACAGTCACACCGCCAGCCGGAAGCCGGAGGTCCCCGATGCCGACAGCGACCACTCACGGAGCCCGGGCCCATGCACGGGCCCAGGCAGGAACACGCGCCGAGGCCATGCCCGTGGTACCGGCCCAGGAGTGGCCCGCGCCGCCCTGCGAGGCGGGCCACCTGGTGTGGGCGGAGACCGTCGCGGGCGGCAACTACACGCACCGTGTCCTCGCACGCGGCACCGAGCTGCGGCTGACCGACCTGCACGGCGACGCGTGCGCCCACCTGCTGCTGTACGCCGCCGACCGCCCCTGGGAGCGGCTGAACGTCGCCGACACCGTCAAGGTGCAGTGGAACGCCTACCTGGGTGCGGGGCAACTGCTGCTGTCCGACCAGGGCCGCGTCCTCGCCTCCGTCGTCACCGACACCTCGGAACGGCACGACGCGCTGTGCGGCACCTCCACCCTCGTACGCAACACCGACCGGTACGGCGACGGCACCCCGCAGTCCGCGTCGCCCGCCGGCCGTGAGCTGTTCAAGCTGGCCGCCGCGAAGAACGGCCTCGGACCGCGCGACCTGCCGCCGTCGCTCTCCTTCTTCCAGGGAGTCCGGGTCCGCAGCGACGGCGCGCTGGACTTCACCGGCTCGGCCGGCCCCGGCGGCAGTGTCACCCTGCGCGCCGAGCAGGACGTGACCGTGCTCATCGCCAACGTCCCGCACCCGGCCGACCCCCGCGCCGACTACGTCAGCACCCCGCTGGAGGTCCTCGCCTGGCGGGCCGCGCCCACCGCGCCGGGCGACCCGCTGTGGGAGGCCACCCCCGAAGGCCGCCGCGCCTTCCTCAACACCGCCGAATTCCTCACCGCGAGGGGGCTCGTATGAAGACCGTCGTCCCGGCCCGCGCCGCGTGGTCGTCCCTCGTCCGCACCGGCGACACGCTCACCATCACCGACCTGCACGGCAACCAGGCCGTCGACTTCCTGGTGTTCGACGCCCACGACACGGCGGTCCGCTACAGCGCCCCCGACACCATCCAGGCCCAGGGCGGCATCTTCCTCACCACGGGCAGTGTGCTCATGTCCAACGAGCACACCCCGCTGATGACCGTGACCGCCGACGACGTGGGCCGCCACGACACGGTCGGCGGCGCCTGCTCCAAGGAGTCCAACACCCTGCGCTACGGCCACCACACCTGGTCGCAGCACGCGTGCGTGGACAACTTCCTCGCCGAGGGCGCGAAGTACGGCCTCGGCAAACGCGACCTCGTCTCCAACATCAACTGGTACATGAACGTGCCCGTGGAGAAGGACGGCACCCTCGGCATCGTCGACGGCATCTCGGCACCGGGGCTCTCACTGACCCTGCGCGCCGAACGGGACGTCCTGGTCCTCGTCTCCAACTGCCCGCAGATCAACAACCCCTGCAACGGCTTCCAGCCGACGGCGGTGGAGATGACGATCGGAACCGCGGCCGAAGGGGACGGCGCATGAGCTTCGACACCCTGCTGGTCGCCAACCGCGGCGAGATAGCCGTCCGGATCATCCGCACGGCCCGGGAACTGGGACTGCGGACCGTGGCCGTGTACTCCGACCCGGACCGGTCGGCTCCGCATGTCCGGCTGGCCGACGAAACGGTACGGCTCGGGCCCGCGCCCGCCAAGGAGTCGTACCTCGACGCCGACCTGGTCCTGAAGGCGGCCAAGGACACCGGCGCGGGCGCGATCCACCCCGGCTACGGCTTCCTGTCCGAGGACGCGGCCTTCGCCCGGCGCTGCGAGGACGCCGGGATCGTCTTCGTGGGCCCCACACCGGAGCAGCTGGAGCTGTTCGGTGCCAAGCACACCGCACGGGCGGCGGCCGCGGCGGCAGGGGTTCCGCTCGCGCCGGGCACCGGACTGCTGACCTCGGTGACCGAGGCCCTCGAGGCGGCAGGGCGGATCGGCTACCCGGTGATGCTCAAGGCGACCGGCGGAGGCGGCGGCATCGGCATGTCGGCCTGCCGCTCCGCCGACGAGCTGACCGAGGCCTGGGAGCGGGTGCAACGCGTCGCGGCCGCCTCCTTCTCCTCCGCCGGGGTCTTCCTGGAACGGCTGGTCGAGCACGCCCGCCACGTCGAGGTGCAGGTCTTCGGCGACGGCACGGGCCGGGTGGTGACCTTCGGCGACCGCGACTGCTCCCTGCAGCGCCGCAACCAGAAGGTGGTCGAGGAGGCCCCGGCTCCGGGCCTGCCCGACCACGTCCGCGCCCGGCTCGCGGACTCCGCCCGCCGGTTGTGCGCCTCCGTCGGCTACCGCTCCGCCGGCACGGTCGAATTCGTGTACGACGCCGCCCGCGAGGAGGCCTTCTTCCTGGAGGTCAACACGCGCCTGCAGGTGGAGCACCCGGTCACCGAGGAGGTCTACGGCGTCGACCTGGTCGCCTGGATGCTGCGCCTGGCGCGCGACGAGCCGGACGTCGTCCGCGACCCGGGGCCGCCCCGCGGACACGCCGTCGAGGCACGCCTGTACGCGGAGGACCCCTCCCGGGACCACCGGCCCAGTGCCGGACTGCTGACGCGGGTGGAGTTCCCGGGCGGGGTGCGCGTCGACGGCTGGGTGGAGACGGGCACCGAGGTGACCACGTCGTACGACCCGATGCTCGCGAAGGTCGTCGCCCACGGCCCCGACCGGGAACACGCCCTGCGGCGGCTGGAGGAGGCCCTGTCCCGCACCCGTGTCGACGGCATCGAGACGAACCTGGGCCTGCTCCGGGAGGCGCTCGCACACCCCGGCTTCCGTGCGGCGGACCACTCGACGGCGACCCTGGCAACCGTGACCGACCCGACGCCCCGGATCGAGGTGGTCTCCGGCGGAACGCTCACCACCGTGCAGGACTGGCCGGGCCGCACCGGATACTGGCAGGTCGGGGTGCCGCCGTCCGGCCCGATGGACGACCTGTCCTTCCGCCTCGGCAACCGTGCGCTGGGCAACCCGGAAGGCGCTCCCGGCCTCGAATGCACCCTGCGTGGCCCGTCACTGCGGTTCAGCCACGCCACGACCGTGTGCGTGACCGGCGCACCGGCCACGGCCACCGTCGACGGCAGGCCCGTCCCCCAGTGGGAGCCGGTCACGGTCCCCGCGGGCGCCGTCCTCGAGGTCGGCGCTCCGGACGCCTGCGGTCTGCGGACGTACGTGCTGTTCGCGGGCGGCGGCCTGGACGTGCCGGCGTTCCTCGGCAGCGCGAGCACCTTCACCCTGGGCCGGTTCGGCGGGCACGGCGGCCGGGCGCTGCGCACCGGTGACGTGCTGCACGGCGGCACCGTCACCGAGGGCACCCCGGTGGCCGAGCGGCCCGGCTTCACCACCGAGTGGCACATCGGCGCCGTGGAAGGCCCGCACGCGGCACCGGAGTTCTTCACCGAGGACGACGTCCACGACTTCTACGCCGCCGACTGGAAGGTCCACTTCAACTCCGCCCGCACCGGGGTCCGTCTGGTCGGCCCCAAGCCGCGCTGGGCACGCTCGGACGGCGGCGAGGCCGGCCTGCATCCGTCCAACATCCACGACACCCCGTACTCCGTGGGCGCCGTCGACTACACCGGGGACATGCCGGTGCTGCTCGGCCCGGACGGCCCCTCGCTCGGCGGGTTCGTGTGCCCGGCGACGGTGCTGAGCTCCGAGCGGTGGAAGCTGGGCCAGCTACGCCCGGGCGACACGGTCCGCTTCCGGCCCGTGGACGTGGACGGCGCACCGCGCGCCGGTATCGTCGACGGCGGTGTCCTCGCGCGGGACGGTGACGTGACGTTCCGCCGCAGCGGGGACGACAACCTGCTGGTCGAGTTCGGCCCGATGCAGTTGGACCTGGCCCTGCGGATGCGGGTCCACGCCCTGATGGAGGCGGTGGCCGAGGCAGGCCTCGCGGGCGTCACCGACCTCACCCCCGGCATCCGCTCCCTCCAGATCCGGACGGACCCGGCGCGCCTGCCCCTGAGCGATCTCCTCGCGGCCGTACGGCGGATGGCGTCCTCCCTCCCGCCCACGGACGAGCTGACCGTCCCCTCCCGCACCGTCCACCTCCCTCTGTCCTGGGACGACCCGGCCACGCGCGAGGCGATCGCCCGCTACATGGCCGGGGTCCGCGACGACGCACCCTGGTGCCCGTGGAACATCGAGTTCATCCGCCGCGTCAACGGCCTGGACACGGCCGCGGACGTCTACGACACGGTGTTCGCCGCGGAGTACCTGGTCCTGGGCCTCGGCGACGTCTACCTGGGCGCCCCGGTGGCGACTCCGCTCGACCCCCGCCACCGCCTGGTGACGACGAAATACAATCCGGCGCGCACCTGGACGGCGGAGAACTCGGTCGGCATCGGCGGGGCCTATCTCTGCGTATACGGCATGGAGGGTCCGGGCGGCTACCAGTTCGTGGGCCGGACCACACAGGTGTGGTCCCCGTGGCAGCAGCGCGGCGCGTTCGAGCCGGGCTCGCCCTGGCTGCTGCGCTTCTTCGACCGGATCCGCTGGTACCCGGTCGGCGCGGACGAACTCCTCGACCTGCGCGCCGACATCACCTCCGGCCGCTTCGTGCCGCGTATCGAGGAGGGCACCTTCTCGCTGGCGGACCACCAGACCTTCCTGGCCGAACACGCGGATTCCATAGGGGCGTTCAGACGGCGCCAGCAGTCCGCGTTCGCCGCGGAGCGGAACGCGTGGGAGGCGGCGGGCGAGTTCGCGCGGGCCCAGGCCGCAGCGGCACCGCCCGCTCCCCCGGCCGCGGTGAGCGTCCCACCGGGCGGACACCTGGTGGAGGCCGAGTTCGCGGCGTCCGTGTGGCAGGTGCACGTGTCCCCGGGCGACGCGGTGACGGCGGGTCAGCCGCTGCTCGCGCTGGAGGCGATGAAGATGGAGTCCAGGGTGCACGCGCCGATCACCGGCGTCGTCGCGGAGGTCCTGGCCGGGCCGGGCGACCAGGTGGAGGCGGGAACGGCACTGGTCGTCCTGGCCCCGGCCGCGAACTGAGGGAGGAACCGGGCATGTCCAGCACCGTCTCCCGCGTCCGCACGGCCTACGCCCGCGTCGACGCCGTCGACCGCCCCGAGATCTGGATCGACCTGCGCCCGCAGGCCGAGGTGGAGGCCGAGGCCCGGGCGATCGACGAGCACGTCGCCTCCGGAGCCCGCCTCCCCTTGGCCGGGCGCCTCTTCGCCGTCAAGGGCAACATCGACGTGGCCGGCCTGCCCACGACGGCGGCCTGCCCGGCGTACGCGTACCAGCCGGCCGTCGACGCGCCCGTCGTCGCCCGGCTGCGTGCCGCGGGCGCCGTGGTCCTCGGCACCACCAACCTCGACCAGTTCGCCACCGGCCTGGTCGGCACCCGCTCACCCCACGGTGCGGTACGGAACGCCCTCGACCCGGCCAGGACCAGCGGCGGTTCGAGCTCCGGCTCGGCCGTCGCGGTGGCTCTGGGCCTCGTGGACTTCGCGCTGGGCACGGACACGGCGGGCTCGGGCCGGGTCCCCGCGGCGTTCAACGGCATCGTCGGCCTGAAACCCACCCGTGGTCTGGTCCCGGCGACGGGCGTGGTCCCGGCGTGCGCCTCGATCGACTGCGTGACGGTGTTCGCCCGCACCCTGCCGGAGGCCGAACAGGCCCTCGCGTTCATGGCCTCCCCGCCCGGCCGCGAGCTGCCGCCCCTCCCCCAGCGTGCCCCCGGCCCCTGGCGGATCGCCGTGCCACCGCTCGAACAGCTCGGAGAACTGGACGACGGCTGGGCCGAAGCGTACGAGGCGGCGGCCGGGCGGCTCGTGGCCTTGGGGGCGTCGGTACGCCCGCTCGACCTCACACCGTTCACCGAAGCTGCCGCCATGCTGTACGAGGGCGCGTTCGTCGCCGAGCGGTACACGGCCGTGGGGAGCTTTGTCGACAAGTTGATCCGCGAGGGTGGCGAGGGGCTCGACCCCACGGTCGCCGGCATCATCACCGGCGCACGCGACATCCCCGCCCACCGGCTCTTCGCCGACCAGGACCGGCTGGCCGCCCTGCACTCCCGCGCCCTGACCGAACTGGCCGACGCCGACGCCCTGCTGCTGCCCACCGCCCCCGGCCACCCCACCCTCGCCGAGGTGGCCGCCGACCCGCTCGGCGCCAACGCCCGTCTGGGCCGGTTCACCAACTCCACGAACCTCTTCGACCTTGCCGCGGTCGCCGTCCCGGCGGGCGAGGTGAACGGCCTGCCGTTCGGCGTGATGCTGATCGGCCCGGCGTTCACCGACGAACGGCTGGCCCGCATCGCCCGCACCCTGCAACCGGAGACGAGCCTCGCCGTGGTCGGGGCCCACCTGACCGGCCAGCCCCTCAACCCCCAACTCCTCGCGCTGGGGGCCCGCCTGGACCGCACGACCACCACGGCCCCGGTCTACCGCCTGCACGCGCTGCACACCGCCACGCCCAAACCGGGCCTGGTCCACGTGGGCGAGGGCGGCACGGCCATCGAGACGGAGGTCTGGCGGCTCCCGGCAGAGGGCCTGGGCCGCCTCCTGACCACACTCCCCCGCCCCATGACCCTGGGCTCAGTGGAACTCGCCGACGGCAGCAGCGTCCCCGGCTTCCTGTGCGAACCCAGCGCACTGACGAACGCCGAGGACATCACGCCGTATGGAGGCTGGCGCGCATACTTGGAGTACCGGCCAGGGGAACCTACCTAGGGGCGCGGGGAACTGCGCGAGCAACCACAGATCACCCGCACCCGCCAAACGGCAGGTCACCCCACCGACGAGTAGGCAACAACACCCCGCAGCACCAGATCAACAGCCTTACGCGCAGTCTTCCCCACGGTCGAGCCCTCCGCAGGAGAAGCCGCCGCTATCTGCCCGAGCACATCGATCACCTGCTTGCACCACCGTACGAAGTCACCGGCCGGCATCTCCGCCTCGCGCAGCACCTCGTCGAGGCCCTTGCCGGAGGCCCACATGTACACGGCCCAGGCGAAGCCGAGGTCGGGCTCGCGCTGGCCGACGCCCTCGCTCTGGGTGATCCGGAACTCCTCCTCCAGGCCGTCCAGCCGACCCCAGATCCGGACCATCTCGCCCAGCGCGGCCTGGGCCTTGCCGGACGGCAGCTTGGGCGCCATCGCGTCGTCGCCGACCCGGGCCTCGTACACCAGCGCCGAGACGCAGGCGGCCAGTTCGGCCGGAGCGAGGCCCTCCCAGACGCCGGCGCGCACGCATTCGCTGGCCAGCAGGTCGAGTTCGCCGTAGAGCCGGGCGAGCCGCTTGCCGTGCTCCGTGACCTCGTCGCCGCGCAGGTAGTCCAGTTCGGTCAACAGGGCCACGATGCGGTCGAAGGTCCGCGCGATGGTGTTGGTGCGGCCCTCGATCCGGCGTTCCAGCTGCGAGGTGTCCTTCAGCAGCCGGTGGTAGCGCTCGGCCCAGCGGGCGTGGTCCTCACGGTCGTTGCAGCCGTGGCAGGGATGGGCGCGGATCGCGGTGCGCAGCCGGGCGATCTCGCGGTCGTCGGCGGCCTGCGAGCGCTTCTTGCGGGCCCGCTCCGGCGGGATGTGCCCGGCCTTGGTGCGCAGCGCGGAGGCGAGGTCCCGGCGGGACTGCGGCGAGCGCGGGTTGAAGGACTTCGGGATCCGCATCCGCTCCAGCGGCTCGACCGGCACCGGGAAGTCGATGGACGCCAGCCGCTTGACCTGCCGCTCGGCGGTCAGCACCAGCGGGCGCGGGCCGTCGTGGTGGTCGAAGCCGCGGTGGCCGTTGGAACGGCCGGCGGGCAGGCCCGGGTCGAGCACCAGCGCCAGGCCCGCGTACTTGCCCGTCGGCACGTGGATCACGTCACCCGGCTTGAGCTTCTCCAACGCGACGGAGGCCTCCGCGCGCCGCTCGGCGGCGCCCTGCCGGGCCAGTTCGTTCTCGCGGTCCTTGAGTTCGCGGCGCAGCCGCGCGTACTCCTCGAAGTCGCCCAGGTGGCAGGTCATGGAGGCCTTGTAGCCCTCCAGTCCCTCCTCGTTGCGCTGGACCTGCCGGGAGATGCCGACGACCGACCTGTCGGCCTGGAACTGCGCGAAGGAGGTCTCCAGGAGCTCGCGCGAACGGTGCCGGCCGAACTGCTCGACGAGGTTGACCGCCATGTTGTACGACGGCTTGAAGCTGGAACGCAGCGGGTACGTGCGCGTGCCCGCGAGGCCCGCGAGGTGCTCGGGGCTCATGCCGCGCTGCCACAGCACCACCGCGTGGCCCTCGATGTCGATTCCGCGGCGGCCGGCGCGGCCGGTGAGCTGGGTGTACTCGCCCGGGGTGATGTCGGCGTGCTGCTCGCCGTTCCACTTGACGAGCTTCTCCAGCACCACGGAGCGGGCGGGCATGTTGATGCCGAGTGCGAGGGTCTCCGTGGCGAAGACGGCCTTGACCAGGCCGCGGACGAACAGTTCCTCCACGACCTCCTTGAAGGTCGGCAGCATGCCGGCGTGGTGGGCGGCGATGCCGCGCTCCAGGCCCTCGAGCCACTCGTAGTAGCCGAGGACGTGCAGGTCTTCGGTGGGGATCGACGCCGTGCGCTCCTCGACGAGGGCGCGCACCTGTTCACGCGCCTCGTCGTCGTTGAGGCGCAGGCCCGCGTACAGGCACTGCTGGACTGCGGACTCGCAGGCGGCGCGGCTGAAGATGAAGGTGATCGCGGGCAGCAGGCCCTCGGAGTCGAGTCGCTCGATGACCTCGGGGCGGCTCGGCGTCCACACCCGGGAGCGCTGCCTGCGCTCCCGCTCCCGGTCGGCCTCACGCATGGCACGGCCGCGCCTGCGGTCCTGGTACGACGGACGGCTGGCCTCCATCCGGGCCAGCCGCGTGAGGTCGGGGTTGACGGCTTTCTTGTTGCCCTCGCCCTCCTCGAACAGGTCGTACATCCGCCGCCCGGCGAGCACGTGCTGGAACAGCGGCACGGGCCGGTGCTCGGAGACGATCACCTCGGTGTCGCCGCGGACGGTGTCCAGCCAGTCGCCGAACTCCTCGGCGTTCGACACGGTCGCCGACAGCGACACCAGGGTCACCGACTCGGGCAGGTGGATGATCACCTCCTCCCAGACGGCGCCGCGAAACCGGTCGGAGAGGTAGTGCACCTCGTCCATGACCACGTATCCGAGGCCGAGCAGCGTCTGCGAGCCCGCGTACAGCATGTTGCGCAGCACCTCGGTGGTCATCACGACCACCGGCGCGTCGGAGTTCACGCTGTTGTCTCCGGTCAGCAGGCCGACCTGCTGCGTGCCGTAGCGGCGGCACAGGTCGGAGTACTTCTGGTTCGACAGCGCCTTGATGGGGGTCGTGTAGAAGCACTTCTTGCCCTGCTTCAGGGCGAGGTGGACGGCGAACTCGCCCACGATCGTCTTGCCGGAGCCAGTGGGGGCGGCCACCAGCACGCCCTTCCCCGCTTCGAGCGCCTGACAGGCCTCGATCTGGAAGGGGTCGAGGCCGAATTCGTACAGCTCGCGGAAGGAGGCGAGCGCGGTGGCCTGCTCGACTGCCCGCCTTCGGGCTGCCGCATACCGCTCGGCCGGTGAGAGGTCCTCTGTCATCGTGCTTTCGAGGTTACCGGGCCCCACTGACAACAGGACGATCATTATCCGGAACGTGTGACGGCGGCAACGACAGGTGCCCGCGTCCCCGAGGAATCCCCCGGGAACGCGGGCACCTGTCACAGGCCGGTGGAGTCGATCGGTCAGGTCACGTCGTCGTACCCGTTGATCCGGTCCGCCGTCGTCTGCTCGGGCACCCGGCCGGCGGAAACGGGCTCGATCTCGCCGATGTCCTCGGGTGTCAGATCCAGCTCGGAGGCCTCGTCGTCGGCGGGGCCCTGCGCCTCGCGACGCGCCCGGCGCCGGTCGTTGAGCAGCGAGATGGCCACGGCGAGGAAGTAGAGCGCCCAGATCGGTGCTGCCAGCGCCAGCATCGTCATCGGGTCGGGGCTGGGTGTGGCCACGGCCGCGAAGACGGTGATGCCGATGACCATGCCGCGCCACCAGCCCAGCATGCGCCGCCCGGACAGCATGCCGGTGAGGTTGAGCATGACCAGCAGCAACGGCATCTCGAAGGCGAGGCCGAAGACGACGATCATGCGGGTGACCAGGTCCAGCAGCTCGTCCAGCGGCAACAGGTTCTCGGCACCGGCCGGCGTGAGGCCGATCATCACCTTCGCCGTGGTGGGCAGCACGTGGAACGCGAGGTAGCCACCACCGACGAACAACGGGAAGCCGAAGCCGACGAAGGCGTAGGCGTACTTCTTCTCGTTGCGGTGCAGACCCGGCGCGACGAACGCCCAGAGCTGGTACAGCCAGATCGGCGACGCGAGAACGACACCGGTCATCAGGGCGACCTTCAGGGCCAGGGTGAACGGCGCGAGCAGGCCGCTGACGGTGAGGTGCGCGCAGTGGACGTTCTTGGCCTTGGCCAGCTCCCCGAAGGTCTGGTGGCAGCCGATCTCGTCGAGCATCGGCTTGGTGATGACATCGATGATGTCCCTGTAGAAGAAGGCCGCGACGATCGTGACGACGAGGATCGCCAGGACACCCTTCGCAAGCCGGTTGCGCAGCTCACGCAAGTGATCCGCGAGCGGCATCCGCCCCTCGGGATCCCTCTCCTTTTTGCGGGCAGACTTGAGCAACCCACATCCTCATCTCGTGCAGTGGACCGGATGCCCCGGTCCTCCCGTCATCGCTGGGTCGTGTCCGTCGGCTCGTTGACCGGGCGGGAGCTGGTCACATCGCCGGGCGCGGCCTGGATCGTACGCTGAGCGGGCGCGGGCTCCTCGGTGGACTCGGCGGTGCCGGACTGCTTGCCGTCCTCCTTCATCGCCTTCGCCTCGCTCTTCAGAATGCGGGCGGACTTGCCGAGCGAGCGGGCCATGTCCGGCAGCTTCTTGGAACCGAACACCAGCAGGATGACCACAACGAGGATCAGCAGGTGCCACGGCTCGAGTCCGTTGCGGAACATAAATCTTCACCTTCTCACCGAGGCGGGGCGACGGGCCTGTCCGACCAGTCGGACGTTTGTCCGAACATCGTGCTGTCAGCGATCGTAACGCTCAGGGGTAAACATGAGGCAATCCCCGTGCGTACTCCCGATCAGCGGTACGCGCCTCGTATCCGTACCGCGACCAGCAGAGTACCTGGCGCACCGGCCCACGTGACAGGGCGAAGTGACCCAAACCGCTGACGGCCCGGGACTCACAGGACCACCACAGCGGACCTCACAGGGAGTCGGCGGCGCGGGCGGCACTCACCGACGCCCGCTCCAGATCCTCGGCCGCCCGGTTGATACGACTCGCGGAGTCCGCGACCTGTCTGCCCAGACGCTGCGCCTCCAGGAAGACCCTCACCGCCAGCACACCGAGGATGGCGAGTCCCAGGAACCCCACAGCTACCGCGAACATCGGCCAGAACATGACGCCGAGCCTAGACGGTGGAGTGCAGCCGCAGAGTCCTGACCCCGCCCCCGGTCAGCAGTTCGACGATGCGTTCCCCGGCCGGCTTGCGGACGGCCACCCCGCACTCGGGACAGGTGAAGGAGTAGAACGTCGTACGGCTGGTGGCGCCGATCGCCAGCCGCAGAGCACTCGCGGAGAGCTCGAAACGGCTCCGGCAGTCCGGGCAGCCCGCCTTGAACACCACGGGGGCCACTCTCCTCATCCCGGCGAACGCCGCCGCGACCGTCATGTCCCTCACCCCGGACCCCGCGGACTCGCTCAAAGCCCCAGCTCCTGCCTGTCGTACTGCCCGTCCTCCACGCCGTGCGCAGCACCGTCACCCGCCGGCGCGTCGTACGCCGCGAGCGCCTCGGTCGCCGCCTGGCGGGCGCTGGCGGCCAGCTCGGGCGGCGAGACGATCCGGCCGTCGGGGCCCAGCCGCAACGCCAGACGCCTGAGCGAAGCCGGATCGGGGGTGCGCAAGGTAATACGCAGCCCGCCGTCGGCAAGCTCATCCGCGCTGTCATGCGGGTAGTACTCGGCCACCCAGCGGCCGCCGGGGCCGACCTCGACGACGACCTCCGGGTCCTCGGCGGCGGGCTGCACCAGGGCCTGGGAAAGATCCCGCAGCTCGATCTCCGGCGGCACCGACGGCTCGTCGAGGATCTTGATCTCGGCGACCCGGTCCAGCCGGAACGTACGACGCGCCTCGGAGCGGCGGCACCAGGCCTCGACATAGGTGTGCCCGACACTGACCAGCCGGATGGGGTCGATCTCACGCTCGGTGACCTCGTCCCGGGCGGGCGAGTAGTAGCGGATCCACAACCGGCGGCGCTCGGAGATCGCCCGGTCGACGTCGGCGAAGACACCACCCTCGGACTCGAAGGTCACCGACAGCCGGGAACTGGCCCCGGCCGCCTCCCCGGCCGCCGTCTCCACCTTGGCGGTCGCCCGCAGCAGCGCCTGCCGGTCCCCCTCCCGCAGACCGGGCAGGGTCGCTACGGCCCGGGCGGCCACCAGCAGGGCGGTCGCCTCGTCGGCGGCGAGCCGCAGCGGCTCGGCGGCCTCCGCGCCGAGCGCGGCCGGGTTGTGCCACCAGATGCGCTCACCGTCGGTGTCGATGTCGAGCAGGTCACCACCCCGGAAACTGGTGCCGCACATCGGCAGCACGTCCAGGTCGGAGACCAGCTCGTCCTCCGTGATCCCGAACGCGCGCGCCACGTCCGCCACCCGGGCACCGGGGCGCTCCCGCAGATACGTCACCAGGGAGAGCATCCGCCGGGTCTGATCGATGGCGTTCACGGACCTGACCGGTCTGCCTGCCACTGTCCTGCTCCCCTCCCCCTCAACCCTTTGCCACGGCACGCAGGCGGTCCACCACGTCGGCCCGCAGCTCCGCGGGCTCCACGACCACCACGTCCGGACCGAACTCCACCAGCCACGCGTCCAGACCGTGCCCGTACGGGATCTCCAACTCGTCCCAGCCGTCACCGAGTTCCCGCACCGACGTGGCCTTCGCCCGAAGGGGGTAACCCGCACCCGAACGCAGCCGGATCACAGCGGTACGGTCGGCGATCTCACCCGCCCAGCTCGCCACGGTCTCACGGACGGTCACCACATCGGGGACCGGAGCGGTGAAGCCGCTGCCACGGGAACGCACCTTCCCCGTGATCCGCGACAGGCGGAACACCCGCTCGGCGCCCCGGTCGCGGTCCCAGCCCGCCAGGTACCAGTGGCCGCGCCAGCACTCCAGCGCCCACGGTTCCACATGCCGGGACTCCGGACGGGCCGCGGAGGCCTTGCGGTAGTCGAAGACGACCGGGCGGCGGTCACGGCACGCCAGCATCAGCGGCTCGAACGCGGCCTCGTGCACCGGGATACGGGGCTCCAGCGCGCCGTGCGCCTCGTACGGGTCGACGTCCTCGGGCAGGCCGGCCGCACGCAGCTTCTGCAGGGCGCCGCTCGCCGCGCCGGCCAGCCGGGCCTGCTGCCACACCTTGGCGGCCAGCCCCAGGGCAGCGGCCTCCTCGGCGTCCAGAGTGATCGGCGGCAGGCGGTTGCTGTCACGGCGGGCCAGATAGCCGACCTCACCGTCCAGGTTCTCCACGGTCTCGATGACGAGGCCGAGCTCCCGCAGATCGTCCTTGTCGCGCTCGAACATCCGGTTGAAGGAGTCGTCGCCACCCGCCTCGCCTCTACCCGGCCTGGAGGCCTCCCCCTTACCCGGCCTGGAGGCCTCGACGTAAGCCTCGATGGAATCGCGCAGCTCGCGCTTGCTGAGCGGCCGCCGCGTCCCCAGCAGACACAGCGCCAGGTTCATCAGCCGCTCGGCCTTGGCAATGGCCATCGACGCCCTTCGCCTTCCCTATGGTGCTTCCGACCGATGACCGTACCGCTCCGCAGCGTCACGGCAAAAGCCGAAGGCCCATGCGGACAGCACGGGCCCTCGTCCGACCAGGAACGGTCAGCGCTTGGCAACGCCCACCAGGTCGCAGACGAAGATCAGCGTCTCGCCCGGCGCGATCCGGCCACCGGCACCCCGGTCGCCGTACGCGAGGTGCGCGGGGATGACGAGCTGACGGCGACCGCCGACCTTCATACCCTGCACACCCTTGTCCCAGCCCTGGATGACCTGGCCGACACCGAGCTGGAAGTCCAGCGGGGCGCCCCGGTTCCAGGAGGCGTCGAACTCCTCACCGGTGGAGAACGCCACGCCCACGTAGTGGACCTTCACGAAATCGCCGGCCGCGGCGACCTCGCCGTCCCCCTCCCAGATGTCCTTGATCTCGAGGTCGGCCGGGGGCTCGCCACCCGGGAAGTCGATCTCGGGCTTCTCGATGCTCACGTCTAAAGCTCCTGCTCGTGTACGACTCGGAACGCGGACAGTCTTTCATCTCCCGGCCGCTCCCGCCCGCGGCGGGCGGCCCCGCACGGACCGCCTACATCGCCGCCAGGATGTCCACGGAGAACACCAGCGTCGAGCCCTTCTTCACGGGGCCGCCGCTGGGCGGATTGTCGCCGTACGCCAGGTCCGGCGGCACCACGACCAGCACCCGGCTGCCCACCTTCTTGCCGGTGACACCCTCGGCCAGACCCTTGACGACCTGCTGCATCTGCTCCAGGGAGATCTGGCTCAGCCGCCCCGAGCCGTATGTCGCCTCGAACGTCTTCCCGCTGTCCCAGACCAGCCCCTCGAACTGGCACAGGATCGCCTGGTTGGCCTTGACCTCGGGCCCGTCACCCTCCAGGACGTAGGCGGACACGAGCTTCTTCGGCGGATCCGCCTTGGGAATCCTGACCGAGGGAGCCTTGCCGTCGGTGTTGGTGCCGACCTTCGGCACGGCGGCGTCGCTCTGCGCGACCACCTTGCCCTTGCTGGAGCTCTTGGAGTTGAACGAGTCGATCAGATCGACGACGAACACCAGCGTGTCGGTGCCCTTGATGCCCGCCTGGGGGTTGCCCGACTTGCCGTACCCCCAGGTCGGCGGGACGGCGATCTCGATCCTGCTGCCGGCTTTCCGGCCCGCCAGCCCGTACCGCCAGCCGTCGATGATGCTGCCCTGGGCGAGCTGCATGAGCAGGGGCGTCTTACGGTCGTAGGAGTTGTCGAAGACCTTCCCCGTGTCCCAGATCTGCCCCAGGTAGTTCGCCTGGACGAAGTCGTTCTCCGCGACCGTGCGACCACTGCCCGCGATCACCGTCTTGACCGCCAGGTTCTCCGACGGATCACCCGAACCCTTGGCCACCGTCGGCTTCTCACCGAACTTCGTACCCGCCGTGATCGCGGGCAGCGGCCCGTCCACGATCTTCGGCGGCGGCACGGACGAGGCGGACGCCGACGGCGACGCACCGGCCTTGCCCGACCCCGACGTGTCGTCGTTACAACCGGCGAGCGTGACCAGACCAGCGGGTACCGCGGCAAAGAGGAGAGAGCGTCGACGCACGTGAGGAGCCTCGTAATCGGTCGATCTTGCGGATGGCGTGCGCGCCACTCTACGGCGTGAGCAGGGCGCCGTACGGAATACGTACGGCGCCCGTGTCACGTTCGGCATTCCACAGCCGAAACTCACATACCGGCGATCAGCTTCTCCACCCGGTCGTCCACCGAACGGAACGGGTCCTTGCACAACACCGTGCGCTGCGCCTGGTCATTGAGCTTCAGATGCACCCAGTCCACCGTGAAGTCCCGGCGCTGCTCCTGCGCCCGGCGGATGAAGTCACCGCGCAGCCGCGCCCGAGTCGTCTGCGGGGGAACCGACTTGCCCTCGAAGATCTTCAAGTCGTTGCAGATCCGGGTGGCTTGGCCCTTCTTCTCCAGCAGGTAGTACAGGCCACGACGCCGGTGGATGTCGTGATAGGCGAGGTCTATCTGGGCGACCCGCGGATGCGACATCGTCATGTTGTGCTTGGCCCGGTACCGCTCGATGAGCTTGTACTTCATCACCCAGTCGATCTCGGTGCCGATACGGTCGAGGTCCTCCGCCTCGATCGCGTCCAGCGTACGGCCCCACAGCTCCAGCACCTGCTCGACCGTGCCCGTACGGATACCGCGGCGCTCACAGAAGTCCACGGCCTTCTCGTAGTACTCCCGCTGCACCTCCAGCGCCGAGGCCTCCCGGCCACTGGCCAGACGCACCTTGCGCCGGCCGGTGATGTCATGGCTGACCTCGCGGATCGCCCGGATCGGGTTCTCCAGGGTGAGATCCCGCATCACCGTGCCCGCCTCGATCATGCGCAGCACCAGGTCGGTCGCACCGACCTTCAGCAGCATCGTCGTCTCCGACATGTTCGAGTCGCCCACGATGACATGCAGACGGCGGTACCGCTCGGCATCCGCGTGCGGTTCGTCACGCGTGTTGATGATGGGCCTCGAACGGGTCGTCGCCGAGGAGACGCCCTCCCAGATGTGCTCCGCCCGCTGACTCACGCAGTACACCGCACCGCGCGGCGTCTGCAGCACCTTGCCCGCCCCGCACAGCAACTGGCGCGTGACCAGGAACGGGATGAGAATGTCCGCGAGCCGGGAGAACTCCCCGTGCCGCGCGACGAGATAGTTCTCGTGGCAGCCGTAGGAGTTGCCCGCCGAGTCCGTGTTGTTCTTGAAGAGGTAGACGTCGCCCGCGATTCCTTCCTCGTGCAGGCGTCGTTCGGCGTCCACCAGGAGTCCTTCCAGAATGCGCTCGCCGGCCTTGTCGTGGGTGACCAGTTCGATCACATTGTCACATTCCGGTGTCGCATATTCCGGATGTGAGCCCACGTCGAGATAGAGCCGGGCGCCGTTTCGCAGAAAGACATTACTGCTGCGGCCCCATGACACGACACGGCGGAAGAGGTACCGCGCCACCTCGTCAGGCGACAGACGGCGCTGTCCCCTGAACGTGCACGTGACACCGTACTCGTTCTCCAGCCCGAAAATGCGGCGGTCCATGACTGAACATTACGCCCGATCCCCCGAGCTGAAACGGGGTTCGGCAGCACGATTTGGATCATTTTCCGATGAAGCCGCAACCACCCCACCCCCAGCGGGAGCTGCGAGGACCCCTCCGGTCCCCAGCAGGACCAGCAACGACACCGCCCCTGCCGCCCCCGGCACGGCGAAACCCCACACCGCGCCACCCGCCTCGACCACCGGACCCGCCAGGCCCGTTCCCACCGACGCACCCACCGTGAACGTCGTCACCAGCCACGAGAACGCCTCCGTGACCGTCCCACCCGGCGCATGCCGGTCCACGATGACGAACGCACACGCGATGCACGGCGCCAGAAACACCCCCGACACCGCCGTCAACAGAACCATCGCCACCGCACCCGGCATCAGCATCAACGGCAGATAACACACCGCCAGAAGCCCCACCAACACCCTCAGTCGCCGCTCCGGCACACCACCCCACTGCCGCGCCCCGTACACCGTGCCACCCACCAGCGCACCCAGACCCAGCGCCGCCATCAGCCAGCCGTACACCGCGTCCCCGCCGTGCCCGTCGGCGTACGGCACCGAGGCCACCGTGATGGAACCGAGCGCGACCCCCACGAACAGGAAGGCCCCCAGCAGCACCAGCAGACCGGGCGAACGCAGAGCCCCCAGCCAGTGCGCCTCACGGGGCGCCGAACGCCACGCGCGCGAGGGCGGCGAGACCACCACCGACAGCGCACCCACCACCCCCACCGCGTTCAGCACGAGCAGCGCGGCCCGCTCCGACCACAGCGACACGCACAGCGTCACCAGCAGCGGCCCGACCGTGAACATCACCTCCTGCGCCACGGCATCCATCGCGTACGCCGTGTGCACCTGGTCCTCACGCCGCAGCACGGACGGCCACAGCGCACGCAGACCGCCCTCCAGCGGCGGCGTGAACAACCCGGCCGCCGCTACGGCGACGCAGGCGAGCGGCAACGGATCGATCCCCGTGAACGCGAACACCACCATCGCCAGGGCGGAGGCCACGGCCGCGGGCAGCTGCACGCGCGGCTGCCCGTACAGGTCCACCAGCCGCCCCAGCACCGGCTGCCCCACGGCGGTGGCGACACCGTAGACCGCCGCCAGCGCCCCGGCGAGGCTGTACGTGCCCCCCTCGGCCCGGACGAAGAGCACCAGCGCGATGGCGGCCGTGGCGTTCGGCAGACGGCCCACCAGAGTGCCGACCAGCAGCCGGACCGCATGCCTCGCCCTGAGGATCTCCAGGTATCCCGCGGCCACCGCTGCCTCCAAGTGTTACGTATAACGCCGACCCGCCATACGTACCATGTGCGCTGTGACGCGTCCAGGCGAAAACAGGCGCGCACCCGGGCGACAAAGGAGCAACCCACGGTGGCAGGCAGCAGCACGCGCCCGACGAGCAGGGACGTCGCCCAGGCCGCCGGAGTCTCACAAGCGGCCGTCTCACTCGTCCTCGGCGACAAATGGCGCGGCCGCGTGTCCGCCGCCACCGCCGAACGCGTACGAGAAGCCGCACGCGACCTCGGCTACCGCCCCAACCTCGCCGCCCGCAACCTCCGCCTCGGCCACACCCGCACCGTCCTCCTCGTCGTCCCCGCCCTCACCACCGAATTCTTCGCCGGCGTCTACACCGGCGCCGCCCGCATCGCCGCCCAGCACGGCTTCGGCGTCGTCCTCTACCCCTCCCCCGAAGGCATCGGCCCCGCCCGCGACCCCTTCGCCTCCGCCCAGGCCGCCCTCGACGGCATCATCGCCTCGTCCATGGCCGCCGACGCCCTCACCGCCCTCCGCGGCGACCAGCTCCCCCTCGTCATGCTCGACAGCGACCCCGACGGCAGTCCCGGCTCGGCCACGGTCAATCTGGACATCGCGGACGGCGTACGCCAAGTTGCCGAACACCTGCTCGAACTGGGCCACCGCCACTTCCTCCACCTCGCCGCCGACGTCGCCTCATGGACCTTCGAGATACGCGGACGGGAACTGACGACACGCGTCGGCGCCGTCCCGGACACCTCGATCCGCACCATCCGCGCCCCCATCTCCATCGCAGGCGCACTCGCCGCCACCGAAGCGGCACTGGCCGGCCCAGGCCCCCACCCCACCGCCCTCGTCTGCGACGACGACAAACTCGCCGCCGGCGCCTACAAAGCCCTGCGTCGCCTCGGCCTGCGCGTACCCGACGACATCTCCGTCACCGGCCTCGACGACCTCGCCCTCGCCACCGCCATCGACCCCGAACTCACCACCGTCCGCCTCGACGCCGAACAGTTCGGCGAACGCGGCATGCAAGCCCTCCTCGCCGTACTGGAGGGCCGCGCACCCGAACACGGCGACATCCCCGTCGAACTGGTCGTAAGAGGCTCCACCGCCCCGCCCGGCGCCCCCTGACACGCCTGTGCCCCGGCCGTCACACGGCCGGGGCACACCAGGAACGCAAGGACGTCAGGAACGCCAGGAACGAGGCGGACTACTTCTCGTCGGACTCGTCGGGCTCCTCCGCACTCTCCGCCTCCGTGCTCGCACCGTTCGCCTCCAGCAGACGCGCCAGCTGACGACCCACGATGCGCTTGAACTTCCGCTGCTGCGGACGCGTACGGTCCAGCACCGCCACCTCCAGCCGCTCCGCGGGAATCTCCCGCTCACTGCCATTGGTGTCACGGGACAGTGCCTGCACCGCCAGCTTCAACGCCTCCGCCAGCGACATCCCGTCCTGGTGACGCTGGTCCAGGAAACTGCTGATCTGCTCGGCATTGCCACCGACCGCCACCGAACCGTGCTCGTCCACGATCGAACCGTCGTGCGGCAGACGGTAGATCTGGTCACCCTCCGGGGTCTCCCCCACCTCGGCGACCACCAGCTCCACCTCGTACGGCTTCTCCGCCGCACTCGAGAAGATCGTGCCCAGGGTCTGCGCGTAGACGTTCGCGAGACCACGGGCGGTCACATCGTCCCGGTCGTAGGTGTAACCCCGCAGATCGGCATACCGCACCCCGCCGATCCGCAGGTTCTCGTACTCGTTGTACTTACCGGCGGCCGCGAAACCGATCCGGTCGTAGATCTCGCTGAACTTGTGCAGCGCACGGGACGGGTTCTCACCGACGAACACGATGCCGTCGGCGTACTGGAGCACCACAAGGCTGCGACCACGGGCGATGCCCTTACGGGCGTACTCCGCCCGGTCGGCCATCGCCTGCTGAGGCGATACATAGAACGGCGTCGACACCGGTTATCCGTCCCTTTCTGTGGAAGTCACTGCGATCACCTTCACCAAGAACCCGGCCCGCCCTCAGAGCAGGGCGGCCTTCGGCCCGTCCGGCTCCTCCAGACGACGCTGGAGCACCGAACGAGCGATCTCGGAGGACTCGTCGTCGGTCAGCCGACGGAAACCGTCCTCGGTGATCACGGTGACGATGGGGTAGATCCGGCGGGCGACATCGGGACCACCGGTCGCCGAGTCGTCGTCGGCCGCGTCGTACAGGGCCTGCACCACGAGCGTCGTGGCCTGCTCCTCGGACAGGTCGTCGCGGAACAGCTTCTTCATCGCACCGCGCGCGAAGATCGAACCGGAACCGGTGGCGGCGAAGTTGTGCTCCTCGGAACGGCCACCCGTCACGTCGTAGGAGAAGATCCGGCCCCTCTCCCGGTCCAGGTCGTACCCCGCGAACAGCGGCACCACGGCCAGGCCCTGCATGGCCATGCCCAGGTTGGAGCGGATCATGGTCGACAGCCGGTTCGCCTTGCCCTCCAGGGACAGCTGCGCGCCCTCGACCTTCTCGAAGTGCTCCAGCTCCAGCTGGAACAGCTTGACCATCTCCACGGCGAGACCGGCCGTGCCGGCGATGCCGACCGCGGAGTACTCGTCCGCCGGGAACACCTTCTCGATGTCCCGCTGGGCGATCACGTTGCCCATGGTGGCCCGGCGGTCACCGGCGAGCACGACGCCCCCCGGGAAGGTCACGGCGACGATCGTGGTCCCGTGGGGAGCCTCGATGACACCTTGGGTCGGGGGCAGCTGCCGGTTGCCCGGGAGCATCTCCGGCTGGTGCTCGGACAGGAAGTCCATGAAGGAGGAGGACCCTGGCGTCAGGAAGGCAGCTGGTAGACGCCCGGTGCTACGAGTGTTGGCTTCCACGCGTTTCCTTCCAGGTAATCGGCAGCTCGGTACATGGCGTCGGGGTCATCCCTCAACAGCCCGAGGCCGGAATTGCAGTTGAAGCACAGTACGCCACGGACCCTACCCGTGTTGTGGCAGTGATCCACATGTACAGCAGGGGCGAATAGACAGATGCAGCAGACTCCGCCTTGGGCGGCGATCAACTCATCACGCTCGGCCTCCGTGATGCCGTACTTGCGCCGCAGGTGCTGCGCTGGGGCATCCGCCGCCCTGCAGGCCTTGCAGCGGCTTGCCAGGCCATCGCCCTTGCGGTGCCACTCGCTGTGCGGCTTCACTTCACCGCAGCCCCGACAGCGTTTGTGCCCCTCCGGCACATGGTCTGCGGGCCCGTGCACCGGGGGGTCCAGGACTCGGCGGTGGTAGTTGGTCGCGCAGTTCCGACAGTGGCGCTGCAAGCCGTCCAGATTCGACCGCTTGCGGGCGAACGCTGCGTGCGGCTTCCATTCGCCGCACCGCACACAGCGCCTCCGCTGTTCAGCCCCGGCCACCCACACCCCCTTCACCTTCACTTCAAAGGCTGCTGACCCGCCGCGCCTTTACTCTCCACCCTTCTGAACGAATGACCTCACGAAATCCTCTGCGTTCTCCTCGAGCACATCATCGATTTCGTCCAGAACCGAGTCCACGTCGTCGCTCAGCTTCTCCTGCCGCTCCTTGAGGTCCTCCGAGCCCTGCGCCTCCTGCGCCTGCTCCTCGACCTCCTCGGTGGAACGCGTCGCCTTCTGCTGGCCGCCGCCGGTGTCCTTGGTTGCCATGACCCTCACCCCGCTCAGTTCGCCCGACATGGTCGACAGGTCGGCATTCCTGCCGATCGGTGATGATCAGACCCTACAAGCCGGGTCCGACATCGGCCCCGCAGTTGGTACAACGTGCGGGGGCCACCTCGATGATTCCCGCGCGCCCGGGGTTTGCACCCCGTGCGCCCGAGGCGGTTCGAGTACCCGCTCAGCCGCCGGAGAGGACCCTGACGAGGTCCTCGGCCGTGCGGCAGCGGTCCAGGAGTTCCTTGACGTGATTTCGCGTTCCGCGAAGTGGTTCCAGGGTTGGGACGCGCTGGAGGGAGTCCCGGCCCGGGAGGTCGAAGATCACCGAGTCCCAGGAGGCCGCGGCGACGTCGTCGGCGTACTGCTCCAGGCAGCGTCCGCGGAAGTAGGCGCGGGTGTCCTCCGGTGGCTTCGTACGGGCCCGTTCGACCTCGGCCTCGTCCAGGAGGCGCTTCATGCGCCCGCGGGCCGCCAGACGGTTGTACAGGCCCTTCTCGGGGCGTACGTCGGCGTACTGGAGGTCGACGAGGTGGAGCCGGGCGGCGTCCCAGTCGAGGTTGTCGCGGCGGCGGTAGCCCTCCATGAGTTCTCGTTTGGCGACCCAGTCGAGTTCTCCGGCGAGGCTCATGGGGTCGTTCTCGAGCCGGCTGAGGGTGTCCTCCCAGCGGGACAGGACGTCCTTGGTCTGTTCGTCGGCGTCGGCGCCGTAGCGTTCCTCCACGTATTTGCGGGAGAGCTCGTAGTACTCCATCTGGAGTTGTACGGCGGTGAGTGTGCGGCCGCTGCGGAGGGTGACGAGGCGCTTGAGCGACGGGTCGTGGGAGACCTGGTGGAGGGTGCGGACGGGCTGGTCGACGGCCAGGTCGACGGCGATGAAGCCGTCTTCGATCATGGAGAGGACCAGGGAGGTCGTGCCCAGCTTGAGGTAGGTGGAGATCTCGGAGAGGTTGGCGTCGCCGATGATCACGTGGAGGCGGCGGTATTTCTCCGCGTCCGCGTGGGGTTCGTCCCGGGTGTTGATGATGGGGCGTTTCAGGGTCGTCTCGAGCCCTACCTCGACCTCGAAGTAGTCGGCGCGCTGGCTGAGCTGGAAGCCGTGTTCGTGGCCGTCCTGGCCGATGCCGACGCGGCCGGCGCCGGCGAAGACCTGGCGGGAGACGAAGAAGGGCGTGAGGTGGCGCACGATGTCGGAGAAGGCGGTTTCCCGCTTCATCAGGTAGTTCTCGTGCGTGCCGTAGGAGGCGCCCTTGTTGTCGGTGTTGTTCTTGTAGAGGTGGATGGGCTGGGCTCCGGGGAGCTGGGCGGCGCGTTCGGCGGCCTCGGCCATGATGCGTTCGCCGGCTTTGTCCCAGAGGACGGCGTCGCGGGGGTTGGTGACCTCGGGGGCGCTGTATTCGGGGTGTGCGTGGTCGACGTAGAGGCGTGCGCCGTTGGTGAGGATGACGTTGGCGAGGCCGATGTCCTCGTCGGTGAGCTGGCTGGAGTCGGCGGCCTCGCGGGCGAGGTCGAAGCCTCGTGCGTCGCGCAGCGGGTTCTCCTCCTCGAAGTCCCAGCGGGCCCGGCGGGCCCGGTGCATCGCCGCGGCGTAGGCGTTGACGATCTGGGATGAGGTGAGCATGGCATTGGCGTTGGGGTGGCCGGGGACGGAGATCCCGTACTCCGTCTCGATGCCCATTACTCGCCGTACGGTCATGCGGCCCTCCTTGCCCGGCGGCGCCCTCGGTCGTGGGCGCCGCTCAGTTACCGCTGGCGCTCCGGTGCGTGTGCGGTGCCCGTCCCCGCACTGCGCGACTCGGCGGTAGGAATGAGCCTAGAACGCCTTTGCGCTGGTGGGGAGATCATTTGCGTCATTTGCGTGCTTCAGCTGTGCCTGGAAAACACTCGGCTGCGGGTACCCGTGGTGGGCACCCGCAGCCGCCCTGTTTTTACAGGTACTGACCGGTGTTCGCCACCGTGTCGATGGAGCGTCCGGTGTCCGCGCCCTGCTTTCCGGTGATGAGGGTGCGGATGTAGACGATCCGTTCGCCCTTCTTTCCGGAGATTCGGGCCCAGTCGTCGGGGTTGGTGGTGTTGGGGAGGTCTTCGTTCTCCTTGAACTCGTCCACGCATGCCTGGAGGAGGTGGGAGACGCGGAGTCCCTTCTGGTTGTTGTCGAGGAATTCCTTGATCGCCATTTTCTTGGCGCGTCCGACAATGTTTTCGATCATGGCGCCGGAGTTGAAGTCCTTGAAGTAGAGGACTTCCTTGTCACCGTTGGCGTAGGTGACTTCCAGGAAGCGGTTCTCCTCGGATTCGGCGTACATGTGCTCGACTGCGGTCTGGATCATGCTCTGGACCGTGAGGCCCTTGTCGCCGCTGTGTTCGCCGAGGTCGTCGGCGTGCAGCGGGAGGCGTTCGGTGAGGTACTTCCCGAAGATGTCCTTGGCCGCTTCGGCGTCCGGGCGCTCGATCTTGATCTTCACGTCGAGTCGGCCGGGGCGCAGGATGGCGGGGTCGATCATGTCCTCGCGGTTGGAGGCGCCGATGACGACCACGTTCTGCAGGCCTTCCACGCCGTCGATCTCGGCGAGCAGCTGGGGGACGATGGTGTTCTCCACGTCCGAGCTGACGCCGGAGCCTCGGGTGCGGAAGAGGGATTCCATCTCGTCGAAGAAGACGATCACGGGGGTGCCTTCGCTGGCCTTTTCCCGTGCGCGCTGGAAGACGAGGCGGATCTGCCGTTCGGTTTCGCCGACGTACTTGTTCAGGAGCTCGGGGCCCTTGATGTTGAGGAAGAAGCTCTTGCCTGCGGCTTGGCCGGTGACTTCGGCGACCTTCTTGGCCAGCGAATTGGCGACGGCCTTGGCGATGAGCGTCTTGCCGCATCCGGGGGGTCCGTAGAGGAGGACGCCCTTGGGTGGGCGCAGTTCGTGCTCTTTGAACAGGTCCGGGTAGAGGTAGGGGAGCTCTACGGCGTCGCGGATGGCTTCGATCTGTCCGCCGAGTCCGCCGATCTGCTCGTAGCCGATGTCGGGGACCTCTTCGAGGACGAGTTCTTCGACCTCGCTCTTCGGAACGATCTCGTACACGTAGCCGGAGCGGGGTTCGAGCAGCAGGGCGTCGCCGGGGCGGATGGTGACGTCCAGCAGCGGCTCGGCGAGCCGTACCACCCGTTCCTCGTCGGTGTGCCCGAGCACCAGGGCGCGCTCGCCGTCCTCGAGGATCTCCTTGAGGGTGACGATGTCCCCGACGCGCTCGAACTCCATGGCTTCGACCACGTTGAGCGCTTCGTTGAGCATGACTTCCTGGCCGCGCCTGAGGTCGTCGACTTCGACGCTCGGGCTGACGTTCACGCGGAGTTTGCGGCCTCCGGTGAAGATGTCGGCGGTGCCGTCCTCGTTGGCCTGCAGGAAGACACCGAAGCCGGCCGGTGGCTGGGCGAGCCGGTCGACTTCTTCCTTGAGGGCCACGATCTGGTCGCGGGCCTCGCGGAGTGTGTTGGCGAGTCGCTCGTTCTGGGCGGACACGCCGGCCAGGTTGGTCTGCAGCTCGACGATCCGCTCTTCGAGAATTCTCGTGTGTCGCGGAGAGTCGGCGAGCTTGCGTCGCAGGACGGCGATCTCCTGCTCAAGATAGGCGATCTGCCCGGCCGGGTCGTCGGACCCCCGTCCCGGGCGGATGCCGCGGTTCATGTCGTCGTCGTGGGCTGCCACGGTCCTCACCTCCTCCAAGGGGAGCTGGACGCTTCCAGACCCTACCTGGGTGGGTGCCGATTGAAACCCCTAGATCACAAAGACTGTCGAGGAGTGTCCGATCTTCACCCTTGCGCTCTCCCTCGCATCAGGGGGATACCCACCGAACGTGTCGGGGAAGCCGACGGAGGTAGGGTCGGGACGTTCAACACCCGTCAGAGCTGGCCGGATTCCCGTCGGCTTCGCGTTCAAACGGCAGGAGAGATGACCGTGCAGCAGGAGGCCCGAAGCGGCAGTGAGGCGCTGGAGGTCTGGATCGACCAGGATTTGTGTACGGGCGACGGGATCTGTGCCCAGTACGCGCCGGAGGTGTTCGAGCTGGACATCGACGGCCTGGCCTACGTGAAGGGCGCGGACGAGGAGTTGCTGCAGGCCAAGGGGGCTACGGTGCCGGTTCCGTTGCCGCTTGTGACGGATGTGGTGGACTCGGCGCGGGAGTGTCCGGGTGAGTGCATCCATGTGCGTCGAGTTTTGGACAAGGTGGAGATTCACGGTCCGGACGCTGAGTGATGCCTCGGGCGCGCACGGTGAGCATTGTCTGATTTCTCACATGTGCGGGGCGGGGTGGGGTGGTTTCAGACGCTGTGGGCGTCGGCTGGGGTGGAGCGGATGAAGGCGTCGTTCTTCCATTGCCACTTGGCGGGGGTCTTGAGGTCGGGGCAGCAACTCGGTACGTCGGACGAGGAGTAACCGAGCAGGGTTGCGGTGACGGCTTCGGCGCGGACGGTGAAGTCGGTGACGTTGAGCCGGTCCTTGGGGTCGACGAGGGTGGCGACGACGCGTGGTCTGCCGGTGTCGGCGGCGTGGGTGAGGACGTAGACGGCGTCGGGTGGGGTGCCCATGGCGGTGTCGCAGTGGACGACGGCGACCGTTTCGGGTTTGCCGTCGCCGTCGAGGTCTCCGGTCGCTTTTTTGGCGACGACTGCTTTTTCGCGTCCGCAGTGGAGGGGGAAGGCGACGCCTGTGGTGGTGGGTGGTGCGGCGGCCGGGGCGGATTTCGCTGTGGTGCCGGTGGTCGGCTGGGCGGCGGTGGCGGATCCGGGCTGGAGGGCGGAGGAGAGGGCCACTACTGCGGCGACGGCTGTGGCGGTGGCGAGCCAGTGGATGGGGCGGGGCTGGGCGTGAGCGAGTTCCGGGACGGCGGATTGCTGCACTAGGAGCGTCTCCTGGGAGGGCTGTGCCGGTGGGTGGCCAGCATGGTGCCACAGGTCACAGTCGGGGGGAACGGCGGGGTCAGGGTTCCTTGGCCGGGTGGGCGTGGGTCCTGGTGCTCCGTCAACGCACGGGCGCGGTGGCTTGGTTCCGGGTGGGTCGGGGGAACTTCGCGGTGGCGCCCGTGCGTTGGTGCGGCGAGTGCGGCAAGGGCGCCCGGAGGGGCGGCCGTGCGGCGGTGGGGTCGGCTCAGCGGCCGGTGCCTCCGTCGGCGTTGGGGCCGGCGTAGTCCTCGCCGTAGGCGCCCTTGGCGGGGCGGCGGCGGCGCATGGGGGGTTCGACGCCGTCGGCGAGGCGGCGGGCGGTGAGGAGGAAGCCGGTGTGGCCGATCATCCGGTGGTCGGGACGGACGGCGAGGCCCTCGATGTGCCAGTTGCGGATCATGGTCTCCCAGGCGGTCGGCTCGTTGAAGCAGCCGATCTCGCGAATGGATTCCACGGTCCGGGCGAGCTGGGTGGTGGTGGCGACGTAGCAGCAGAGGATGCCGCCGGGTACGAGTGCCTTGGAGACGGCCTCGAGGCATTCCCAGGGGGCGAGCATGTCGAGGATGACGCGGTCGACGTCGGTGTCGGACAGGTTGTCCTGAAGGTCGCCGACGGTGAGCTGCCAGGCGGGGTGGGGACCGCCGAAGTAGCGTTCGACGTTCTGCTTGGCGATCTCTGCGAAGTCCTCGCGGCGTTCGTAGCTGTGCAGCATGCCGTGGTCGCCGATGGCGCGCAGCAGGAAGCTGCTGAGCGAGCCGGAGCCGACGCCGGCTTCGACGACGCGGGCGCCGGGGAAGATGTCGGCGAAGGCGAGGATCTGCCCGGCGTCCTTGGGGTAGACGACGGCCGCCCCGCGGGGCATGGACAGGACGTAGTCGGGGAGCAGGGGGCGCAGCGCGAGGTAGGCGACGTTTCCGGTGGTGCGGACAACGCTGCCCTCGGGTGCGCCGATCAGTTCGTCGTGCGGGAAGGAACCCTTGTGGGTGTGGAAGTTCTTCCCGGCCTCGAGTGTGAACGTGTAGTGGCGGCCCTTGGGGTCGGTCAGCTGTACCTGGTCCCCGACCTTGAAGGGCCCGCGCCTGCGGGCGGCACCGGTCGGTTCGGACATGTGACCAGCCTACCGGCGTTTGCGGGGGTCGCCGACCATCCGGGTGGGGGTCAGGGGGGCGAGAGGGTGGGGCGGGCCATGGCTTTGACGAAGGCGCGTTCCACGTCGGCGGCGGACAGGACGCCGTAGATCTCGCCGGTGTCCTCGACGACGAGGTATTCGGTGGCGGGGGTGGCGCGCAGGGCGTCGAGGAGGTCTTCGCCGGCGAGTTCGGCGGAGACGCGCATGCCGTCGGTGAGGTCCTGGGCGAGGCCGCTGACGGTGACCCAGGGGCGGCGGTGTTCGGGTACGCCGACGATGGCGGCTTCGCGGACGAGGGAGAGGGGGTTGCCGTCGGCGTCGACGACGACGAGGGCGCGGGCGCCGGCGGCGTTGGCGCGGCGCAGGGCTTCGGAGAGGGGGGTGTGGGTTTCGACGGGGACGGCGCGGCGGGTGAGGGTGCGGGCGCGGAGTTCGGGGAGGTGTTCGCGCAGGCGGGCCATGCGGAGGCTGTTGCCGGCGCCGGT
This sequence comes from Streptomyces sp. NPDC001843, assembly GCF_042891955.1. Taxonomy (NCBI): domain Bacteria; kingdom Bacillati; phylum Actinomycetota; class Actinomycetes; order Kitasatosporales; family Streptomycetaceae; genus Streptomyces; species Streptomyces sp. NPDC001843. The sequence goes on along the minus strand of NZ_JBIATQ010000006.1, from coordinate 174,884 downwards.
CCAGATGATGGCGGCGAGGATGGCGGCGAGCAGGGCGTCGGTGACGGTGTCCATGCCGACGTTGTCCTCGGCGGTGGTGCCGAGTGCGCCGGACTGGGTGAGGAGGGGGAGGCCGATGAGGACGGTGACGGCGAGGGCGCGGCCGACCCAGGCGGCGGCGATGGTGCCGGTCATGGGTTTGCCGCTGATTTTCCAGACGACGGCGCGGAGCATGCGGCCGCCGTCGAGGGGGAGGCCGGGCAGGAGGTTGAAGGCGGCGACGATGAGGTTGGAGATCATCAGGCCGGCCAGGAGGACGCCGGGGACGGTGCCGGGTGCGACGGGCAGCATGGCGAGGTAGAACAGGCCGGCGAGGACGAGGGAGAGCAGGGGGCCGACGAACGCGAGTACGAATTCTCGTCCGGGGGTTTCGGCTTCTTTCTCGATTTCGGAGACGCCGCCGAAGAACTGGAGCTGGATGCGGCGGACGGGGAGTCGGAAGCGGAGTGCGGCGACGGTGTGGGCGAGTTCGTGGATGAGGACGGAGGCGTAGAAGGCGACGGCGAAGAAGAGGGCGACGAGGTAGCGGGCGGCGCCGAGTTCGGGCAGTACCCGGTCGAGTTGTCCGCCGAACACCCAGGTGATCAGTGCGGCGACCAGGAACCAGCTGGGTGCCACGTACACGGGTACGCCGAAGGGGCGTCCCATGAGCATGCCGCCGCCGGGTTCGCGGGGGCGGCGGGGCGGGCGGCTCTTCGCCGGTCCGGGGGTGGCGGGGGCGTCGCCGGTGGGCCGGGGGGCGGGGGGCGGCGGGGTGTCCGGGGCGGCGGGTGTGTCGGCGGGGCTGTCGTCGTCGTTGCCGGGGCGGTTCTCGGGGGGTGTGTCGGCGGGTGCCGGTTCGGGGCTGCCGGGGGGTTCGTCCGCGGGGGGCGGTGGTGTGGGGGTGTCGTGGGGCTCGGGCCCGGGGTGGCCGGTGGCCGGGGCCGTTGGACTCGCGGGGTGCTGGGCCGGCTCGTCGTCGCCGGACCGCGGCTGCCCGCTCGCGCCGCTCACGTCCACGGTGTCCCCTCGTTCGAAGCGTCTTCCGCGCCTGCCGGGTGCCGGGCGGAAGGGTCTCGGGGTCGATGGTATGCGGCCGTCGTACTCCGTTCCGCGCCGGCACCCCCTGTGTTGGGCCGCCGGTTGTCCACAGGCGTGGTCGGTGGCTGGGTGACTGTCAGTGCCGGGCCGTATGGTCTGTGGTCATGGACAGCAGCATGGAGGGCACGGCAGGGGGCGGCGTGGACTCGGAGGCGGATCCGTTGCCGGGGGGCGCGGCGGAGGCGGCTTCGACGGACACGGCGACCGCGGCGGGTACCGCGGGTGAGCGGGTGGCCGTGCCGCCGGCGTCGCTGTCGCCCTCGCGGGCCGGTGATTTCATGCAGTGCCCGCTGCTGTACCGGTTCCGGGTGATCGACCGGCTGCCGGAGAGGCCCAGCGAGGCGGCCACCAGGGGCACGCTGGTGCACGCGGTGCTGGAGCGGCTCTTCGACGCGCCGGCGGCGGAGCGGACCGCGCCGCGCGCCAAGGCGCTGGTTCCCGGCCAGTGGGACCGTCTGCGGGAGAGCCGGCCCGAGGTGGTGGAGCTGTTCGCGGACGATCCGGAGGGTGAGCGGCTGGCCCGCTGGCTGGGTGAGGCCGAGCGGCTGGTCGAGCGATGGTTCACGCTGGAGGACCCGACGCGTCTGGAGCCGGCCGAGCGTGAGCTGTTCGTGGAGGCGGAGCTGGAGTCGGGGCTGCGGTTGCGGGGGATCATCGACCGGGTGGACGTGGCGCCGACCGGCGAGGTGCGGATCGTCGACTACAAGACCGGCAAGGCGCCGAGGCCGGAGTATGCCGAGGGCGCGCTGTTCCAGATGAAGTTCTACGCGCTGGTCGTGTGGCGGTTGAAGAACGTGGTCCCGCGTCGGCTGCAGCTGGTGTATCTGGGCAGCGGTGACGTGTTGACGTACGACCCGGTCCTGGCCGACCTGGAGCGGGTCGAGCGCAAGCTGCTGGCGTTGTGGGAGGCGATCCGGCGGGCGACGGAGAGCGGGGAGTGGCGGCCGCGTCCGACGAAGCTGTGCGGCTGGTGCGACCACCAGGCGCACTGTCCGGAGTTCGGTGGCACTCCCCCGCCGTACCCCCTGCCGACGAGGGTGACCGAGGAGCCTTCGGCCGGGGGCCCGGGGGTCGCCCCCGGGCGGGCACAGTCCCTGCCGGTGCAGGCGGACGACGGGCCTTCGGCCGGGGGTCCGGGGGTCGCCCCCGGGGAGGCATAGTCGCTGCCGTCGAGGGCGGCCGAGTCCGCTGCCGTGTCGCAGGGCAGAATGGGGCCGGACTAGCCGAAGGAGACTTACGTGGCCATCCGCGTCCTACTGGTCGACGACCAGCCTCTGCTGCGTACCGGGTTCCGGATGATCCTGGAGGCGGAGCAGGACATCGCGGTCGTGGGCGAGGCCGGAGACGGCCTGCAGGCTCTCGACCAGGTGCGTGCCCTGCAGCCGGATGTGGTGCTGATGGACATTCGCATGCCGCGGATGGACGGGGTGGAGGCGACCCGGCAGATCACCGGTCCCGGTCGGGACGGCCCGGCGAAGGTGCTGGTGCTGACCACGTTCGACCTGGACGAGTACGTGGTGGAGGCGCTGCGTGCCGGGGCAAGCGGCTTTCTGCTCAAGGACGCGCCGGCCGATGAGCTGGTGCAGGCCATTCGGGTGGTGGCGGCCGGGGAGGCGATGCTCGCGCCGAGCATCACGCGCCGGCTGCTGGACAAGTACGCCACGCATCTGCCTTCCGGGGACGAGCCGGTGCCGGACACGCTGCACACGCTGACCGACCGGGAGGTGGAGGTGCTGAAGCTGGTGGCGCGGGGGCTGTCGAACGCGGAGATCGCCGCTGACCTGTTCGTGAGCGAGACGACGGTGAAGACGCATGTGGGTCATGTGCTGACGAAGCTGGGGCTGCGGGACCGGGTGCAGGCGGCGGTGTACGCGTACGAGAGCGGGCTGGTGCGTCCCGGGGGGCAGTAGCGCGGCCGTGCGACTACGAAGGGCGCCCCTTTCCCGGAGGAGAAGGGGCGCCCTTCGGTGTGTGTGGCAGGCCGTCAGTCGTCCTTGCTGAGTTCCCAGAACCGGAAGACGGTCGAGGCGTCGAGGCAGTATTCCAGGCCGTAGACGCCGTCCCGGACGACCGCGTACTGCTTGGCCTGCCAGATGGGCAGGACGGGCAGTTCGTCGGCGACGATCTTCTGGAGGCGGGCGAAGTCCTTGGTGGTGGCGGAGCGGTCGCTCTGGGCGGCCGTGCTGGGGATGAGGGAGGCGGTGATCGTGCTGTTGTTGTAGTTGTTGCTCAGCACGTTGCCCTTTCCGAAGAAGGGGGACGTGAAGTTGTCGGCGTCGGGGTAGTCGGGCACCCAGCCCTTGACGTACACGCCGTACTTGCCGGCCTCGATGTCCTTCTCGTACTGGCTGAACGCGACGGACTTGACGTCGGCGTCGAACAGGCCGCTGGCGTTGAGCTGGGCGGCGATCGCCTTGAGTTCCTGGTCGGTGGCGGGGCCGTAGCGGGAGGGGGTGGACCAGAGGGTGAGCTTGACCTTGCCGTTGATGCCGTCGTTGTGGAGGGCGGCGGCGGCCTTGGTCTTGGAGGGGCGGGCGCCGTAGGTGTCGAAGAACGCCGTGTTGTGGCCGGTGATGCCGGCCGGGATGATCGAGTACAGCGGGGTCGCGGTGTCCTGGTAGACGTTGCGCATCAGGGCGTCACGGTCGAGCAGGTAGGCGATGGCCTTGCGGACGCCGAGCTTTCCGGCGACGGGGTCGTGCATGTTGAAGACGAGGTGCTGGACTTCGGCGCTGGTGCCGTCGATGACCTCGATGCCGCTTTTCGCGTCCTGCTTCTCGATGCCGGCGACGGCGCCGGCGGTCAGGCCGCGGTAGGCGATGTCGACGTCGCCCTTGACGAGGGCCTTCTCCAGGTCGGCCTGCTTGCCGTGGAAGAACTTGAGGGTCACGCCGGAGTTCTTCACCTTGGCGGTGCCCTTGTAGTGCGAGTTGACGGAGAAGACGGCCTGCTCGTCGTCGAAGGAGTCCAGCTGGTAGGGGCCGGAGCCGACGGCCTTGTGGTCCTTGCGCAGTTGGCCGCCGTCGTACTGGCTGTGGTCGACGATGGAACCGGCGCCGGAGGCGATCTTGCTGGGGAAGGTGGCGTCCGGGGCGTTCAGCCGGAACACCACCGTCTTGGCGTCGGGGGTCTCGACCTTGTCGAGCATCGGGAACATGATCGCGGGACCGGCCGCGTCGTTGATCTTCAGCATGCGGTCGAAGGAGAACTTGACGTCCTCGGAGGTGAGGGCGTCACCGTTGCTGAACTGCAGGCCGTCCTTGAGGGTGCACTTGTACACCTTGGCCTGGGTGTCCGTGAATGAGCACTCCTTGGCCGCCTCCGGCTCGGGTTCCGTCTCACCCTTGGGGAAGCTCAGCAGCGACTGGAAGACGTTGTTGAACAACAGCCAGGAGCCCGGGTCGTAGCCGGAGGCCGGGTCGGTGGCGAGGACGTCGTCGGACATCCCCATCACCACGGAGGAGCCGGTGCCACCGGAGTCGCCGGTCCCCGAACCGCAGCCGGTCAACAGGCCGGAGGCCAGTCCCGCCACGATGGGCAGGACCGGCCAGTGAGTGCGCTTGTTCACTGGAGGTGCCTTTGTCGTCGTCGAAACCCGGGGCCGCGGTCACCGGCCCCGGGTATGAGGAGGGAGCGTCAGCCGCTCACACCGCGGCCGAGCTCCCACAGCTGGAGCGTGGAGGTGGAGTTGAGCGCGTAGGAGGTACCCGTGATGTCGGTGCGTGCGCCGACGTACTGCTTGCCCTGCCACAGCGGCAGGATGGGGACCTCGTCGGCAACGATGTCCTGGATCTTCGTCAGGTTCTTGGCGGCGGTGAGCCGGTCGGCCTCACGACGGGAGTCCGGGATCAGCGTGTTGCGGATCTGGGTGTTGTCGTACGGCGAGCCGAGGAAGTTGTTCTTGTCGAGGAACGGCGCGAGGAAGTTGTCGGCGTCCGGGAAGTCGGGGAACCAGCCCATGCCGTAGACGTCGTACTTCCCCTTCTGCTCGGCCGGCCGGAAGGTGGACCAGGGGGAGCCCTGGATGCTGACGTCGAACAGACCGCTGGCGTTGAGCTGCTTCTGCAGGATCTGGAACTCCTGCTTGGTCGCGGCACCGTAGTGGTCGGTGGTGTAGTGCAGCGTCAGCTTCACCGGGGTGTTGATGCCGGCCCTGGTCAGCAGCGACTTGGCCTTGGTGACGCTCGGGTCGCCGTACGTGTTGAAGAACGAGTTGGAGTGGCCCGTCACGTTGGCCGGGACCAGCGAGTACAGCGGTTCGGCCTGCGAGCCGTACACCTTGGAGACGAGCTCGCCGCGGTCGATGAGCTGGGCCATCGCCTGGCGGACCGCCGTGGTCTTCACGGTGGGCGCGTCGGTGTTGAAGGCCAGGTAGCGGATTTCCAGACCGGGCATGCCGACGAGATCGACGTTTTCGTCGGAGCCGGCGTCGAGCTTGTTGATCTGGGCGGGCGACATGGTGCGGGTCATGACGTCGATGTCACCCTTGTCGATCGCGGCGCCCATGGCGTCGGCGTCGGCGAAGGAGCGCATCTGCACCTGGTCGTTGCTGACCTTCAGACTGCCCTTGTAGTCGGGGTTCTTGGTGAAGATGGCGGTGGTGATCTCGTCGTTCTTGGTGTCGGCCCGGAAGGTGTAGGGGCCGGAACCGTCGACCGAGAAGCCGTCGCGCAGCTTGTCCTTCGCGTAGTCCTTGGGGTTCACGATGCCCGCGACCGGGGTGGACAGCTTGTACGGGAAGGTGGCGTCGGCGGTCTTGAGGTGGAAGATCACCTCGCGGTCGCCCTGCGTCTCGATGGTGTCGATGGTCGACAGCAGGGCGAACACACCGCTGTCGGCCTTGATGTGCAGGGCGCGTTCGATCGAGTACTTCACGTCCTGGGCGGTGACGGCGTCCCCGTTGGCGAACTTCAGCCCGTCGCGGAGCTTGCAGGCGTAGCGCTCGTTGCCGCTGTCGGTGAAGCCGCAGCTTTCGGCGGCCTCGGGTACGGGGTCTCCCTCGCCCTTGGGCTGGATCATGAGGGTCTGCACGGTCTGGCGCAGGATGTTCCAGGTGCCGACGTCGTAGGCGTAGGCCGGGTCGAGCGGGGCCGGGGCGTTCTTCGTGGCCGTGAACCGGTCGGTGGTGCCGACGACGATCGCGTCGTCGCTCTTGCTCCCGCTGTTCTCCCCGCCGCACGCGGCGAGGACCGGCGCGAGCAGGCCGGCCACGGCCGGCAGCACCAAGGTCTTGCGGTTCATGCTCGAGTTTCTCCAGAGCTGTTCGAGTCCGTGTACCCGGCATGCATGGGTGTCGCGGCGGGTCACGGGGTAAGTGCGATGTTCTCGCGTCGAGGTTAGTCCGCGCTCGCATGAGGGTTCGCAGCCGAGGGAGTTGAGTTCCCATCACGCAGTGAAACCGGGTGCGGACACACCGAAAACCCGACAGTGGCAGGATTAGTGCAGCGTTCCATGAATCGGGACACAAGGTCGCACAGAATCCCACAGAGCAAGGATGAGCAGCACAGCTGAACTCGTCTGTCGACCCCCGGAGAAGTGTCTAAGGTCACACTTCTAACTCTGTTGTTCGGTGGTGGAATTCGGCCGGTCGGTGCGCTCCGAATACCGCCCGGCCCACTCGGGTGTACTGAACCGGGATTCTGCCCAATGGGCTTTGCACGCTGGGTGAACGGCTAGCGCATTTCCGTCATCAGGCCGCGCAGAAATGCCAGGTCGACCTCTTCCAGGGAGGTCACGACGGTCCGCCGGACGGCCGGGGCGATGGGTGCGACGGAGGGCACGGCGACCACGTGACAACCGGCGGCCTCGGCCGCGGCGACCCCGGTCGCGGTGTCCTCGACGACCGCGCATCTGACCGGATCCACGGCCAGTCCGGCGGCGGCGAGCAGATACGGGTCCGGGTGCGGCTTGGTGCGCGACACCTCGTCGCCGGCGATGGACAGGGTGAAGTGCTGGGGGCCCAGGGAGGCCAGCACGCGGTCGATGATGCGGCGGTGCGAGGCGGAGACCAGGGCGGTCGGGATCCGCTGCTCGTGCAGTTCGGCCAGCAGTCTGGCGGCTCCGGGCATCAGCGGCAGCGCACGCCCGATACGGTCCTCGAAGCCGTCGTTGAGCAGCACGCTGAGCTCGGCGAGGGTGATGTCGGCGCCGGTGGCCTCGATGAGGAAGCCCGCGCTGCGGGTCATGGGCCCGCCGACCACGACCTGGCGCCAGGCCTCGTCGAGGGTGTGGCCGAGACGGGCGAAGACCTCCACTTCCACATCCCACCAGAAGCCCTCGGTGTCCACCAGGGTGCCGTCCATGTCGAGCAGCACCGCCTGGAGGGCAGAGCCTTCCGCCGTACGGGTTCCGAGCGCGGGTACCGTGCTGGTCATCGGGGCGCACCTCCTGGAGGGACGATCAGGCCGGTTCCCGTGCGGGAACCGGCCTGCGGTGGATCGACCAGTGTACGACTCCGGATGGTGGACCGCCTGTTTTACCGGTCGAGCCGCGCTCGTCCCTGCTCAGCGGGCGTTGAAGTACTTGGCCTCGGGGTGGTGGATCACGATCGCGTCCGTGGACTGTTCGGGGTGCAGCTGGAACTCCTCGGACAGGTGGACGCCGATCCGCTCCGGCTGGAGCAGCTCGGCGATCTTGGCGCGGTCCTCCAGGTCGGGGCAGGCACCGTAGCCGAGGGAGAAACGGGCGCCGCGGTACTTCAGGGCGAACATCTCCTCGATGTCGCTGGGGTCCTCTCCGGCGAAGCCGAGTTCGGAGCGGACCCGGGCGTGCCAGTACTCGGCGAGGGCCTCGGCCAACTGGACGGACAGGCCGTGCAGTTCGAGGTATTCGCGGTAGGAGTTGGACTCGAACAGCTTGGCCGTCTCCTCACCGATCCGGGAGCCGACGGTGACGACCTGCAGGCCGACGACATCGGTCTCCCCCGACTCCTCCGGGCGGAAGAAGTCCGCGAGGCACAGGCGCCGGCCGCGCCGCTGGCGGGGGAAGGTGAAGCGGGTGCGCTCGTTGCCCTCGTCGTCGAGGATGATGAGGTCGTCGTCCTTGGACACGCACGGGAAGTAGCCGTAGACCACGGCCGCTTCCAGCAGGTTCTCCGTCTGGAGGCGGTCCAGCAGGCCGCGCAGCCGCGGCCGTCCCTCGGTCTCGACGAGTTCGTCGTACGTGGGTCCGTCGCCGGTGCGGGCCTGCTTCAGCCCCCACTGGCCCTTGAACAGGGCGCCCTCGTCCAGCCAGCTCGCGTACTCCTTGAGCTGGATGCCCTTGACGATCCGGCTGCCCCGGAAGGGCGGGGTGGGTACGGGGTTGTCGGTGGCGACGTCGGAGCGTACGTGGCCTTCCTCGGGCCGCTCCTCGACCTCGACGGTGGCCGCCCGGACCCGGCGCTGCCTCAGTTCCGGCAGCTTCGCCCCGGGCACGCCCCGCTTGACGCCGATGAGCGCGTCCATCAGGTTGAGGCCCTCGAAGGCGTCGCGGGCGTAGCGGACTTCGCCCTCGTAGATCTCGTGGAGGTCCTGCTCGACGTAGGCGCGGGTGAGGGCGGCGCCGCCGAGGATGACCGGGTAGCTGGCCGCCAGGCCGCGCTGGTTGAGCTCCTCCAGGTTCTCCTTCATGATCACCGTGGACTTCACCAGCAGGCCGGACATGCCGATGACGTCGGCCTTGTGCTCCTCGGCCGCCTCCAGGATCGCCGAGACCGGCTGCTTGATGCCCAGGTTGACCACGTTGTAGCCGTTGTTGGACAGGATGATGTCCACCAGGTTCTTGCCGATGTCGTGGACGTCGCCGCGCACCGTGGCGAGCACGATGGTGCCCTTGCCCTCGGCGTCGGACTTCTCCATGTGCGGCTCGAGGTGGGCCACGGCCGCCTTCATCACCTCGGCGGACTGCAGTACGAACGGCAGCTGCATCTGGCCGGAGCCGAACAGCTCGCCGACGACCTTCATGCCGTCCAGCAGGGTCTCGTTGACGATGTCGAGGGCGGGGCGCTCGGTGAGCGCGGCGTCCAGGTCGGCCTCCAGGCCGTTGCGCTCGCCGTCGATGATGCGCCGCTTGAGGCGTTCCTCCAGCGGGAGGGCGGCCAGTTCCTCGGCCTTTCCCGCCTTCAGCGACTTGGCCGTGGCGCCCTCGAACAGTTGCATGAGCTTCTGCAGGGGGTCGTAGCCGTCGCTGCGGCGGTCGTGGATGAGGTCGAGGGCGGTGCGGACCTCTTCCTCGGAGAACCGGGCGATCGGCAGGATCTTCGAGGCGTGCACGATCGCCGAGTCCAGGCCCGCCTTGACGCACTCGTCGAGGAAGACGGAGTTCAGCAGGATGCGGGCGGCCGGGTTCAGGCCGAAGGAGATGTTCGACAGGCCGAGGGTGGTCTGCACGGCGGGGTGGCGCCGCTTCAGCTCGCGGATCGCCTCGATGGTGGCGATGCCGTCCTTGCGGGACTCCTCCTGACCGGTACAGATGGTGAAGGTCAGGGTGTCGATGAGGATGTCCTCCTCACGGATGCCCCAGTTCCCGGTCAGGTCGGCGATCAGCCGCTCGGCGATCTCGACCTTCTTCTCCGGGGTGCGGGCCTGGCCCTCCTCGTCGATGGTCAGCGCGATCAGCGCGGCGCCGTGCTCCTGCGCGAGCCGGGTGACCCTGGCGAACCGGGATTCGGGACCGGCGCCGTCCTCGTAGTTGACGGAGTTGATGACCGCGCGTCCGCCGAGCTTCTCCAGGCCGGCCTTGATGACGTCGACCTCGGTGGAGTCCAGCACGATCGGCAGCGTGGAGGCGGTGGCGAAACGGCCGGCCAGTTCCTCCATGTCGGCGACGCCGTCCCGGCCGACGTAGTCCACGCACAGGTCGAGCATGTGCGCGCCCTCGCGGATCTGCTCCCGGGCCATCTCCACGCAGTCGTCCCAGCGGCCCTCCAGCATGGCCTCGCGGAACTTCTTGGAGCCGTTGGCGTTGGTGCGCTCGCCGATCGCCAGGTAGGAGGTGTCCTGCCGGAACGGCACGGACTGGTAGAGGGAGGCCGCCCCGGGCTCGGGCTGTGGCCGGCGCTCGGTCGGGGTGACGTCCCGGACGCGCTCGACCACCTGGCGCAGGTGCTCGGGGGTGGTGCCGCAGCAGCCGCCGACCAGGGACAGGCCGTACTCGCGGACGAAGGTGTCGTGGGCGTCCGCGAGTTCCGGGGCCGTCAGCGGGTAGTGGGCGCCGTCCTTGGTCAGGACGGGCAGGCCGGCGTTCGGCATGCAGGACAGCGGGGTGCGGGAGTGGCGGGCCAGGTAGCGCAGGTGCTCGCTCATCTCGGCGGGGCCGGTGGCGCAGTTCAGGCCGATCATGTCGATGCCGAGCGGTTCCAGGGCCGTGAGGGCCGCGCCGATCTCGGAGCCGAGCAGCATGGTGCCGGTCGTCTCCACGGTCACGGACACGATCAGCGGTACGTCGTAGCCGGCCGTGCGCATGGCGCGGCGGGCGGCGACGACGGAGGCCTTGGTCTGCAGGAGGTCCTGGGTGGTCTCCACCAGCAGGGCGTCGGCGCCGCCGGCGAGCAGGCCCTCGGCGTTCTGCTGGTAGGCGTCCCGGATGGCGCCGAAGGTGGTGTGGCCGAGGGTGGGCAGCTTGGTGCCCGGGCCCATGGAGCCGAGCACCCAGCGCCGGTTCCCGGTCCGGGCGGTGTACGCGTCGGCGGTCTCGCGCGCGATGCGGGCGCCGGCCTCCGAGAGCTCGGTGATGCGTTCGGGGATGTCGTACTCGCCCAGGGCGGTGAGGTTCGCGCCGAAGGTGTTGGTCTCCACGCAGTCGACGCCCGCCTCGAAGTACGCCTCGTGGACCGAGCGGACGATGTCCGGGCGGGTGACGTTGAGGATCTCGTTGCAGCCCTCGAGGTGCTGGAAGTCGTCGAGGGTCGGCTCCTGTGCCTGGAGCATCGTGCCCATCGCTCCGTCGGCGACCACCACACGGGTGGCGAGGGCCTCTCGGAGGGCGGACACACGGGTCCTGGGGTCGTCGGCGGAAGGGGTCGGTGGCAACGAGGCCATGAAGGGGCTCCCTGAGGTGCGACGGCTGTCGGCTATGCGGCTGCCCGGGCGGGCCCGGGCAGGACGCACGGCGCCAGCGTAACCGGGAGTCCGCTTTGATGGGCAGGGCGTCCACGACCCGGACGAGTGTGGCCGGTGGGCCACGCGCGGACTGCGTGCGGACTGGGTGCGACGTAACAAGTACCGACCGACCATTGGCGGGAGGTCGTCATGGACCGGTAGTGTTCGGCATTGCCGAACGGCGTCAGCGGCGTATGCGCGGCGACGGACGAAGCGGACGGAGGCAGTACGGCGATGGCACGGAACATCCAGTCGCTCGAAAGGGCGGCCGCGATGCTGCGGCTGCTGGCGGGCGGCGAGCGACGGCTCGGCCTGTCGGACATCGCCTCGTCCCTGGGCCTCGCCAAGGGCACCGCCCACGGCATCCTGCGCACCCTGCAGCAGGAGGGCTTCGTGGAGCAGGACGACGCCTCCGGGCGCTACCAGCTGGGCGCGGAGCTGCTGCGTCTGGGCACCACGTATCTGGACGTGCACGAGCTGCGGGCGCGGGCGCTGGTGTGGACCGACGACCTGGCCCGTTCCAGCGGGGAGAGCGTCTATCTGGGCGTGCTGCACCAGCAGGGCGTCCTGATCGTGCACCACGTCTTCCGGCCCGACGACAGTCGGCAGGTCCTGGAGATCGGAGCCATGCAGCCGCTGCACTCCACGGCGCTCGGCAAGGTGCTCTGCGCGTACGACCCGGTCGCGCACAGCGAGGCCCTGGAGGCCGACCGGAAGCCGTTCACCGACCGCACGGTGTGCGACTGGGCGGACTTCGAGCACATCCTCGACCTCTCGCGCGCGCGGGGATACGCGGCCGACGTGGAGGAGACCTGGGAGGGTGTGGCCTCGGTGGCCGCGCCGATCCACGACCGGCGGCGGATGCCGGTGGGCGCGGTGGGGATCACCGGCGCCGTGGAGCGGTTGTGCAGGGACGGGGAGCTGCGTCCCGAGCTGATCGCGGCGGTACGGGACTGCGCCCGCGCGGTGTCGCGGGATCTGGGCGCCGGGCGGTTCTGAGCGCGGCGGGAATCGGGGGTCGGACCGGGACGCAGGGCGGCGTTCCGGCTCTCGCCATACCCTGAAAGGGACATACCGCACATAACAGCGCTTCTCGCGCCCGATCCTTGATCAGTAAGAGCGATCAATAACGATCGCATATTCGATAACAGAACTCTTGACGCGTGCCTCGGGCCGGGCAAGACTCCCGTCCATCGGTCGGCATTGTCGAACACCTACCGGCAATACGCGCTAGAGTGTGACAACGCCAAGGGCCGGCATCGCTCTCACCCCTGAGGGCGCTGAACCCCCGGAGGGACCCGGGGTTCGGCTTCCCTGGACGAAGGACAAAGGAGTCGCGGGTGTCCAGCTCCGACATCTTCATCGGCGAGACCATCGGTACCGCCATACTCATCCTCCTCGGCGGCGGCGTCTGCGCCGCCGTGACCCTGAAGGCCTCCAAGGCCCGTAACGCCGGTTGGCTCGCCATCACCTTCGGGTGGGGTTTCGCCGTTCTGACGGCCGTCTACACCTCGGCGCCGCTCTCCGGCGCCCACCTGAACCCGGCCGTGACCCTCGCACTCGCGATCAAGGACAAGGACTTCAGCAACCTCCCCGTCTACTGGGGCGGCCAGCTGCTCGGCGCCATGATCGGCGCGGCCCTTGTCTGGGTGGCCTACTACGGCCAGTTCCACGCGCACCTCACCGACAAGGAGATCGTCGGCGGTCCCGGTGCGCAGGCCACGGCGGCCAAGGCCGTCGAGGCGCAGGAGAAGGGCGCCGGCCCGGTCCTGGGCATCTTCTCCACCGGTCCGGAGATCCGGAACGTGGTGCAGAACCTCGCCACGGAGATCATCGGCACCATCGTGCTGGTGCTCGCCGTCCTCACGCAGGGCCTGAACGACAAGGGCAACGGTCTGGGCACCCTGGGTGCGCTGATCACCTCACTGGTGGTCGTCTCCATCGGTCTCTCCCTCGGCGGCCCCACGGGCTACGCGATCAACCCGGCCCGTGACCTCGGTCCGCGCATCGTGCACGCCCTTCTGCCCCTGCCCAACAAGGGCGGCTCCGACTGGAGCTACGCCTGGATCCCGGTGGTCGGTCCGCTGATCGGCGGCGCGATAGCCGCAGGCATCTACAACGTTGCTTTCGCCTAGGAAGCGCCGGGCCGTCCACGGGCGGCCCGGGCCACGGCCTACGGGCACGCGCCGTACGTAACGCCCCTCAACCACGGATTCCTCAGGAGCACACAGTGACCGACGCCCACACTGCCGGCCCGTTCATCGCCGCCATCGACCAGGGCACGACCTCCTCGCGCTGCATCGTCTTCGACCGGGACGGCCGGATCGTCTCCGTCGACCAGAAGGAGCACGAGCAGATCTTCCCGAAGCCGGGCTGGGTCGAGCACAACGCCAACGAGATCTGGACCAACGTCCAGGAGGTCGTCGCCGGAGCCGTCCAGAAGGCCGGCATCACCCGCGACGACATCAAGGCCATCGGCATCACCAACCAGCGCGAGACCACCGTGCTGTGGGACAAGAACACCGGTGAGCCCGTCCACAACGCCATCGTCTGGCAGGACACCCGCACGGACGCGCTCTGCAACGAGCTCGGCCGCAACGTCGGCCAGGACCGCTTCCGCCGCGAGACGGGCCTGCCGCTCGCGTCCTACTTCTCCGGCCCGAAGGCCCGCTGGCTGCTCGACAACGTCGAGGGGCTCAAGGAGCGCGCCGAGGCGGGCGACATCCTCTTCGGCACGATGGACAGCTGGGTCATCTGGAACCTGACCGGCGGTGTCAACGGCGGCCGGCACGTCACCGACGTCACCAACGCCTCCCGCACCCTTCTCATGAACCTGCACACCATGCAGTGGGACGAGAAGATCGCCACGTCCATCGGCGTCCCGCTGGCGATGCTGCCGGAGATCCGCTCGTCCGCCGAGGTGTACGGCGAGGTCACCGGCGGCAAGCTGGGCGAGCTGCTCGGCGGCATCCCGGTCGCCTCCGCGCTCGGCGACCAGCAGGCGGCCCTGTTCGGCCAGTGCTGCTTCTCCGAGGGCGAGACCAAGTCCACCTACGGCACCGGCACCTTCATGGTGATGAACACCGGTGACAAGATCATCAACTCCTACGCCGGTCTGCTGACCACCGTCGGCTACAAGATCGGCGACCAGCCGACGGTGTACGCCCTGGAGGGCTCGATCGCCGTCACCGGCTCGCTGGTGCAGTGGATGCGCGACCAGATGGGCCTGATCTCCACCGCCGCCGAGATCGAGACGCTCGCGCTCTCGGTCGAGGACAACGGCGGCGCCTACTTCGTACCGGCCTTCTCCGGTCTGTTCGCCCCGCACTGGCGCTCCGACGCCCGCGGTGTGATCGCCGGCCTGACCCGGTACGTGACCAAGGCGCACCTCGCCCGCGCCGTCCTGGAGGCCACCGCCTGGCAGACGCGGGAGATCGCCGACGCCATGGTCAAGGACTCCGGCGACGAGCTGGTGACGCTCAAGGTCGACGGCGGCATGACCGCCAACAACCTGCTGATGCAGACGCTCTCCGACGTCCTGGACGCGCCCGTGGTGCGTCCGATGGTCGCCGAGACCACCTGCCTCGGCGCCGCCTACGCCGCCGGTCTCGCCGTCGGCTTCTGGTCCAGCACCGACGAGCTGCGCGCAAACTGGCGCCGGGCCGCCGAGTGGACCCCCCGCATGGACGCGGAGACCCGCGAACGTGAGTACAAGAGCTGGCTCAAGGCCGTCGAGCGGACCATGGGCTGGATCGAGCACGAGAGCTGAACTGAACAGAACAGCTCAGAACAGCTCTGATGAGGAGTAAGCACCCGAAATGACCAGTCAGTCCACCCTGCAGTCCATACCTGCCCTGGGGACGCGCCCGGCGTCCGGCTCTCTCCCGAGCCGAGCCGAGACCAGGGAGCAGCTCTCCAAGGCGTCGTACGACCTTCTCGTGATCGGCGGCGGCATCCTGGGCATCTCCACCGCCTGGCACGCCGCGCAGTCCGGGCTCAGGGTGGCCCTGGTCGACGCCGGCGACTTCGCCGGCGCCACCTCCTCCGCCTCCTCCAAGCTGCTCCACGGCGGTCTGCGCTACCTGCAGACCGGCGCGGTGAAGCTGGTGGCGGAGAACCACTTCGAGCGCCGTGCGGTATCCCGCCAGGTGGCCCCCCACCTGGCGAACCCGCTCACCTTCTACCTCCCCGTGTACAAGGGCGGGCCGCACGGCGCGGCGAAGCTCGGCGCGGGCGTGTTCGCCTACTCCGCGCTGTCCGCCTTCGGTGACGGCGTCGGCCATCTGCTGAGCCCGTCGAAGGCCGCGCAGGACGTGCCGGAGCTGCGCACCGAGAACCTCAAGGCCGTCGCCGTGTACGGCGACGACCAGATGAACGACGCGCGCATGGCGCTGATGACGGTCCGCGCCGCCGTCGACGCGGGCGCGGTCGTCCTCAACCACGCCGAGGTCACCGGCCTGCGCTTCACCAAGGGCCGGGTGACGGGCGCCGACCTGCGCGACCGCACCTCCGGTGACGAGTTCGGCGTCAATGCCCGCCTGGTCCTGAACGCGACCGGCCCGTGGGTGGACCACCTGCGCAGGATGGAGGACCCGAACGCGGCGCCGTCCATCCGTCTGTCCAAGGGCGCGCATCTGGTGCTGAAGCGCACCTCCCCGTGGAAGGCCGCCCTCGCCACCCCGATCGACAAGTACCGCATCACCTTCGCCCTCCCCTGGGAGGACATGCTGCTGCTCGGCACCACCGACGAGGAGTACGAAGGCGACCCGGCAGATGTCGCGGTCAACGACAAGGACATCGCCCAGATCTTGGACGAGGCCGCGTTCTCCGTCCGGGACCAGCAGCTCAGCCGCGACCTGATCACCTACGCCTTCGCCGGACTGCGGGTGCTGCCGGGCGGCCCGGGTGACACCGCCAAGGCCAAGCGCGAGACCGTCGTCACCGAGGGCAGGGGCGGCATGCTGTCCGTCGCCGGCGGCAAGTGGACCACCTTCCGCCACATCGGCCGTACGGTCATGCAGAAGCTGGAGTCCCTGCCGGGTCACCCGCTGGGCGACGACTTCGAGCCCATCTCCACCCTGCCGAAGAAGCTGCCGCTGCCCGGCATCGCCAACCCGCGCGCGGTCGCCCACCGTCTGCTGGTGGACCGCCCGGCACCCGGTCCGCGCATGGCGGCGGACACCGCCCGGCACCTGGCCACCCACTACGGCTCGCTGGCCTTCGACATCGCCCGGCTGGCCAACGACAACCCGGAGCTCGCCGAGCGCGTCCACCCGGACGCCCCGGAGATCTGGGCGCAGGTCGTCTACGCCCGTGACCACGAGTGGGCCGAGACTCCGGACGACGTGCTGCGCCGCCGTACGACGCTGACGATCCGCGGTCTGGCCACGGACGAGGTCCGCGCGAAGGTCCAGGACCTGCTGGACAAGAAGTAGACCCCCGGCCGGCCCACTTCCCTGACCGGGGCCGGCGTCAAGGGACGGCCCCTTCCGCACCGGGGCCGGGAAAGCGGAAGGGGCGGCTCCATGGCGACGGGGCCGCCCCTTCCGCTTGGGGCGCGACGGTCGGGATTCCCCCGGTGTGCCCCCATAATGTGCTGACACATCGGAGGTCTGAGCGACAGGGAGGCTCGCCATGGCGGTCACCGACGAGGCGATCGAGAAGATCAAGGGGATGATCGTCTCCGGCGCCCTGCGGCCCGGCGACCGGCTGCCCAAGGAGAGTGAGCTCGCCGCCGAGCTGGGGCTGTCGCGCAACTCCCTGCGGGAGGCCGTGCGGGCGCTGTCGCTGATCCGGATCCTGGACGTGCGGCAGGGCGACGGGACGTACGTCACCAGCCTGGATCCCCAGCTGCTGCTGGAGGCGCTCAGCTTCGTCGTGGACTTCCACCGCGACGACACGGTCCTGGAGTTCCTCGCGGTGCGCCGGATTCTGGAGCCGGCCGCCACGGCGATGGCCGCCCCACGGATCAGCGAACAGCAACTGGACGCGCTGGCCGCACAGTTGGACGCGCTCGGCGCAGAGCCGTCGGTGGAGGAACTCGTCGCCTGTGACCTGGAGTTCCACCGGGGCATCGTGCGCGGCTCGGGCAACTCGGTGCTGTGTTCGCTGCTCGACGGCCTGTCGGGGCCGACCACCCGGGCCCGGATCTGGCGCGGTCTGACCCAGAAGGACGCGGTCAGCCGCACCCTCCGCGAGCACCGGGCGATCCTGGGCGCCCTGCGCGACCGGGACGCGGAGGCGGCCCGCTCCTGGGCGACCGTGCACATCGCGAGCGTGGAGCAGTGGCTTCGCAGCACCCTGTGACTCCCCGAGTCGGCACGGGCCGACGGTGGTGAGTCTCCGCACGGCAAGTGGTGTTCCGGGGTGGTGATCGGGGCAGTGATCCGTTCACCACCCCGTACAAGGGGGCTGCGGGCGCCCGCGTCGGACGCCGTAAGGTTGGGACGTACGTGAGGGCACGTCGGAAGGAGGCGCTGGGTGATCGAGCTCGAGGGGGTTCCCGAGCTGATCGACCCGGTCATGGTGGCCGCGTTCGAGGGCTGGAACGATGCCGGCGACGCCGCCTCCACCGCGGTCGCGCATCTGGAGCGGGAGTGGAAGGGCGAGGTCTTCGCGGCGCTGGACGCCGAGGACTACTACGACTTCCAGGTGAACCGTCCCACGGTCTTCATGGACGGCGGAGTGCGGAAGATCACCTGGCCGACGACGAGGTTGTCGGTGGTGCGGGTCGGCGGCGAGAAGCCGCGCGACCTGGTGCTGGTCCGCGGCATCGAACCGTCCATGCGCTGGCGCTCGTTCTGCAACGAGCTGCTGGGCTTCGCGCACGAGCTGGGCGTGGAGCTGGTGGTGGTGCTGGGCGCCCTGCTCGGCGACACCCCGCACACGCGTCCGGTCCCGGTCAGCGGGGTCACGTCCGACGCGGACCTGGCCCAGCGGATGGACCTGGAGGAGACCAAGTACGAGGGGCCGACGGGCATCGTCGGCGTCCTGCAGGAGGCCTGCACGCACGCCGGTGTCCCGGCGGTGTCGCTGTGGGCGGCCGTCCCGCACTACGTGTCGCAGCCGCCGAACCCGAAGGCGACGCTGGCCCTGCTCAACCGTCTGGAGGACCTGCTCGACCTGCGCATCCCGCTGGGCGAGCTGCCGGAGGACGCACGGGCCTGGCAGGTGGGCGTGGACCAGCTGGCCGCCGAGGACAGCGAGGTCGCCGAGTACGTGCAGACGCTGGAGGAGGCGCGGGACACCGCCGAGCTGCCGGAGGCGTCGGGCGAGGCGATCGCCCGCGAGTTCGAGCGTTATCTGCGGCGCCGGGACGTCGGCCCGCCCGGAAGCCCCGGGGGCCATGCGACCGCGGACGGCGGGGACGGGCCGCCGTCCTCGTACCTCAGGGACAATCCGAGCGGCCGTGCCCGGCCGCCGAAGCCGCCCAAACCGGGCACCGAGGACGACGACTCCTCGGAGGATTGACGCGCCGGGGGTTGTGAAGGGGGCGGTACGCACGACGCGTACCGCCCCCTTCGACGTCCGGAGAGCCGCTACAGGGCGACGCCCAGCAGCGCGTCCACGGCCCGGGTCACGACGCCGGGGGCGCCGGTGTCGGTGCCGCCCCACTCCTGCTGGAGGGCGGCCCAGCGGTCGACGGCGGCCAGGGCGGCCGGGGAGTCGAGGTCGTTCGCGAGGGCCTCGCGGATCTCCTCGACGAGCGTCTCGGCGGGCGGTCCGTCGGGCCGGGACACGGCGGCACGCCACCGTGCGAGCCGCGCCTCGGCGTCCGCGAGCACCTGGTCGGTCCACTCCCAGTCGGTCCGGTAGTGGTGGGCGAGGAGGGTGAGCCGGATGGCGGCCGGGTCGACGCCGTCGCGGCGCAGCTGGGAGACGAAGACCAGGTTGCCCTTGGACTTGGACATCTTCTCGCCGTCCAGGGCGACCATGCCGGCGTGCACGTACGCCTTGGCCATGGGGAACTCGCCGGTGAGTGCCTGGGCGTGCGAGGCGCCCATCTCGTGGTGCGGGAAGGCCAGGTCGGAGCCGCCGCCCTGGAGGTCGAAGCCCATGCCGAGGTGGTCCAGGGCGATGGCGACGCACTCGATGTGCCAGCCGGGCCGGCCGCGGCCCAGCGAGCCGCCGTCCCAGCTGGGCTCGCCGTCGCGGGCGGCCATCCACAGCATCGGGTCGAGCGGGTTCTTCTTGCCGGGCCGGTCGGGGTCGCCGCCGCGCTCGGCGGACAGCAGCCGCATGGCCGCGGCGTCGAGGTTCGAGACCTTGCCGAAGTGCGGGTCGGACTCGACGGAGAAGTAGGTGTCGCCCTCGAGCTCGTAGGCCGCGCCCAGGTCGCGCAGTCGCTCCACGAGCGGGACGATGCCGGGTATCGCCTCGACGGCGCCTATGTAGTGCCGGGGCGGGAGCATCCTGAGGGCGGTCATGTCCTCGCGGAACAGGGCCGTCTCCTTCTCGGCGAGGGCGGCCCAGTCGACGCCGTCCCGCTCGGCCCGCTCCAGCAGCGGGTCGTCGACGTCGGTGACGTTCTGGACGTAGTGAACCTGCCGCTTGGTGTCGAGCCACACGCGCTGCACCAGGTCGAACGCGTTGTAGGTCGCCGCGTGCCCCATGTGGGTGGCGTCGTACGGCGTGATGCCGCAGACGTAGAGACGGGCGACGGGACCGGGATCAAGGGTGACGAGACCCCCGGTCGCGGTGTCGTGGATCCTCAGGTCGCGACCCTTGCCGGGCAGGGCGGGGACCTCGGAAGCGGGCCAGGCATGCATGTACATGAGCCTAACCGCCCGCGAGTCGCGCGTACGAACCGGACCAGGCCGCTTGGCCGGAAAGGCGATCTTGTGTTCTGGTGCGCGGTGTGCTGTCACACCGGCGGCCAGGGAATGGCCGGCCACTCGCCGCTCGGCTCGGGGTGTTTACCGGAGGTCAGCAGGGCCTCGACACGCGCGCGTGTGGCCTCGACCTCGGCGGCGGTGAGCAACCGCGCCAGCCTCAGGGCGAGTTCCCCGTCGTCCGACAGGGCGTGCTTGAGGCCCTCGAGGACGCCGACGGCCTCCGCGGTGAGGGGCTCCCCGGCCCAGCCCCACAGCAGAGTGCGCAGCTTGTTCTCCACGTGGAAGGTGACCCCGTGGTCGATGCCGTAGAGCGGTCCGCCGGCGGTGGGCAGGAGGTGGCCGCCCTTGCGGTCGGCGTTGTTGATCACGGCGTCCAGTACCGCGAGGCGGCGCAGCCGCTCGTCGTCGGCGTGCACGAGCAGCGCGGTCCTCCCCTCGTCGACCTCGGCGAAGCCGATGGCCTTCCAGCCCGGTTCGGGTTCCTCGGTGTCCACCAGGGCGAGCAGTTCGGCCTCCGGGGTCGCCTCGATCCACAGCTGGACCATGCCCTCGCCGTACGGTCCCTCGCGCAGCACGGTGGGCGGCACCAGGCCCCAGCCGGTCGCCTCGGAGACCTCGTACGCGGCCACCTCGCGCTCGGCGAGGGTGCCGTCGGGGAAGTCCCACAGCGGGCGTTCCCCGGCGACCGGCTTGTACACGCAGGTGGCTTCCCGGCCGTCGTGGGTCACCGTGCAGTACAGCGCCGCGTTGGAGGCGTCGCGGATGCGTCCGCGCACGGTCAGCTCGCCCTCGGCGAGGAGGGCGGCGCCGGTCACGCTCCGCGGCGGTATCCGTTCTGGCGCGGACATACGTGTCCTTCCGGGTCGAGCGGGAGGCTGCACAGCGGGCACGGCGGCCGCCCGGCGTTCACGACGTCGAGGGCGCGCTTGGCGAAGGCCCTGGCCTGCGCGCCGGTGAGCCGGACCCGCAGCATCGGGGGGCCGTTCTCCTCGTCCTGGAGCAGCCGCTCCTCCGCCTCCGCGAGGTCCTCCTCGGAGTCGGCGTCCAGCTCGACCAGGGCCTGGGCCTCGACGATCATCCGCTGTTCCTCGCCGTCCCAGGCCAGCGCCATGGTGCCGACGCGGAACTCCTCCTCGATGGGAGTCTCGAGCGGGGCGGTGTCGGCGACCTCGGAGGGGGTCACCGCGGGCACCGGGGCCTGGCCGCCACTGCGGCGTACGACCTCGTCGAGGAGCTCTTCCATGCGCTCGGCGAGCGCGGCGACCTGGGTCTTCTCCAGGACCACGCTGGTCACCCGGGGGCCGGCGGAAGCCTGGAGGAAGAACGTACGGCGCCCGGGCAGCCCGACCGTGCCGGCCACGAAGCGGTCCGGCGGGTCGTAGAGGAACACCTGACGGGACACGTCCTGTCTCCATTGAATCGATGCTGTGACTGCGGGAGGGGTCTGTGTGTGGACGCTTCACCCTACTGCGCCCGACGATCACGGTGCGCCCGCACCACCACCCACTGGTGCGTCATCCCCGGTGGGTTCCTCGCGGGGCGCAAGGGAGGCGAAATCCCCGGTGTCGCCGAGGCGAACGAGAAACGGCCTGAGGCGGGTGTAACGGATCGCGGTGATGGAACACGGTTCCACGGAGATCCGCTGGAAGAGGTCGAGATGCAGTCCGAGTGCGTCGGCGACGAGGGACTTGATGATGTCGCCGTGCGAGCACATGAGGTACACGGCGTCGGCGCCGTGGTCGCGTTCCACGCGCGCGTTCCACTCCCGCACGGCCTCGGCCGCGCGGGTCTGCATGGCGCGCATGGATTCGCCGCCGGGGAACGCGGCCGCGGAGGGGTGTGCCTGCACCACCTGCATCAGCGGCTCGTCCGCGAGCTCGGCGAGCTTGCGGCCGGACCAGTCGCCGTAGTGGCACTCCCCGATCCGTTCGTCGGTGTGCACGGGCAGGTCCGGCCGGGCGTCGAGCAGCGGACGGATGGTTTCCTGGCAGCGTTGCAGGGGGCTGGTGACGACCTCGGAGAGGGGCAGCCCGTCGAGTCGCCCGGGCAGCGCGGCGGCTTGCGCGGCCCCGCGTTCGTCCAGGGCGACGCCGGGCGTCCAGCCGGCGAGCAGTCCGGCGGTGTTGGCGGTGGAACGTCCGTGCCTTACGAGGATCAGCGTGGGCATGCGGACCAGCGTAGGCGCACATCGCTGTGCGGCGGAGTGCTGGCAACAGGAGGTTGGGTTTCTTGATCGTGGACTGTGCCGTCTACCGGGACGGGCACCGCAGTGAAGGCCTGGACGACCTGTCCGACGCGCTGGCCGCGGCGCGGGCGGTGGGCGGGTTCGTGTGGATCGGGCTGCACGAGCCGTCGGAGAAGGAGTTCGAACGCGTCACCGAGGAGTTCGGGCTGCATCCGCTGGCCGTCGAGGACGCCCTCAACGCGCACCAGCGGCCCAAGCTGGAGGTGTACGACGACTCGCTGTTCGTGGTGCTCAAGCCGGTGGTGTACGAGCCGGAGAGCGACGCCGTCTCCACCGGCGAGGTGATGATCTTCCTCGGTGACGGGTTCGCGGTGACCGTCCGGCACGGCGAGGGTTCTCCGCTGGCGGCCGTGCGGCGCCGTCTGGAGGAGGAGCCGGAGCTGCTGGAGAAGGGCCCGACCTCCGTGCTGTACGCGATCGCGGACGCCACCGTCGACCACTACCTGGAGGTGGCGACCGAGCTGCAGACCGACATGGAGGAACTGGAGGCGGAGGTGTTCTCGCCGGAGGTGGGCGGTTCACGCAACACCGCCTCCCGGATCTACACGTTCAAGCGGCAGGTCCTGGAGTTCCGCCGGGCGACGGGTCCGCTGGCGCTGCCGCTGACGCGGCTGGCCGGCACCGGGCCGACGGGCGGCGGCGGGGTGGCCTTCGTGGACGACAAGGCCCGGCCCTTCTTCCGGGACGTCAGCGACCACCTCACGCGCGTGAACGAGTCCGTGGACGGTCTGGACCGGCTGGTGTCGGACATCCTGTCGGCCCATCTGGCGCAGACGAGCGTCCGGCAGAACGACGACATGCGGAAGATCTCCGCGTGGGCGGCGATGGCCGCGATCCCCACGATGATCGCGGGCATCTACGGCATGAACTTCGAGCACATGCCGGAACTGCACTGGGTGTGGTCGTATCCGGCGGTGATCGTGGTGATGGCCGCTCTGGAGGTGCTGCTGTACCGGCTGTTCAAGCGGCGCGGGTGGCTGTGAGCGGGCGGCTCAGGCGAACTCGGGGGCGGTGGTCGCGGGGCCGCCGAGGGGGTCACGGCGGTCGGGCGTGCGCAGCGACACCATGCGCCGCCAGCCCGCGGCGCGCTCGTAGACGTACACGGCGCGGATGCCGGCCGCGAGGGTCGCGCGCCTGGCCTTCGGCCAGCCGAGGATGCGCCCCATGTGGGCCATGACGGCGAGACTCACGTCCCGGTGGACGCGGATCTCGGCGAGCGCGCAGTCGCGCAGGGTGCGCTGGATGAGCCTGCCGTAGCCGGAGGCCGCGAAGCGCAGCAGTTCCTCGTGGGTGTAGGCGAGGTGGTTGGCCTCGTCGTCGGAGATCATGCGGAAGGCCTTGCCGACCTGGGGGTGGTCGGCGAAGTGCCTGCGGAGCAGGGCCATCTGCTCGGCGGCCCGCTGTTCGGTGACCCGGCTGTGCGCCAGGTAGACGATGAGGTCCTGCACGCTCAGCGGCTCGTTGCGGCGGAGCTTGTCGTGGGCGAGGCCGATACCGCGCCGCTCCAGGAGCATCGTGTAGTCGGTCCGGGGCGGGACGGGGGCCGGTTCCAGGCCGCGGTTGCGCAGGAGGGCGTTGAAGATCCGCCCGTGTTTGTCCTCGTCGGCACCGTGCCGGGTGATCTTGGGCACGAGCGCGTGTTCGCCCTCCGGTACCAGCGCGGCGATCCGCCCGTTCTCCCAGCCGCCCTGCGCCTCGCCGCTCGCCGCGATGGAGCAGAACAGCCGGAAGGACTCGTCGTTGTCGAGGATCTCCTGGAACACGCTCTTCGCCGACAGCATGGTGGGTCGCCTTTCCGCAGGAATCCGCAATCGAGTCAAATGCGGCATCGCGGGTGCTGCAACACCTGTGTGGGCCGACTGGGCCGGAAGAAGGAGCACCGGGGTCGCGGCGGGGGCGTAACCGCGCGGACCCGGGCGCGTTGTTCCCCGTGACGGCCGTGGCGGGGAAGATCCCCCGAGCCCCCACCACGGCCGCGAAGCCCCGAGCGTCCCTGTCGTCGCGAACGGGCTCTACGCGAGTCCCGCCCGCTCCAGTGCCTCCGTGCCGGCGCGGAGGGAGGCGAGGCGCTCGTCGAGCGTGAAGCCGGCCGGGGCGAGGCTGAGGGTGGTGACACCGGCCGCGGCGTAGGCCTGCATCCGGTCGGCGATGCGGTCGACGGAGCCCAGCAGCGTGGTCTTGTCGATGAGGTCCTGCGGAATCGCGGCCGCGGCGCCCTGCTTGTCCCCGGAGAGGTACTTCTCCTGGATCTCGGCGGCCTCCTTCTCGTACCCCATGCGCCGGGCGAGCTGGTTGTAGAAGTTCTGCTTGGCGCTGCCCATGCCGCCCACGTACAGGGCGGTGTAGGGGCGGAAGACGTCGGCGAGCCGGGACACGTCCTTGTCGTCGCCGACGGCCAGCGGCAGGGTCGGGCAGACGTCGAAGCCGTCCATGGTCTTCCCGGCCTTCTCGCGTCCGGCCCGCAGGTGGTTGATCGTGGTGTCCTCGAGGTGCTCGGCGGAGGGGAAGATCACCAGTGCCCCGTCGGCGATCTCACCGGTCTGCTCGAGGTTCTTCGGCCCGATGGCGGCGATGTACAGCGGGATGTGCTCGCGCTGCGGGTGCACGGTCAGCTTGATCGGCTTGCCCGGTCCGCCGGGCAGCGGCAACGTCCAGTGCCGGCCCTCGTACGTCAGCCGCTCCCGGGTCATCGCCTTCCGCACGATCTCCACGTACTCGCGGGTGCGCGCCAGCGGCTTGTCGAACTTGACGCCGTACCAGCCCTCGGAGACCTGTGGCCCGGAGACACCGAGGCCGAGCCGGAAGCGGCCGCCGGAGAGCGAGTCCAGCGTCGCCGCGGTCATCGCGGTCATCGCGGGCTGGCGGGCCGGGATCTGGAAGATGGCGGAGCCGACGTCGATGCGCTCGGTCTGGGCGGCGACCCAGCTGAGCACGGTGGCCGCGTCGGAGCCGTACGCCTCGGCGGCCCAGCAAACGGCATAGCCGAGCCGGTCGGCCTCCTTCGCCACGGCGAGATTGTCCGCGTCCATTCCCGCGCCCCAGTAGCCGAGGTTGATCCCGAGCTGCATGGCCGATCCCCTTACCCATCAGTAACGTCCCTGTGGGGGCGACCCTAGCGCGGGTGGGTGGACGATGGTGCCGGACGGGTGGGTGCGTAGGCTCCGACCAGGGCGGGAAATCGGTTATCCACAGGCAGCCCACGTACCAGTCCCGGCCAGTAATCTCGGCCAGCATGGAGCAGAGGCATCTGGGCAGTACCGGCCTGCGTGTGTCCCGGATCGGGCTGGGCACCCTCACGTGGGGCCGGGACACCGACGAGCACGACGCCGCGGACATGCTGAAGGCGTTCTGGGAGGCGGGCGGGACCCTCGTCGACACCGCGGACGTCTACGGCGCCGGAGAGGCCGAGTATCTGCTCGGGCAGCTCCTGGAAGGGCTGGTGCCGCGCCGGGACCTGGTCATCTCCACGAAGGCGGGGAGCGTACCCGACCCCGACCGCCGTTTCGACGGCTCGCGGGGTCATCTGCTGGCCGCGCTGGACGCCTCCCTGGCCCGCCTCGGCACCGACCACGTCGATCTGTGGCAGGTGCACGCCTTCGACCCGGACACCCCGCTGGAGGAGACGCTGCAGGCCCTGGACCTGGCGGTGAGCAGCGGCCGTGCCCGTTACGTGGGCGTCTCCAACTTCTGCGGCTGGCAGCTGGCGAAGGCGGCGACCTGGCAGCTCGCGGCGCCGGGGACGCGGACCCGGCTGGCGGGTACGCAGATGGAGTACTCGCTGCTCCAGCGCGGTGTCGAGCGCGAGGTGCTGCCGGCCGCGCTGGACCTCGGGCTGGGACTGCTCCCGTCCTCGCCGCTCGGGCGCGGGGTGCTGACCGGGAAGTACCGCAACTCCACTCCGGCGGACTCGCGCGGTGCCTCGGAGCATCTGGCGCCGTTCGTCGCGCCGTACCTCGACGACACGGCGACCCGCATCGTGGACGCCGTGACGACGGCGGCGGACGGTCTCGCGGTGACCCCGCTGCAGGTCGCCCTCGCATGGGTGCGGGACCGTCCGGGCGTCGCCGCGCCGATCGTGGGAGCGCGCAACGCGCAGCAGCTCACGGCGGCGTTGTCAGTGGAGGCCCTTAGTCTTCCTGACGAGATCTGCCGGGCGCTCGACGACGTGTCGGCGCCCGTGCACCGCTATCCCGATCACGACTGGAGCACGCTGTGAGCACGGACCCGGAGACCTCGGGGGTCTCCGACGGATCGGCAGAAGGCACCGGAACCCCGGACAGCACGCCTGGGGCGGCCGGGGCCGGCGAAGGAGCCGCGGAGACAGGCGGCTCGGACGCCGTCGCCGGGGAGGCCGCGGACCCCGCCCCGCCCACCCCGGGAGCGGACGCAGGGGAGGCGGACGCACGGGAAGCGGACGCAGGGGGCGCGACCGGACCGGCCGGGGACAGCGCCGGGGACACCGCCTCAAAGCTGTCCGAGGCGGAGGCCGAGCTGGCGGCGCAGCGGGTCGAGCGGGAGCGCATCGCGCGGCGGAAGGCCGAGAGGCAGGGGCCGATCGCGAGCGGCGGCAAGCTGAGCGGCACGGCCGCCGATCTGCTCGCGGCCGTGCGGGCGGTGGAGAGCGGCGAGAAGCCGGCCGCCACGGTGTTCGCCGAGCCGGAGCACGCCCCGCGCAGGCCGGCCGCCGAGCCCGTGCGCAGGCCGGAGCCGGCACCGGCCGCCGCCGCACCCGCGCCGGACACCGTCGAGGCCGTACGGCGCGTCCTGGCGGAGGGCGGTGCGCCGGAGGCCCTCGCGCCGCAGGTCGCGGCGGCCCTCGGCGAGGGTGCCGACGCGGTGCTGCGGGCCGATCCCTGGCAGTTGCTCCGGGTGACGGGAGTGCGGCCGGAGCAGGCCGACGGCTTCGCGCGGGCGCTGCTCGGCGCGGAGTGCGGCCCGGACGACGAGCGGCGGGGCCGGGCGATGACGGTCTGGCTGCTGGAGCAGGCGGCCCTGGCCGGGCACACCGCCCTGGAACTGCCCGCGCTCACCGAGGCCCTGGCCCGGCGGACCGTACCGGACCCGGAGGCGACCGTGCGGAGCGCGATCGCGGAGGGCGAGGCCCTGGTGTTCCAGGACGCGCTGGAGGAGCCCGGCGCCCCGGCCCGGCCGGCTCAGGAGGACGGGGAGGAGAGCGAGGAGCAGCGCCCGGTGCGTGTCCTGGCCGGCCTGGAGCGGTACGCGCTCGCCGAGGAGAGCCTCGCCGACGGTCTGGCCCGTCTGGTCAACGCACCGTCCAAGGAAGCCCCCGAGGAGTGGCAAGCGGTGACGGCGCGCGGCGCCGCCGAGCTGGCCCGTGCCGTGGCCGGACATGGTCTGGTGCTGCACACCGGCGGCGAGGCGGCCCGTGCCGAACCGGCGGCGCTGTTCACCGCGGTCCGGGCGGCCGGGCTGCGGGCCGTCGCGGCCTGCCACACGCCGGACGGGCGGGACAGGTTCGCCGCCCTGCTCGACGCCGACGGCGAGCGGGAGGGCAGCGGCCCGGTCGTGACCGTGTCCGGTCTGCTGGCCGGCACCGAGGGGCCCGGCCGGGACGCCGACGGCAGTCTGGACCTGGACCTGCTGATCGTGCTGGACGCCCCGCAGCTCGACGTGGAGAGCGCGGCGGTGATCGTGGAGTCGCTGCCCGACGGCGCCCGCCTCGTGCTGAGCGGGGACCCGGCGGTGCTGTGGTCGGCCGGGCCCGGCCGGGTCTTCGCCGACCTGATCGCCGCCCGCGTCTGCCCGCAGGTGGCTTCCCGGGTCCCCGATCCGGGTCCGCTCGGAGAGCTGGTCTCCGGCGTCGGGGTCGGTGAGCTGAACCAGGTCGAGGCGCCCGGCAAGGAGCTCGTCATCGTGCCGGTCCGGGACGCGGGCGAGGCCGTGCACCGGACGGTGCAGCTGGTCGCGGACTCGGTGCCGCGGGCCATCGGCGTCCCGCCCGAGCAGACGGTGGTGATCACCCCGGGCCACGGGGGCGCCGCGGGCACCCGGGTGCTGAACGCGGCGCTGAAGGAGCGGCTCAACCCGGGCCCCGGACGCTTCGGCGGTTTCGACCCCGGTGACCGGGTCGCCTACTCCCCCGCTCCCGGCCGTACGCTGCCGGGCCAGGTGGTGAAGGCCGACGCCGAAGGGCTGCACCTGTCGTGCGCGGGCGTGCCCGTGGTCGTACCGCGGGAGCGCGTGGAGCAGTCCGTACGGCACGGGTGGGCGCTGACCGCGCACCAGGCGGTCGGCGGGCGGTGGCCCGCGGTGGTCGTGGTGCTGCCCGGCGATGCGGCCCAGGCGCTCAGCCGGCCCTGGGTGTACACGGCCTTCGGCCGGGCGAGCCGGCATCTGTCCGTGGTGCACGGCGTCGAGCAGGCGCTGCCCAGGGCCGTCGCCGAGGTCCTGGCGAAGCCGAGGACGACACGTCTGCCGGTGCTGTTGAGAGCGCAGGTTCCGGCGGCCGGCTGATCGGGACAAGCGGTGCCGTACCGGCCCGAGGGCCCGTGCGGCACCGCCGGTCCGGCCGGGTCAGCGGTCGGCGTCCAGGGGTTCCAGGTCCTCGTCCTCGTCGAGGTCCTCCGCCAGTTCGTCGATCTCGTCGGTCTCGTCGCCGTCGTCGCCGTCGTCGGTCTCGTCGTCGAAGACCGCGCTGACGTCGAAGCGGCACACCACCCGCTGCGGGTCGACGTGCTCGAACGGGGCCTCCAGCCACTCGCCCGGTTCGGCCGGTTCCTCGGCGGCGGTCACCCAGAGCGTGGAGTCGCCTTCCTCGAGGCCGAACTCCTTGTGCCTGGAGGCGATCTCGTCGGGTTCGAACTCCCCGAAGAGGATGCCCAGGGCCCCGTGGACCGTGCCGGCGGCGTCCTCGCCGTCGTCGTGGTCCGCAGCCTCGACCCGCTGGGCCTGTGCGCGCAGCCGCTGGGGTTCCGCCACGGCGTAGTCGCGGCGGATCAGCACGCTGATCCCGTTCGGTTCCTCGGGGCCCGCGTACGGTGGAAGCGAGTCTTCCGCGGCGGGGATCTCGAAGGGGGTCACCTCGTCGTAGCGGTCGTAGAGCAGCTCGTCGTACGCCTCGGCGGCCGCCGCCAGCTGGTTGAACGCCTCGTAGACGGCCGGGTCGTCCTCCCCCGACCTGCGTTCGACCGCGGCCAGGTGACGGTCGAGCGCGGTCTTGACCGCCTCGGCGGCGGCGCGTACCTCGGCAGCGGTGGGCTGCGCAGCATCAGACATAGTGCAGACGCTATCCGTACCGGGCCCCAGCCCGCACAATAGATGCGATGCCGGAATACGAATTCGTCGACGTGTACGTGCCTCGCGGGGTCTCCCGCAAGGACGCCACTCGACTGCTGACGGACCATGCGGAGTACGGACACTGGGAGTTGGACCGACTGAGCCTGCTGCGGGACGGCAGCCGCAAGGTGCGGTTGCGCCGGCGGATCATCCGTCAGGTGCGCGCCACGTGGTGAGGCAGCACGAGGGGGCCCCGCGCACGGCGGTGCCCCCTCCGTTTCCACCGGTGGGGGCACCGGTCGTGCGTCACACCGAGGCCCGCGCCCTGCGGTAGAGCACCGCGCCCGCCAGCAGCGCGCCCGCGCCCGCGGGCAGGACCACGCCGAGCGGCAGGTCCCCGCCGGTGTGGGCGAGCTGCGCGGCGGCCGGCAACGAGGCGCCGGCACGCCCGCCCTGCTGGCCGACGTGCGAGGAGCCGCCCGGCTTCCCCGGGGTACCGGGGTGGCCCGGAGTGCCGGGGTGCCCCGGCGTTCCGGGCGTGCCCGGGTGCTGCGGACTGCCGGGGTGGCCCGGGTGGCCAGGCTGGCCCGGATGACCGGGGTTGCCGGGCTGGCCCGGGTGGCCCGGCTGCCCCGGGTTGCCCGGGTTGCCCGGCTGCCCCGGGGGCGTTCCGTGCCCGTCGCCGGGCGGCTGGGTCTGGTGGCCGCCGCCGTTGCCCCCGCCGTCCGCGCAGTGGTTGCCCGTGGTGGAGTTGCCGGCACCGATGACGCCGACGCTGTTGCCGCACACGTTCACCGGGACGTCGACCGGAACCTGGACGTGGTTGCCCGAGCCGACGCCCGGCGAACCACCGGTGTGCCCGCCCGCGTGGGCGCCGCCGTGACCCGAGCCGCCGTGGTTGTCGCACTCGTTGCCCACCGCGGGGTTGAGCAGGCCCACCACGTCGACGCTGTTGCCGCACACGTTCACCGGCACGTGCACCGGCGCCTGGACGGTGTTGCCGGACAGTACGCCCGGGGAACCGCCGGTGTGCCCGCCCGCGTGGGCGCCGCCGTGACCCGAGCCGCCGTGACCGGAGCCGCCGTACCCGCCGTACCCGCCCGAGGAGTGGCCGCCGCCGTGGTTGACGCACGTGTTGCCGACCGCGGGGTTGAGCACCCCGACGACGTTCACCGTGTTGCCGCAGACGTTCACCGGCACGTGCACCGGCGCCTGGACGGTGTTGCCGGACAGTACGCCCGGCGAGTGGGACGCGGAGCCGGTCGCCCCGGAGTCCGCGTGGGCGTAGCCACCGGCGGCGGCCAACACACCGGTCGCGGCCGCCATGGTCATCAGACCCTTTCGGGTAGCCTGTCGCATTGCTGAATTCCCCCCTGCCTTCATTCCTGGATTTCACCAAAGACCGGTCGGCCCCGGAGCGCATGGCGCGCGCTCCGGGGCCGACGCGTGAACGCCATCAGAGAGACGACGTCACTTGTTGACGCAGGTGTTGCCGAAGGCGGGGTTCAGCAGCCCGATCACCGAGATCGTGTTGCCGCACACGTTCACCGGGACGTGGACCGGCACCTGGACGACGTTGCCGGAAGCGACACCCGGGGAGTGCACGGCGGCACCGTGGGCACCCGAATCGGCGACGGCCAGACCCGCACCCGCGAGCACCAGACCACCGGTGGCAGCCGCAGCGGCGACGACCTTCTTCAGCATTATTCCTCCTTGTTGGCAAAAGCGATCTCGTGTCGCTGATCGCATTACCTGTAACGAGGAGGGAGTAATCGAGCTACGAGCTTATCGTCGCATTCACTCTTTTCAGTCGTTCTCGTACGGGCGCCCGAATAGCTCAGCCCATTGCCTCACGACGCGTGCTCCACAGCGCGTGCCTCACGACGCGTCGATGAACCGGTCGAGCACGCGCACACCGAACTTCAGCCCGTCCACCGGCACCCGCTCGTCCACCCCGTGGAACATGCCCGCGAAGTCCAGCTCCGGCGGCAGCTTCAGCGGTGCGAAGCCGAAGCCGCGGATGCCGAGGTCGTCGAAGGACTTGGCGTCCGTACCGCCCGAGAGCATGTAGGGAATGGCCTTGGCGGCCGGGTCCTCGGCCAGCAGCGCTGACTGCATGGCCTCGACCAGCGCTCCGTCGAAGGTGGTCTCGACGGCCTTGTCGGCGTGCACGTCCTCCCGCTTCACCTTCGGCCCCAGGATCCGGTCGAGGTCGGCGAGGAACTCCTCCTCGTGCCCCGGCAGGAACCGCCCGTCGACATGCGCGGTGGCCTCGCCCGGAATGACGTTGACCTTGTAGCCGGCGCCCAGCTGCGTGGGGTTGGCCGTGTTGCTCAGGGTCGCGCCGATCAGCTTGGCGATGCCGCCGAGCCGGGCCAGCGTGGACTCCATGTCCTCCGGGTCCAGCTCGGTGCCGAGCGCGTCGCCGAGCTCGTCGAGGAAGGCCCGCGTGGTCTTGGTGACCCGCACCGGGAACGTGTGCCGGCCCAGGCGTGCCACCGCCTCCGACAGCTCGGTGATCGCGTTGTCCCGGTGGATCATCGACCCGTGCCCGGCGGTCCCGGCCACGGTCAGCTTCATCCAGTGCATGCCCTTCTCGGCGGTCTGGATGAGGTACAGCCGCCGCTGCTCACTGACGGTGAACGAGAACCCGCCGACCTCACTGATCGCCTCGGTGACCCCGTCGAAGAGCTCGCGGTGGTTGTCGACGAGGTGCCGTGCCCCGTACGTGCCGCCGGCCTCCTCGTCCGCGAGGAAGGCCAGCACGATGTCCCGGGGCGGTCGGCGCCCGCTGCGCAGTCGGTCCCGCACGACCGCCAGCGTCATCGCGTCCATGTCCTTCATGTCGACGGCGCCGCGGCCCCACACGCACCCGTCGGCGACCTCCCCGGAGAAGGGGTCGTGGGTCCAGTCGGCGGCGTTGGCGGGTACGACGTCGAGATGGCCGTGGATCAGCAGCGCGGGCCGGGACGGGTCCTCGCCCTCGATACGGGCCACGGTCGACGCCCGCCCGGGGTGCGACTCGTAGATCTTCGGGTCCAGTCCCACCTCGGCGAGCTTCTCGGCGACGTACTCGGCGGCCTTGCGCTCGCCGGGGCCCGAGTGGTCGCCGTAGTTGCTGGTGTCGAACTGGATCAGCTCGCGGCAGAGGTCCACGACCTCGTCCTCGCCGGTGACGCCGTTGGCCGTGTCCGTCTCGCTCACGCTGCTTCCTCCCGCTGTCTGGTCGGTTCCTCTCATACTCCCTCCCCGCCCGCCACGGCCCCAAGACCGGTCCCGGCCCGTCACACGCCGTTCACGCGCGGGCGGGCGGCGGGACGGGGTGTGATCGGCCACCCCCGAAAGCCTGGTAGTGTTTCCTGTGTCGCCGCGAGGGAGACCACGCACGACAGACACCTTGTCCGGGTGGCGGAATGGCAGACGCGCTAGCTTGAGGTGCTAGTGCCCTTTATCGGGCGTGGGGGTTCAAGTCCCCCCTCGGACACCAGTCGAGACCCCTGCTGAGCAGGGGTCTTTCGCATGTCGGGGCCGTGGTGCAGGCGGCTTGGCACGCGGCAGGCCGGCCATCACGTTCGGTGGCGGCCGAGGTGCCGCGCAACGGGTGTTTTCCACCGCCCGGCGGCCTTTGTGGGCCATCTCTCCTCCGGGCGAAAGACCGCGAGGTCACCGGCTTCTGACCGACCCTCACCCCTCCCTCGAACGGCCCGTCCGAGTGGCCACGAACAGGCCGGAATCGTAGCGTCGTACTAATATTTCCGGCTTGTTACGGAGCTGGACCCGGACAACCCCAGGCAGACCTGCGGGCCCGCCAGCGCCCCGGAGGCTTCCGGGATCGAGACGCGAGGACCCGATGGCAGCGATACACGGGAGCGATGCTCTCGGCCTGCTCGACGAAGAGATCCGCGAGCGGTTCGGTGACAAGGCACGTTTCTCCGGTGGACAGGCGGCTTCCCCGCGCACGCTCGTGGACGTCTTCGACGCATCCGTGCGCTCGTACCCGGACGAACTCGCCCTGGACGACGGCGCCACCCGGCTCACCTACCGTGCGCTGGCCACCGAGGTGGAACGGCTGCGGCGCCGGCTCGCCGCCGCCGGGGTCGGCCTCGGTGACCGGGTGGGTGTTCGCGTCCCGTCCGGGACCAACGACCTGTACGTCGCGATCCTCGCCGTGCTCGCCGCCGGTGCTGCCTACGTTCCCGTGGACGCCGAGGACCCGGACGAGCGGGCGGAGCTGGTGTTCGGCGAGGCCGGGGTGCGGGCCGTCGTCGGGGCCGGGCACGAGCTGACCGTCACCGGCCGCAGCGACGTCCCGGCCGCCCGGCCGGGCCTGGAGCACGACGCGTGGATCATCTTCACCTCCGGCTCCACCGGAAAGCCCAAGGGCGTCGCCGTCACCCACCGCAGCGCCGCCGCGTTCGTGGACGCCGAGGCCGCGCTCTTCCTCACCGACGACCCCGTAGGGCCGGGCGACCGGGTGATGGCGGGACTGTCCGTGGCGTTCGACGCGTCGTGCGAGGAGATGTGGCTGGCGTGGCGGTACGGGGCCTGTCTGGTCCCGGTGCCCCGGTCACAGGTCCGCAGCGGCGCCGACCTCGGGCCCTGGCTGGTCGAGCAGGAGGTCACCGTCGTCTCCACGGTGCCGACACTGGCGGCCCTGTGGGAGCCGGAGGCGCTGAGCGACGTACGCCTGCTGATCTTCGGCGGTGAGGCCTGCCCGCCCGAGCTGGTGCAGCGGCTCGTGACCGAGGGGCGCGAGGTCTGGAACACGTACGGGCCCACCGAGGCGACCGTCGTCGCCTGCGCCTCGCTGATGTCGGGCGAGGAGCCGGTCCGGATCGGGCTGCCGCTGAACGGCTGGGAGCTGGCCGTCGTCGACGAGGCCGGGGAGCCGGTGCCGATGGGCGGCAGCGGCCAGCTGGTGATCGGCGGTGTCGGGCTCGCCCGGTATCTCGACGCGGAGAAGGACGCCGAGAAGTACGCGCCGCTCCGGTCGCTGGGCTGGGAGCGGGCGTACCGCAGTGGTGACCTGGTCAAGGCCGATCCCGAGGGGCTGGTGTTCCTCGGGCGGGCCGACGAGCAGATCAAGCTCGGCGGGCGGCGCATCGAACTCGGCGAGGTGGATGCCGCGCTGCAGGCGCTGCCCGGCGTGGCGGGGGCCGCCGCCGCCGTGCGCACCGCCCGCAGCGGCAACCAGCTTCTCGTCGGCTACATCGTCACCCAGGAGGGCTGGGACCAGGCGGCGGCCGTCGAGCGGCTGCGCGCCGAGCTGCCCGCCGCGCTGGTGCCGTTGCTCGCCCCCGTCGGCGATCTGCCGACCCGCACGAGCGGCAAGGTCGACCGGAACGCACTCCCCTGGCCGTTGGACGGGCTGGAGACCGGTGGTCCGGCCGAGCAGCTCTACGGCACCGAGGCCTGGCTCGCCGAGCAGTGGACGGAGGTCCTCGGCATCCCGGTGACCAGTGCCTCCGACGACTTCTTCGCGATCGGCGGCAGCAGCCTGGCCGCCGCCCAGCTCACCACCCGGCTGCGCACCCGTTACCCGAGCGCGGCCGTCCTCGACATCTACCAGCAGCCCACCCTGCGCAAGCTGGCCCGCCGCCTGGAGAAGTCGGCTCAGGACGACGGCGCCCGGCGCACCATCGCGCCGGTGCCGGCGCGGGCCATGGTGATGCAACTGCTGATGCTCGTGCCGCTGTTCACGCTGCTGGGTCTGCGCTGGTCGGTGGCGCTGGCCGCGCTGGGGAACCTGCTGCCCGGGTACCCCTGGCTGCCGACCGCCCCTTGGTGGCTGGTCGCGGCCGGCGCCGTCGTGCTGTTCAGCCCGCCGGGCCGGCTGGCGATCGCCGCGGGCGGGGCGCGGCTGCTGCTGCGCGGTGTGCGGCCCGGCCGGTACGCGCGCGGGGGCGGTGTGCACCTGCGGCTGTGGACCGCCGAGCGGCTGGCCGAGTTCAGCGGGGCGACCTCGCTGACCGGGTCGTGGCTGCAGCGGTACGCGCGGGCGCTGGGCGCCAAGGTCGGGCAGGACGTGGACCTGCACTCGCTGCCGCCGGTCACCGGCATGCTCAAGCTGGGCCGGGGCGCGGCCGTCGAGTCCGAGGTCGACCTGTCCGGGTACTGGCTGGACGGCGACCGCCTGGAGATCGGCCCGGTCAAGGTGGGCGCGCACGCCGTCGTCGGCACCCGCAGCATGCTCTTCCCGGGTGCCCGGGTCGGCAAGCGGGCCGAGGTGGCGCCGGGTTCGGCGGTCGCCCGGCAGGTCCCGACCGGGCAGCGGTGGGCCGGCGCACCCGCGGTCAAGCTGGGCAGGGCCAAGCGGAACTGGCCGAAGGACCGGCCGCGGCGCGGGACGTTCTGGCGGTTCATGTACGGCGTCTCCGGTGCCGGCCTGACCCTGTTGCCGGTGGTCGCGGGTGTCGCGGCGCTCGCCGTGGCCGGGTTGTTCGTGGCGCCCGGTGCCGGCCTCGGTGCGGCCTTGCGGGGTGCGGCGCTCGCGCTCGTTCCGGCCACGCTGGCCTTCGGGCTGGTGTACGCGCTGCTGGTGCTGGTCGCCGTACGGCTGCTGAGCCTGGGCCTGGCCGAGGGCACGTATGCGACGCACGGCCGGGTCGGCTGGCAGGCCTGGACCGTCACGCAACTGATGGACCGGTCCCGGGAGACGCTGTTCCCGCTGTACGCCGGGCTGGTCACGCCGATGTGGCTGCGGCTGCTCGGGATGCGGATCGGGCGGGGCGCCGAGGTGTCGACGGTGCTGGCGCTGCCCAGTCTGACCACGGTCGGCGAGGGCGCCTTCCTGGCGGACGACACGCTGACCGCGCCGTACGAGCTGGGCGGCGGCTGGCTGCGGATCGGGCGCGCGGAGATCGGGCGGCGGGCATTCCTCGGGAACTCCGGGATGACCGCGCCGGGCCGGTCCGTGCCGGACGGCGGACTGGTCGGGGTGTTGTCGGCGACCCCGAAGAAGGCCAAGAAGGGCAGTTCCTACCTGGGGCTGCCGCCGGTGAAGCTGCCGCGCAGTGTCGGCGACGGCGACCAGAGCCGTACCTACGATCCGCCGGCCCGGCTGCTGTGGGCGCGTGGTCTGGTGGAGGCCTGTCGGATCGTGCCGGTGCTGTGCTCGGCGGCGCTGGCCGTGCTCACGGTGGCGGCGCTGTGCCTGCTCGGCGCCTGTGCCCCGCTGCTCTCCGGGCTGGTGCTGCTCGCCGCGGGTGCGGCGGCCGGGCTCGTGTCGGTCGTCGCGAAGTGGCTGCTGGTGGGCCGGCACCGCAGCGGGGAGCACCCGCTGTGGAGCGGCTTCGTGTGGCGCAACGAGCTGGCGGACACCTTCGTGGAGGTGCTGGCCGTGCCGTGGCTGGCGGGTTCGGTGCCGGGTACGCCGCTGATGACCGCGTGGCTGCGCGGGCTGGGCGCGCGGATCGGGCGGGGCGTGTGGGTGGAGAGCTACTGGCTGCCCGAGACCGACCTGGTGACCCTGGAGGACGGGGCCACCGTGAACCGTGGCTGTGTGCTCCAGACGCACCTCTTCCACGACCGGATCTTGCGGACGGATACTGTGGTCCTCCGTGAGGGCGCGACGCTGGGCCCTGGCGGGATCGTGCTGCCCGGCAGCACGATCGGGGCCCGGACGACGCTGGGCCCCGCGTCGCTCGTCATGGCCGCGGAGTCCGTTCCGGACGGCACCCGCTGGCTGGGCAACCCGATCGAGGCATGGCGTCCGTGAACGCGGGCCACTCGTAGCCCGCCGAAGGGGCGCGTCGGCGTCGGGAGGGTGAGCGCGCGGAGGCCCGAAGGGTCGAGCACGATCGCCCTCCCGACGCCGGCTTCGGCGCCCCGGAGGCGAACAGTGTTACGAGCGATGTTCCGGCACGGAGTGGCAGCGCGGCGCAGGGAGCGGACACAGCGGTGGCAGTGCAGCAGTCGGCGGGGCAGGACCCGTACTTCCCGGACAACGGTGACCCCCGGTACCGGGTGCACCGCTACGAACTGGCGCTGGACTACCGCCCGGTCCCGAACCGGCTGTCGGGCACTGCGCGCATCAACGCGATAGCGGGCCGTTCAGCGCTCACCGAGTTCCAGCTGAACCTGGCCGACTTCCGGGTGGGCCGGGTCCGGGTGGACGGCCGCCAGCCGCACTACACGCACCGTGGCGGCAGGCTGCGCGTGCGTCCCGCGAAGCCGGTCCGTGCCGGGGCGGCGTTCACGGTCGAGGTGCAGTGGTCGGGCAATCCCAAGCCGGTCACCAGCCCGTTCGGCGGGATCGGCTGGGAGGAGCTGGAGGACGGGGCGCTGGTGGCGAGCCAGCCGGTGGGGGCGCCGTCCTGGTACCCGTGCAACGACCGGCCCGCCGACAAGGCGTCATACCAGATCTCCGTCACCACGCCGTCGGCGTACGCGGTGGTGGCGGGCGGGCGGCTGCTGACCCGCACGGCGAAGGCCTCGACGACCACGTGGGTGTACGAGCAGTCCGCGCCGACGTCCAGCTATCTGGTCGGGCTGGCGATCGGCAAGTACCAGACGGTGCTGCTCGGCGACCCGGGTCCGGGTGGCGTGCCGCAGCACGGGCACATACCGGCGCATCTGCTGCCCAGGTTCTCCCGGGACTTCGCCCGTCAGCCGGCGATGATGGAGCTGTTCCAGGAGCTGTTCGGGCCGTACCCCTTCGACGAGTACGCCGTGGTGGTCACGGAGGAGGAGCTCGATGTGCCCGTGGAGGCCCAGGGGTTGTCGCTGTTCGGTGCCAACCACGTGGACGGGGCGCGGGGTTCGGAGCGGCTGGTCGCGCACGAGCTGGCGCACCAGTGGTTCGGCAACAGCGTGTCCATCGCCGACTGGCGGCACATCTGGCTGAACGAGGGCTTCGCCAAGTACGCGGAGTGGCTGTGGTCGGAGCGCTCGGGGGGCCG
The DNA here is from genome assembly GCF_042891955.1 of Streptomyces sp. NPDC001843. NCBI lineage: Bacteria > Bacillati > Actinomycetota > Actinomycetes > Kitasatosporales > Streptomycetaceae > Streptomyces > Streptomyces sp. NPDC001843. The sequence goes on along the minus strand of NZ_JBIATQ010000006.1, from coordinate 136,471 downwards.
CAGCGCGCAGCACCACGCCGCGTCCGCACACCGGTTGCTGTCGTCGCTGCCGCAGGACCTGCGGCTGTCCGACCCGGGCCGCAAGCTGATGTTCGACGACCGGCTCTACGAGCGCGGCGGTCTCGCCGTGCACGCGGTGCGCTGCGCGCTGGGCGACGAGGCGTTCTTCCGGATGCTGCGCGAGTGGACGCGGCTGCACCGGGGCGGTGCCGCGTCGACGGCGGCCTTCACCGCGCACGCCGCGCGCTTCGCGGAGGAGTCGCTGCACGACCTGTTCACCGCGTGGCTGCACGAGACACGGCTGCCGCCGCTGCCCCTGGGCGAGGCGCGGCGGGCGGTCTAGGACAATGGCGTCCATGACCTCGCGTTCCTGCCCGTGCGGGCTGTCCGAGCCGTACGACAAGTGCTGTGGCCGATTCCATTCCGGTGCCGCCGCGCCGACCGCGGAGGCGTTGATGCGGTCGCGGTACAGCGCGTTCGTGCGGGGTGACGCGGGCTATCTGCTGCGTACCTGGCATCCGCGGACGCGGCCCGCGCGGCTGGAGCTCGACCCGGGGACGAGGTGGACCGGGCTGGAGGTGCTCGGCACCGGTGACGGGTCGGCCTTCCACTCCACCGGGACGGTGACCTTCCGGGCGTCCTACCGGGGCGGTTCCCTGCTGGAGCGGAGCCGGTTCGAGCGGGTGGACGGGGCGTGGGTGTATGTCGACGGGGAGTTTCCCGGCGAGTAGGGCCGTCAGGGCGCCAGGATGTCCAGTTCCTGCAGGGCGCCCGCGGTGATCTCCCTGGTCAGTTGCTCGGCGCGGGTCGCGTCGCCGGCGCGGACCGCCTCGGCGAGCTGTACGTGGAGGGTGACGGCGGCCGGGTCGGGGTCCTCGAACATGACCTCGTGGTGGGTGCGGCCGGTGAGGACCTCGGCGACGACGTCACCGAGGCGGGCGAACATCTCGTTGCCGGAGGCGGTGAGGATCACCCGGTGGAAGGCGACGTCGTGGACCAGGTAGCCCTCCAGCCGCTGCCCGCGGGAGTTGGCGACCATGCCGAGGGCGCACTCGGTGAGCTCGGCGCACTGCTCGGCCGTGGCGTGCCGCGCGGCGAGGCCGGCCGCCACCGGTTCGACCGCGGAGCGCAGGACGGTCAGTGAGCGCAGTTGGTGGGGGCGGTCGGCGCCCGCCAGGCGCCAGCGGATGACCTGCGGGTCGTAGACGTTCCACTCGTACTTGGGGCGCACTGTCACGCCCACCCGGCGCCGGGACTCGACCAGGTGCATGGACTCCAGCACCCGCACCGCCTCGCGCATCACGGAGCGTGACACGTCGAAGCGCTGCGCCAGCTCGTCCGTGCGCAGGACGCTGCCCGGCGGGTACTCGCCCGCGGTGATGGCGGGGCCGAGGGTGTCCAGTACGCGGCCGTGCAGCCCCCGGCCCGGTGTGCTCATGCACTCAGCGTACGTGGTGGATCACGCAGCCAAAAAGTCAGACTTATTTGTCACAGGCTCTTGAATTCGTCGTACCTAATCGGTTTCAGTGTCGGTCGGCGCCGTTGGCGTCAGATGTCGATGAGGACAGCGAGGCAGAGATGCGCACCCCCCACGTCGTCGTGGTGATGGGCGTCGCCGGCACGGGCAAGACCACGATCGGTCCGCTGCTCGCCGCCCGGCTCGGCGTTCCCTACGCCGAGGGCGACGACTTCCACCCGGCGGCCAACATCGCCAAGATGGCGGCCGGCACCCCGCTCGACGACGCCGACAGGTGGCCGTGGCTCGACGCCATAGGCGCCTGGGCCGACGGGCGGGCCGGGCTCGGCGGGGTGGTCAGCTGCTCGGCGCTGAAGCGGTCGTACCGCGACCGGCTCAGGGCCGCCGCTCCCGGCCTGGTGTTCGTGCACCTGGCGGGCGACCGGTCGCTGATCGAGGACCGGATGGCGCACCGTCAGGGCCACTTCATGCCCACCGCGCTGCTCGACTCCCAGTTCGCCACCCTCGAACCGCTCCAGGCGGACGAGGCGGGCGTCGTCGTCGACGTCACCGGCAGTCCGGAGGCCATCACCGATCGGGCCGTGAGGGCGCTCGAGGAGCTCCCCGGCCCTGCCGCCCGGTAACCCGATCCGGCCGCCCGGCAACCCCCCACGCACACCCTTCCCATCCCCCGTAACCGCATAGGACCCCCGTGACCAGACTCAGCGTCGAGATGCTGGCAGCGGACGCGCCCGCGCCGATCACCTCGGCCGGCCACGCCCAGCTCGGAATCGCCGTCCTGGTGGGCATCGCCGTCATCGTCCTGCTCATCACCCAGTTCAAGCTCCATGCCTTCCTGGCGCTGACCATCGGGTCACTGGCGCTCGGGGCGGTCGCCGGCGCTCCGCTGGACAAGGCCATCGCCAGTTTCACCACCGGTCTGGGCACCACGGTGGCCGGCGTCGGGGTGCTGATCGCCCTCGGCGCGATCCTCGGCAAACTGCTCGCCGACTCCGGCGGCGCGGACCAGGTCGTCGACACGATCCTCGCCAGGGCCGGGGGCCGGGCGATGCCGTGGGCGATGGTGCTGATCGCCTCCGTCATCGGTCTGCCGCTGTTCTTCGAGGTCGGCATCGTGCTGCTGATCCCGGTGGTGCTGATGGTCGCCAAGCGCGGCAACTACTCGCTGATGCGGATCGGCATTCCGGCCCTGGCCGGCCTGTCCGTGATGCACGGGCTGGTGCCGCCGCACCCCGGACCGCTGGTCGCGATCGACGCGGTGAAGGCCAACCTGGGGGTGACGCTGGCGCTGGGCATCCTCGTCGCCGTGCCCACGGTGATCATCGCCGGCCCGGTGTTCTCGAAGGTCGCGGCCCGCTGGGTGGACGTGCCGGTCCCGGACCGGATGCTCCCGCCGCGCGCGTCCGAGGAACTCGAGCGCCGCCCCGGCTTCGGCCCGACGCTGGCCACCGTGCTCCTGCCGGTCGTCCTCATGCTCCTCAAGGCGCTGGTCGACCTCGTCGTGGACGATCCGGCGAACACCACGCAGCGGGTCTTCGACGTCGTCGGCTCCCCGCTGATCGCCCTGCTCGCGGCCGTCATCGTCGGCATGTTCACCCTCGGCCGGCCGGCCGGGTTCACCAAGGAGCGGATATCGCAGACGGTCGACAGGAGTCTGATGCCCATCGCCGGCATCCTGCTGATCGTCGGCGCGGGCGGTGGCTTCAAGCAGACGCTGATCGACTGCGGCGTGGGCCAGATGATCCTGGACATATCCAAGGACTGGTCGGTCCCGGCGCTGCTCCTGGCCTGGCTGATCGCGGTGGCGATCCGGCTGGCGACCGGCTCGGCGACGGTGGCGACGGTCTCGGCGGCCGGCCTGGTCGCTCCACTGGCGGCCGACATGTCGACCACGCACACCGCCCTGCTCGTCCTCGCCATCGGCGCCGGCTCGCTGTTCTTCAGCCATGTCAACGACGCCGGGTTCTGGCTGGTCAAGGAGTACTTCGGGCTCAGCGTCGGCCAGACGGTCAAGACCTGGTCGGTCATGGAGACGATCATCTCCGTGGTCGCCGGCGGGCTGGTCCTGCTGTTGTCCCTCGTGATCTAGCGAGAGCCGCGTGATCCGGGAGGCCTCGCGCCGGTCCTCGGTACGGGTGGGTCAGGGGCGCCAGAGCGGATGCTCGCGCTCCGCCCACTGACGGCTCACCGTTCCCGTGCGCAGTCCCCGGCGGGCCTCGGGATCGCCCAGCGCCATCCCGATGTGGCCGCCGAGGACGATGCCGATGGTCAGGGCCAGCCAGTCGTGCACGAAGGTGGCGCTGGTGCGCCACACCAGCGGGGCGAGGTGGGTGAACCACATCATCAGGCCCGTGCCGAGCATCACCAGCGTCGCCCCGGCGATCCAGGCGGCGTAGATCTTCTGCCCGGCGTTGAACTTGCCCGCCGGTCGGGCCTCGGGCCGCCGGTCGCGGCGCAGGGCCGCGCGCAGCCAGACCCGGTCGTGCGGGCCGAAGCGGTTGAGGAAGCCGAGGTCGGCGCGGAAGGCGCGGGAGGCCAAGCCGAGCAGGACCGGTGCGGGCAGGGTGAGCCCGGCCCACTCGTGGATGCGGACGACCAGCTCGCGGCGGCCGACGAGGACGGCGAACTGGGGGATGTAGAGGCAGGCCGCGGTGAGGACGCACACGCCCATCAGCGCGGCCGTCGCCCGGTGCACCCAGCGCTCGGCCCGGCCGAAGCGGTGGAGCCGCGCGCTCGGCGGGGCGGGGGTCTCAGCTCGTAGGCTCATCGGTCCGTCCGTTCGAGCGGCCCACCCAGGCGTCGACGTCATAGCCCAGTTTCTCCCAGTAACCCGGCTCGACGCGGTCGGTGACGGTGATGCCGGAGAGCCATTTGGCGGACTTGTAGAAGTACATGGGCGCCACATACAGACGGACGGGGCCGCCGTGGTCGTGGCCGATGTCCTTGTCCTGCATGCGCAGGGCGACCAGGACGTCGGGGCGGCGGGCCTGGGCCAGGGTGAGGCTCTCGGTGTACGCGCCGTCGAAGCAGGTGAACCGGATCGCCTTCGCGCCCTCGCGCACGCCCGCGGCCTCCAGCAGGTGGGCGAGGCGGACGCCCTCGAAGGGGGTGCCCGGGACACGCCAGCCGGTGACACACTGCACGTCCTTGACCAGCCGGGTCTGCGGCAGGGCGCGCAGGTCGGCCAAGGTGTAGGTGCCGGGGTGGTCGACGAGACCGTCGACCTTGAGCCGGTAGTCGGCGGGGCCCTTGTGCGGGACGGAGGCGGTCACCGAGTAGTAGCGGAATCCACCGCCGTTCGGCAGGAGTCCGGTCAGGCCCGTCGGGTCCTTGCCGGACACCGTGCCGAGCAGGGACTCCATGCCGCGCTGCAGGGTGGGGGCGGCGAGCACGCCGAGGGCGCCCAGGCCCAGGGTGCCGAGGAAGACACGGCGGCCGACGGGGCGGCCCGGGTCCTCGGGTTGTTCGGGGTTCACATACTCATTCGAGCACTGTCGGCGCTCGCGGGGCCAGTGATCGCGGATTCCCGTCAGGGTTCCGTAATCACTTCTCACGCAGCTCTCATAGGCCGAGCACCCGGGTTCGGGCCGCGCGGAACGCGGTGTCCGGGTCACGGTCCGGGTAGCACCAGGGCGCGCGGGTGGCGTGCCGGCCGATCCGCCGGAACAGGGCCGCGGCTTCGGCGGTGCGGTTCTGGCAGGCCATGGCGTGGGCGAGGAAGTTCAGGTCGATGTGCCGGCGGGGGTGGTCGTCGTGCTCCCACTCCAGCCACCAGTCGAACGCGGCCCGCGTCGCCCGCCGGGCCGCGCCACCCGTCCAGTGGTCGCCGGCGGCCGGGTCGGCGGACTGCCGGGCGGCCGCGGCCAGTACGCGGTAGCGCTCGGCGCGGGCGACGACGGGCAGGAGGGCGAGCGGGGAGTCGGCGGGTGCCAGGGCGGCGGCCCGGTCGGCGAAGTCGTACACCTCGGGTACGTCGTGCAGCGGGTCGGGGCCGCGGTCGGTGCCGCGCTCGGCGAGCCGGGCGAGCATCAGGTGGTGGGCGTGGTGGTGCTCGGGGTGCCGGTCGCGCACCTCGTCGAAGACCCGGGCCACCGCCGCGTCGCTCCCGGTGGCCCGCTCCAGTGAGAGCAGGCCGAGCCACGGTGTGGGGTCGGCGGGAGCCAGGGCCGCCGCGTCACGGCAGGCCGCACGGGCCTGGCCGGACGACGCCCTGCCGCGCAGGGCGCGTTGGACGAGGGCCAGGGCGAGCAGCGTGGCGGCGTCGGCGGACCGGGGTTCGGCGATCAGCCAGTCGCGGGCCCAGGCGGCGCCGTAGGCGTCCTCGGCGAGGACGGTGAGCCGGTGCCCCCGGCGGTCCCAGTCGTCCCCGGTGCGCAGCAGCAGCGCGCGGGCGGCCTGGCGGCGGCCCTGCGCCAGGGCGGCGCGGGCGGCGACCAGTTCGGTGTCGTCGTGGGCGGGATCGAAGGCGAGGGCCGGTACCGGGACCGATGCGCGGTCCGGTGCGGTGTCCTGCCTGTCTCCGGGTCGCACGCCGGCGGGCCCGCGGTGCAGGGCGGCGATGTGGGTGGTGCCCCGGCGCGTACGGGCACGGCCTGGGGACGACGGGAGCGGGGACAGCGGGGGCCTTCCTCGGGGGCGTGGCTCTTCTGCGGCGGACGGGCGGGGCGCGGGCGGGCGAAATGCGGGCCGCCATCGGCCGATCACTCACAGTAAACCCTCAGTCAGTGGATTCCGTCAAGCGACGACGAGGTGTTGTTCGCTTCAACAAGCGTTTCTCAAGCGGCAGTTGTGAGCCGCTCGAGGTCCGCACACCGCTAGCGGGCATCGTGGCGCAGGTCATCGCTGTGGCGTGCGCCATGGCGGCACCGGTCCGGTCAACGGACCATGGCAGTACGGTCCCGCCGTCACCCCACTCCGGCCCGGCCACCGGGACCGAGTCAACTGTCCGGTTCCGGGTACTCCCAGGGCAACGTCGGCCCGGGAGCGCTACAGTCGGCGACTACGCACTCCGTGGCCCGGCCGGATGATCGAGGTACGCAGCGTGTCGGTTCTGGTTCTGATTCTCGCGGTGAGCGCGGCCTGTTGCCTGGGCTTCGGGTTCGTGCTCCAGCAGGACGCCGCCCAGAAGGCACCGCTCAGCGACTTCCTGTCGTTCCGGCTGCTGCTCGACCTGATGAGAGTGCCGACCTGGCTGGGCGGCATAGGGCTGATGGTGGCGGGCATGGTCCTCGGCGCGATCGCCCTGGGCCGGGGTGAGATCTCCCTCGTGGAGCCGCTGCTCGCCACCAACCTCCTGTTCGCCCTCACCCTGTCCCGGCACCGGACCAGACAGGTGCTGGGTCACCAGGGCTGGGCGGGCCTCGGGCTGCTCGCGGGGGGCGTCACCGCGTTCATCGTCGCCGGTCAGCCGCGCGGCGGGACCGCGGTCGCCGACCCGTTCCGGCACTGGCTGATCATCGGCGTCATGGTCGGTGTCGCCCTCGTGCTGACGACGTACGCCAAACGCTCCCGACTGAGCTGGGGCCCGGTCCTGCTGGCTTGCGCGGCCGGGCTTCTGTACGGCGTGCAGGACGCGCTGACCCGGGTGAGCGGGGAGCGCTTCTCCTCGGGCGGCTTCGCCGAGTTGTTCACCGGCTGGCAGCCGTACGGGGTGCTGGTGCTCGGTGTGACCGGGCTGCTGCTGGTGCAGAGCGCTTTCGAGACCGCTCCGCTGCGCATGTCGCTGCCCGCGCTCACCGCGACCCAGCCGCTGGCCGGGATCCTGTGCGGGGTGGGCTTCCTCGGCGACCGGCTGCGCACCGACACGGGGGCGCTGGCCTGGGAGGCGGCGGGGCTCGCGGCGATCGTCGTGGGGATCCTGCTGCTGGGGCTGCATCCGGCGATGCCGCGCGGCACGGCGGAGCAGGAGCCGGCGCGGGATCTGCAGCGGCGCTGACCCGGCCCGGCCGCCCATCGGTGCCGCCCTGCTTTCATGGGGTTCATGAGCGCTGACGAGATCCTCGACATCGTCGACGAGAACGACCGGGTCACCGGGCAGTGCCCGCGCGGGGAGGCGTACGCGCGCGGGCTGCGCCACCGCTGCGTGTTCGTCCAGGCCCGGGACCGCGACGGCCGGCTCTTCGTCCACCGGCGGACCCCGACCAAGCTGGTGTTCCCGTCCCTGTACGACATGTTCGTCGGGGGTGTCGTCGGGGCGGGCGAGTCCTACGACGACGCGGCGCGGCGGGAGGCGGAGGAGGAACTGGGGGTCAGTGGGCTGCCCCGGCCGTCGTTCCTGTTCAAGTTCCTCTACGACGACGGCGCCGGGCAGAGCTGGTGGTCGGCGGTGTACGAGGTCCGCTGCGAGACTCCGGTCCGGCCGCAGGTGGAAGAGGTGGCCTGGCACGACTTCCTGCCCGAGGCGGAGGTGGAGCGGCGGCTCGGTCAGTGGGAGTGGGTGCCGGACGGGCTGGCCGCGTACGAGCGGCTGAGGGCGTTCCGGGCCGCCCGGTGACACCCGGGTAGGGTCGTCGGCGTGATCGAGTTCGTACGGAACGTCCGGTTGTGGTTCGCGCCGGAGCAGGTGCGGGAGGAGGGCAGTACCCCCGACTACCGGTTCTCGCTGGCGAACGAGCGCACCTTCCTGGCCTGGCTGCGGACGGCGCTGGCGTTGATCGGCGGGGGCTTCGCGGTGGACCAGTTCCTGCCCGACCTGCGCTGGGGCTGGCGCGTCGGGCTGGCTCTGGGGCTGCTGGGTGCGGGGGTGCTGTGCTCGCTGCGGGCGGTGAACCACTGGGTGCGCTGCGAGCGGGCCATGCGCCGGGGCGAGGACCTGCCGGCCTCCCGGTTCCCCGCGGTGCTGAGCCTGGTCGTCGCGGTGGTGGCCGTCGCCATGGTCCTGGTCGTGCTGGCCGGGTGGGCGGGGTGACGGCCGGGCGGGACCCCGGGCTGCAGCCGGAGCGGACCCGGCTCGCCTGGCGGCGCACCACGCTGTCGTACGCCGTGGCCTCCGTGCTGGCGCTGAGGGCCGCGTTGCACGGCGGAGCGACGGCCGGCGGGCTCGTGGCCTGTGCCCTGTGCGGCGCGCTCTGGGTGGGCTTCCTGCTGGTCGCGCACCGCCGCATCCGCGCGCTCGCGACCCCGGGCGCCCGGACCGTCGCGCTCGCCCCGCGCCACGCCGTGGCGGCGGCGCTGTGCACGGTGGCGACGGCGGTGTGCGCCGTCGCACTCGTCGTCTAGGGCCTGACCGGCGGAAGGTCCTTGTCCGGACGGGTCTTCGGACGGGTCTGGACGGAGGGCCCGGCTCAGCCCTGGCCGGCTTCCGGTTCCTCGGACCAGTCGACCGTCACCACGATCTTGCCCCGGGTCCTGCCTTCCTGGTTCAGCCGGTGCGCGTCCGCCGCCCGCTCCAGCGGGAAGGTCTCGGACACGTGCACCGACACCACGCCCTGCTCGGCGAGTTCGGACAGACGGCCCAGGTCCTCCGCGTCGGGGCGGACGAAGCAGTAGCGGCCGCCGTAGCCCACCACGTCCGGGTCCGCGATCGACGCCATGCGGCCCTCCGGGGCGAGCAGGTTCGCGGAGGCCTTCAGGGTGTCGCCGCCGATGGTGTCGAACACCGCGTCCACGCCCTGCGGGGCGAGGGCCCGTACCCGCTCGGTGAGGCCGTCGCCGTACGTCACCGGTTCGCCGCCCAGTTCGCGCACGTAGTCGTGGTTGCGCTCGCTCGCCGTGCCGATGACCCGGGCCCCGAAGTGGGTGGCGAGCTGGACGGCGATCGAGCCGACGCCGCCGGCGGCCGCGTGCACAAGGACGGTCTCGCCCCGCTTGACCTCCAGCGCCTTGACGATCACCTGGTAGGCGGTGAGCCCGGCCAGCGGCAGGCCGGCCGCCTCCTCGTAGGTGAGGTTGCGCGGCTTGCGGGCCAGGGTGCGCACGGGGGCGGCGACGTACTCGGCGAAGGTGCCCCGGGAGAGGAAGTCCTCGCGGACGTAGCCGATGACCTCGTCGCCGACGGAGAACTCGGTGACCGCGGCCCCGGGCTGCACGACCACGCCGGAGACGTCCCAGCCGGGGACGACGGGGAAGGCGGTGTCCAGGAGGGCGTCCAGGTAGCCCTCGCGGCACTTCCAGTCGACCGGGTTGACGGCCGCCGCGCGCACCTTCACCAGCACCGAGTCGGGGCCGACCTTGGGATCGCGCACCTCGCCGTACTCGAGTACCTCGGGTCCGCCGTAGCGGCTGTAGTGGATGCCCTTCATGTCACAGACCCTCCGGGGTACTCGTGTGCCACGCAAGCGGAACGACCTGATATGGGGTTTCCGTGTGGCAGCCTGTGCGTTGTCACCGCCCCCCGTACCCCGGAAGTGGGGCGGCATGACGGCTCTTCCCGCGGCGTCGGCCTATCGTGGCACCGATCACGTTCGGCTCGACCACTGGACGGCATACCGACCGGTCGGCATCATGAGTCGCATCCTGTTCACCCTGTTCGTAGGAGCGACGCATGAGCCCCGACCACCCGCCAGGACTCGATCTCGACCGGTTGCGCGGCCTCCTCGACCGTGAGCGGCCCGGCCTGGTGACCGGCCCCCTGACCGGCCGGCTGATCGAGGGCGGACGGTCGAACCTCACCTACGCGGTCTCCGACGGCACCGCCAAGTGGGTGGTCCGCCGGCCCCCGCTGGGCCATGTACTGGCCACCGCGCACGACATGAAGCGCGAGCACCGCGTGATCAGCGCCCTGCACCCGACGGACGTCCCGGTGCCGCGCCCTGTGCTGCTGTGCGAGGACGAAGAGGTGCTCGGGGCGCCGTTCTACGTGATGGAGTTCGTCGAGGGCACTCCGTACCGCACCGCCGACCAGCTCGCCCCGCTGGGCGCGGAGCGCACCCGCAACGCGGTGTTGTCCCTGGTGGACACGCTGGTCGGGCTGCACGCCGTGGACCCCGCCGAGGTGGGCCTGGCCGACTTCGGCCGCCCGGAGGGCTTCCTGGACCGCCAGCTTCGCCGCTGGGGCAAGCAGCTCGACGCCTCCCGCAACCGTGAACTGGCCGGCATCGACGAGCTGCACGCCTCCCTCGGGCGGCAACTGCCCACCTCCCCCGCGCCCGCCGTGGTGCACGGCGACTACCGCCTCGACAACGTCCTGATCGGCGCCGACGACCAGATCAAGGCGATCCTCGACTGGGAGATGTCCACCCTCGGCGACCCGCTGACCGACCTGGGCCTGCTGGTGATGTACAGCCGGCCCCTCGGCATGCCCGAGTCGCCGGTCTCCACCACGGCCGAGGCACCCGGTCACCCCTCCCCGGCCGAACTGATCGAACGGTACGCCGCGCGTTCGGGCCGGGACGTCTCGGCCGTCTCCTGGTACACGGCGTTCGCCTGGTTCAAGCTGGCCGTGATCCTGGAGGGCATCCACTACCGGTACACGCTGGGCCAGACGGTCGGGCACGGCTTCGACCGCATCGGCGAGCTCGTCCCCGTCTTCATCGACCACGGACTGACCACTCTTCAGGAAGGCTGACGGCCATGGACTTCGCGTTCGACGCGCGCACGGAGGAACTGCGCGCCAAGCTCCTCGCCTTCATGGACGAGTACGTCTACCCGGCCGAGCCGGTCGCGGAGGAGCAGCGGGCCGCGCTGGCCTCGCCGTGGGACACCCCGGCCGTCGTCGAGGAACTCAAGGCCGAGGCGCGCAGGCAGGGCCTGTGGAACCTCTTCCTGCCCGACGCCGAGTACGGAGCGGGGCTGACGAACCTCCAGTACGCGCCGCTCGCCGAGATCACCGGCCGCTCCCCGCAGCTCGCGCCCACCGCGCTGAACTGCGCCGCGCCCGACACGGGCAACATGGAGGTGCTCACCCAGTTCGGCGACGAGCAGCAGAAGAAGCAGTGGCTGGAGCCGCTGCTCGCCGGTGAGATCCGTTCGGCGTTCGCGATGACCGAGCCCGAGGTGGCCTCCTCGGACGCCACCAACATCACCACGCACATCGAGCGGGACGGCGATGAGTACGTCATCACCGGCCGCAAGTGGTACATCTCCGGGGCGATGAACCCCGACTGCAGGATCTTCATCGTGATGGGCAAGACCGACCCGGACGGGCCGGACATCCGCCGCCAGCAGTCCATGGTGCTGGTCCCCCGGGACACCCCGGGTGTCACGGTCAAGCGGGCCATGCGGGTGTTCGGGTACGAGGACCACTACCACGGCGGCCACGCCGAGGTGGTCTTCGACCACGCGCGCGTGCCGGTGTCGAACCTGATCGGCGAGGAGGGCGGCGGCTTCGCCATCGCCCAGGCCCGGCTCGGCCCCGGCCGCATCCACCACTGCATGCGGCTGATCGGCATGGCCGAGCGGGCGATCGAGCTGATGTGCCGGCGGGCCGTCTCGCGCACCGCCTTCGGCAAGGCGCTGGCCCAGCAGGGCGTGGTCCACAACTGGATCGCGGACGCCCGGGTGACGGTCGAGCAGCTACGGCTGCTGGTGCTGAAGACCGCCTGGCTGATGGACACGGTCGGCAACCGGGGCGCCCACACGGAGATCCAGGCCATCAAGATCGCCACGCCGCGGGCGGTCGTCGACATCATCGACCGTGCGATCCAGCTGCACGGCGCGGGCGGTGTGAGCCAGGACTTCCCGCTGGCCGAGCTGTACGCGGGCGCCCGCACCCTGATGATCGCGGACGGCCCGGACGAGGTCCACCAGCGGTCGCTGGCACGGCGGGAGCTGAAGAAGTACCTGTGAGGCACGGGTAAGGGGCGGTCGCCACTGGCGACCGCCCCTTACATCTGCCCAGCTGCCGTCAGGGCCGCAACGCTCGCAGCAGCAGGTCCGCGAGGTGGTCGGCGACCTGCTGCGGGGTGAGCGGGCCGTCGGGGCGGTACCAGGTGGACAGGTGGTGGACCGAGCCGAAGTGGTAGTCCACCACGAGGTCGGCCGGGGTCGCGGTGGAGAAGACGCCCTCGCGCTGGCCCTCCTCGATCAGCGCACGGAAGCGTTCGTGGTAGCGCCGGCGCTCGGCGCGCACCTGCTTGTTCTTCTCGGGGCTCAGGTGGTGCATGGAGCGGAAGAAGATCATCGCGTCGTCGAGGTTCTCGATGGTGGTGACCACGACGTCGGCCGCGGCGCCCCGCAGCCGCTTCTCGATCGGCTCGTCGGCGTTCGCGAAGGCGTCCAGGCGCTCCTGCTGGAGGCGCAGCACCCGCGAGTACACCTCGTGCAGGAGGTCGTCCTTGGAGCCGAAGTAGTGGTACAGCGCCCCCTTGGTGACGCCTGCGGCTTCCACGATCTCCTGCACGGAGGTGCGGTCGTAGCCCTGCTCGGCGAAGAGCCGGGTGGCGGCGGCGAGCAACCGCTGCGGGACGGGGGTTCCGTCTCCGTCCGTCGTCCTGGGCACTGCCGCCACCTGCCTTTCTGTAGTTCTACTGACTGTCGTGCGCCCGGGAGCGCAGTTCCCGACGGAGGATCTTCCCACTTGCCGTCTTGGGCAGGTCGGGCAGGATCTCCACCTGGCGCGGGTATTTGTAGGCCGCCAGTCTCTCCTTGCACCAGGCGGCCAGTGCGTCGGGGTCCGTCTCCGCGCCGGGACGGAGGCTGATGTACGCCTTGACGGTCTCGCCACGATAGCCGTCGGGGACCCCGACGACGGCCGCCTCCCGCACTCCGGGATGGGTGTAGAGGACGTCCTCGACCTCGCGCGGCCACACCTTGAAGCCGGACGCGTTGATCATGTCCTTCTTGCGGTCGACGACGTAGAGCCAGCCCTGCTCGTCCATGAATCCGATGTCGCCGGTGCGCAGTTCGCCGCCGGGGAAGGTCTCGGCGGTGGCGTCGGGCCGCCGCCAGTACCCGGGTACGACCTGTGGTCCGCGGACGACGATCTCGCCCTGCTCGCCGAAGGGCACCTCGGCGCCCTGGTCGTCGACGATCCGTACGAATGTGTCGGGGCCGGGCACACCCACGGCCAGGGTCCCGGAGACCGGGTCGACGGGTGCCTCCCGGCCCGGCGGCACGCTGGCGCAGGGCGCGGTGCACTCGGTCAGCCCGTAGCCGTTGCGGATGTACGGCCCGAAGCCCGCCCGGAACTTCTCCACCAGCGCGGGCGGCAGGGGCGCGCCGCCCGAGGAGATGACCCGGAAGGAGGAGAAGTGGTCCGGGGTGACGTCCGGGTGGGCGGCCAGCGCCATGAAGGCCGTGGAGGGGCCGACCGTGTAGTGCGGCCGGTGCTCGGCGAACGCGTCCAGGACGGCCCCGGGCTCGAAGCGGTAGGCCAGCACCAGCGTGCCCGCGCTGTTCAGGCAGGCGCCGAACTGGCAGACCATGCCGGTGATGTGGAACAGGGGTGCCATCGCGAAGTAGACCGGCGCCTCGGGCAGGCCGAGGCCGGTGCTCTGCCGCTCGGCGTTGTACATGATGTTGCGGTGCGTGTTCGTGGCGCCCTTGGGGGTGCCGCTGGTGCCCGAGGTGTAACTGATCAGGGCGATGTCGTCCGGTGCCGCGTCGCGGTCCTCGGGTGCCTTGTGGCCCTGCCGGGCCACGGCCACCAGGTCGTCCGCATCCGGGACCTGGGGCAGCCGCTCGAAGGTGAGCACGCGCGCGTCGTCACGGGTCTGGAAGTCCAGCTCGCAGGCGGTGAGCACGATCCGTACGGGCGAGTCGGCGGCCGTGGCGCGCAGGTACGACTCCCAGGCCCGGTCGGCGCAGACCAGGGCGGTCACCTCGGCGTCCCGCAGGACGTGGGACACCTCGCCCGCCTTGTACATCGGGTTGACGGGGACGACGGTCGCGCCGGCCTTCCAGGCTCCGAGCACGGCGAGCGTGAAGTGCGGGGAGTTCTGCAGCAGGACGGCCACCCGGTCACCGCGTCCGAGGCCGCGGGCGGCGAGGTGACCGGCGACGGAGTCGCTGAGCTCGTCCACCTCGCGGTAGGTCAGCCGGGCGTCGAAGTAGGCGAGGAAGGTGCGGTCCGGCGTCTCCGCGACCGCGCGGCGCAGGGCGTGCACGAGGGAGTCGGCCGGTTCCACCGGGGCGCGCTGGGCCTCGTCGAGAAGGGCCAGCCAGGGCTTGGCGGCGTAACGGGACCCGGTCATCGGATCTCCTCCCACTTGCGCTGGATGTGGTTCATGCCGCCGAGCCAGCGGTCGGGGTCGGTGGCCCGCGCACGGTAGTACTCGGCGACCTCGGGGTGCGGCAGGATCAGGAAACGGTCCTCCTCGATGCCCCGGAACAGGGCGTCCGCGACGTCCTGCGGCTCGATCGCGGTGGGCCGCAGGACGATGTCGCCGGCGCTGCCGGTCGCGGCGAGCATGTCGGTGCGGACGCCCTGCGGACAGATCGCGTGAACCTTCAGGCCCCGGTGCCGGTAGGTCAGGGACAGCCATTCGGCGAAGGCGTACGCGCCGTGCTTGGTGACGGCGTAGGGTGCGGCGCCGATCATGGTGAGCAGGCCGGCGGCTGAGACGGTGGACACGAAACGGCCGCTGCCGCGCTCCAGCCAGTCCGGGAGCAGCGTGTGGGCCGCGCGGACGTGGGACATGACGTTGACGTCCCAGGAGGCCGCCCAGGCCGTCTCGTCAAGGGGTCCGGGGGCCTCGCCGCCCTCGAAGGCGACGCCCGCGTTGGCACAGTAGACGTCGACCGTGCCGCCGAGGGCCTCCTTGGCCTCGGTGACGACGGCCGAGGCGTCGCCCGGCACCGGGATCCCGCCGATCTCCGCGGCGACGGCCTTGGCCCGCTCCGGATCCAGGTCGTTGACCACGACCCGGGCGCCCTCGGCGGCGAACCTGCGGGCCAGCGCGGCCCCGATGCCGCCACCCGCTCCGGTGACGACCACTCCCGCATCCTGCACGGCTTCCACCATCGGTCTCCTTCGACACGACGCGACTCGGCTCTGCCGCGCCAGACTAACCAGTCGGTATGTGTAAAAGGAAGGCTGGCCCGGTCACACTCGGCATGCGCCTTCCCCACGCACGGAGGTCACCCATGCGCCTGGCCAGACGGAGCCTTCTCGCATCGGCCACGATGGCAGCCGTACCCGCGGCACCAGTCACGACCGTATCCCGCCAGCCGGTTCGAACCGGGTTCGAGCGCCTCTCGGCCGACGGCTACACCCTCCTCTCCGGCCAGAAGGCCGGCATCGTCACCAATCCGACCGGCATCACCCGGGACACCCGCCACATCGTCGACGTCATGCACGCCGACCCGCGCGTAAGGCTGACGGCGGTCTTCGGCCCCGAGCACGGCTTCCGCGGCACCGCGCAGGCGGGTGGCTCCGAGGGCCGCTACGACGACCCGGCGACCGGGCTGCCGGTCTACGACACCTATCTCAAGAGCGGGCAGCCACTCGCCGACGTCTTCACCGCGTCCGGCGTGGACACCGTGGTCTTCGACATCCAGGACGTGGGGGCACGCTTCTACACCTACATCTGGACCCTGTACGACTGCATGGAGGCCGCCGCCCTAGCGGGCAAGCGGTTCGTGGTGCTGGACCGGCCGAACCCGGTGACCGGGCGGTCGGCGCTGGGGCCGGTGCTGCACCGGGAGTTCGCCAGTTTCGTCGGCCGGCAGCCCATCGCGCAAACGCACGGGATGACGGTGGCCGAGCTCGCGCGGCTGTTCGACGGGGAGTTCCTGGGCGGTCGGGTCGACCTGGAGACCGTACCCATGACGGGCTGGCGGCGGTCGGAGTTCCACGACGCCACCGGGCTGCCGTGGGTGCCGCCGAGCCCGAACATGCCGACGCCGGACACGGCGCTGGTCTACTCGGGGACCTGCCTGTTCGAGGGGACGAACCTGTCGGAGGGGCGCGGCACGACCCGGCCCTTCGAACTGCTGGGCGCGGAGGGCGTCGACGGACGGTGGGCGGCCGCGGCGAACGGACTCGGGCTGCCGGGCGTGCACTTCAGGGAGGCGTACTTCGCGCCGACGTTCTCCAAGTTCCAGGGCAAGACCGTCGGGGGCGTGCAGATCCACGTCCACGACCGGGGCGCGTACGACCCGGTGCGTACCGGGATCGCGCTCCTGGTGACGGCGAAACAGGTCTGGAGCGGCTTCGCGTGGCGGTCCGACAACTGGATCGACAAGCTCACGGGCTCCGCGCGGGTACGCACGATGATCGACGCGGGCGCGGGCACGGACGAGGTGGCCGGCGCCTGGCAGGAGGAGCTGACCGCGTTCCGGCGGGTGCGCAAGGAATACCTCTGCTACAACTGAGCCGCCGGGTATGGCCAAGTCTGTCCTCCGGTAGGACGATGCGCCCACATCGCACCACTTCGGGGGACGAGGGGGCCTGCCATGGCGGATCCTGGAATGACCGTGACGCCCTACTGGGAGCTGACGTTCGACGCGGACGGGGACGTGGACGGCCGGGAACGGGACCGGCTGCTCGCGGAGGTCGGGAGCCACGGCGTCCGCGACCTCATCGTCTTCTCGCACGGCTGGAACAACGACCGCTCGGGCGCGACCGCGCTCTACCGCCACTTCTTCGCACCGATCCCGCAACTGGCCCCCAAGGCCCGGATCGGCTACGTGGGCGTGGTGTGGCCGTCGATGCGGTTCTCGGACGAGCCGATCCCCGACTTCCCGAAGTCCGTGGCGGCCACCGAGGCCGAGGCGGCACCGCGCCCCGCCCTCGACAAGGACACCCGGCAGGCACTGCTGCGCACCTTCCCCGACCGGACCACGGTGATCGACCGGATCGCGGCGCTGCTGGACCGGCAGCCCCCCGGGGAGGCCTCACTGGCGGAGTTCGGGCGGCTGGTGCGGCTCCTGGTCGAGGTGGCGCCGGACTGCCCGCAGTCGCGGTGCGCGACGGACACGGCGGCGGACGGCGAACCCGGCATGCTCTGCGGGGACACGGCGGCGGCGTGCGAGGAGTTCGCGCAGGCACTGGCGGAGCTCGACTCCCCCGGCGCGGCGGAGGGGTTCTCGCTGCCCAATCCGTGGGACGGCGCGCGGGAACTGCTGCGCCAGGCGACGTACTACGCGATGAAGCGACGGGCCGGGACCGTCGGGGAACACGGGCTGGGCCCGGTGATCGGGCGGCTGGCCGGTGCGGCGCCCGGGGTGCGGGTGCACCTGGTGGGGCACAGTTTCGGCGGCCGTCTGGTGTCCTTCGCACTGCGCGGGCTGCCCGATGGGGTGAGCGCGGTGAAGTCCGTGACACTGCTCCAGGGGGCCTTCTCCCACTACGCCTTCGCGGCCGAACTGCCGCACGACCCGCAGGCGGCCGGGGCATTGCGGGGTCTGCAGGGGCGCATCGACGGTCCGCTGGTGTGCTGCTACTCCCACTTCGACGGGGCGCTCGGCACCTTCTACCCGCTGGCTTCGCGCATGGCGGACGACGCGCAGTCGGTGGCGTGCTTCGACATCGGGCGGGTGCTGGGCCCCAAGTGGGGGGCGATGGGGCACGACGGTGTGCAGGCGGTGCCGGGTACGCGGGCGCTGACCCTGGCCGAGGCGCTGGCCGGGCCGCTGCCCGGCTCGGGATGCGTGAACGTCGACGCGGCGGCGGTGGTGTGCCGCGGCGGGCCACCGGCCGGTGCGCACAGCGACATCGTGCATCCGGAGCTGGCCCGGGTGGTGCTGGCGGCGGGGCGCATCACCTGACCCCGCCGCCGGCCTACCGGGGTCACCGGTGGGAGGCGTACTCCACGACCTGCTGGAAGGTCGGGCGGTTCTGCCAACTGATCTTGCCGTGCTTGATGCCGCCCAGGGTGCGCTGGACGATGGAGTCGGCGCACCACTGGTCGCCCGCCGAGCACTGGTCGTCGCCGGGGTAGACCTGGGCCGCGGTCTTGCCGGCCGCCTCCTTCAGGGTGCTGATCAGGATGTCCCGGCAGGAGCCGAGGTCGCCGCCGCCGCAGTACTTCTGCGTGAGGCCGCCCTGCACGGACTCACCGAGCACCGCCCGGATGTCCTTGTCGACATAGCTCCACCAGCCGTACTGGAAGGAGCTTCCGGCGTGTGAGCCGGTCGGGCCGTGCCCGGCGGACGGGGCCTCGTCGACGGGCAGGTTGTTGCTGAACGCGGTGTACAGGTCGCTGCCGAGGTCGGGTTCGAACTCCGCCTTCGCCAGCAGCGGCCACCAGGCGTCCAGGATCCGGATGGCGTCGGCGTTGGCGTAGGTCTTCGATCCGGCCGACGTCTCGGTGCGCTTGGCTCCCGCGGTCACCCAGGCCTGGAGCTTGCCGACCGCCGCCGCGGCCGTGGAGTCCGTGACCGTGCTGCTGTTGACGACCTTCAGCAGCTTGGGCAGCACGTCCTCGGCCCGCAGGTCGGCGAGCGCGGCGTCCGCCATCGCCTTCACCAGCGCGCTACGGGTCACCCCGCCGGCCGCGACCAGCTTCTTCACCCGGTCCTCGAGGAGGTTGCCGCGGTGCACGGAGCCCTCACCCCAGGGGGCTGCGGTGTAGTCCTTGGCCTGCTTGTTGTTCCAGGAGATGTAGTAGTCCTGGTCGATCGAGTTGGGGTGGGCGGAAGCCGGGGTGTAGGAGGCCGTGTTGGTCGTCGGGTCCCAGTTCTTCCACTCGTACGCCGCCTGTCCCCACACCGGGAACTCGGCGTCGACGCCGGTCGCCCGTACCGGGTTGTCGCCGCTGTTGTAGTACGCGGTGTGCTGGGAGTCGGCGTAGAACCAGTTGAAGGTGTAGTTGATGTGCTGGGCCGCGCTCTGGAAGTCCGCCGGGCCCTTGACGAAGTCGGGGTCGTTCAGCATCTGGAAGCCGATGATCGAGTCGGCCTCGTGCAGGTAGGAGGAGCGCAGGGTGGTGTAGGCGACCTTCTTGCCGCCGACCGTGGCCCGGTACTGCACCGGCCCGTACTTGGTGCGCCACACCCGCATCGTGTAGGAGCCCGCCGCGGTGCCGTCGGCGACCGTCGGCTTCCAGGCGTTCGCCTGCTCCACCTTGTCCATGGCGGTGCAGGTGCCGTGGTACAGGTAGTGGTAGTCGTCCTGGCAGAGCTCGACCGCGTAGGTGTCGATGATGTCCTGACCGGAGGTCGTCGCGCTCCAGGAGTAGTCCTGGCCGCGGCCGAGCTCGACGTACATGCTCAGGCCGGCGAAGGAGGCGCCGCGGGCGCTGATGCCCGGGCCCTGGATCTCCTGGAGCATGAGGAGCTGCGGGGCGAAGTAGCCGGTCTGCGGGCCGAACACGGCGACGGGGTGGCCGCTCTTGGTGTACTTGCCGCTGACCACCAGGGCGTTGGACATGCCGCGCTTGGCCGAGCTCAGCGTCGTCTTCGCCGCCGTGGCGGAGGCGCTGGTGGAACTGGCGTTCGCGGCGCTGCCGGTACGGTCGTAGACCAGCGGTTCCTGGGTCACCGAGCCGGCGTCGGGCAGGGCCTCGCCCTTTGCGTCGTCCGGCTTGGACGCGTACGGGAAGCTCTCGCCGTTGTGGACGGTGAGAACCGCCTCGGGGTCGTTGCGCTCACGGAACGACTCCCAGACCTTGGTGCCCTCCGCCACGCCGTACTTGGACTGGGCGGCGATCAGGGACAGGGCGTTGTTGACCTCGCCGCCACCGCCCGATCCGAACAGCGAGCCGACGACCGAGGCCAGCGCCACCAGGTCGGTGATCTTGAAGTGGTCGATGGTGCCGGCGTTGGTGATCGAGTCCTTGTGACCGGTCAGGACGTACTCGCCGGGGAAGTAGCGGCCGCTGTCGGAGGCGTCGATGTAGGAGTTGATGCCGGCGAGGTACGCATTGGCGTCGGCGAGGGCCTGCTGGCCGCGGGCGCCGTTCCTCGCGACGGCGTTGTCGATCTGGGCCTGGAGGTCGGCCTCGGTGTAGGGCGCGTTGCGGTAGAACTCCTGCTCGAGGCCCTGGTTGGAGGCGGCGCCGCCCGCGAAGGTGGTCAGCTGGCCGCGGCCGACGTGCCGGAAGACGTCCATGAGCCACAACCGGTCCTCGGCGGCGGCGTATCCGGCGCCGAACTCGGTGCCGTATCGGGTGGTACCCGTGATGTGCGGCACACCTGTCTTCTTGTCGCGGACGATCGTCACGTCGCCGCGGCCGGCCGGCTTCTCGGTGGAGGCGACCTGGTCGGAGGACACGCCGAACGAAGCGTCGTTGAAGAACGTATTGATGGTGGAGTCGGTGAGAGCCGGGTAGCCGGAGGCCAGGTTGGCGTAGGGGCCGAGCTGGTCCTCCGCGTGACTGGGCTGGGTGCCGAACGCCTGGTTGAGCAGGACCTGGGCGAGGGTGGCGTTGCCGTTCTCGCCGGGCGGCAGGATGTCGGAACACTGGCCGCCGCAGTAGTCGTTGGAGGCCGTGGCCGCGCTGGCGGTCACCTGGGTCAGCGGGGACAGAAGACCGGCGATGAGGACGCATATGGAGGCCGACTTCAGGAACCCGTTGAGTCTGCGGGGAGTTCTCAGTCTGTCGAGTGTCGGGCGTGGGACGCGCCGGGCCATGGCAGCTCCTGGGGAGTGGGGGTGCGCAGACGTTACCGCCGGTATCCCCGCGAGTGAAGATGAACATGCGTCACTTTTTGGAGTCACCTTCGGGTTTCTTCTGGAGAGGTCAACCCGGGACGCCTTATGGGAGGGCATCGGAAAACGTATGGAGCCGGATCGGGAGTCGATACGTCTACTCGTCGACGTCGGTACGAGGACTCCGTATGACGACGCCGAAGTGACCGAAGTACAGGTGCAGATGTGACGGAGGTGCAGGGCGATGGCCGGTTTCCGGAGTCTGGCGAGACAGGTGCGGGACCCGCGGTGCGATCTGGCACTGCGGCGCTACTCGCTGCGCAAGTGCCTGGAGCGGTTCGCTCCCTACGGCCACCGGGCGACCTGGGACCATCTGTGCTCCCGGTCCGGGTTCGGCCCCGAGGACCGCTCTCCCGATCCGGCGCGGCTCGTGGCCGCGTTGGAGGAACTGGAGGAGGCACGGGCGGTCTGGCTGGCCTACGAGGTCGAGTTCGCCGAGCGCCGGAAGAAGGAGAAGCACGACGGGCTGCGCCGGCCGGGCAGCGTGGACGACTGGCACCGGCTGACCTGGGGCGGCTTCGGCGTCGCCTGGTGCGACGACCCCCGTGTCCACCCCGATGAACCCCTCGCGGAGGTGCTGCGACGGCTGATCGCCGCCCTGGAGCGCGAACCGGGCTCGTGCTGCCCGGTGTGCGACGGGGAGCGCCTCCTCTGGAAGTACGACCTGGACCACGAACCGTCGTCGGGTCCCGTCTGCACAGACTGCGGGATCCTCGTCCCCCGCCCCGTGCTCACACCCGAGGCCCTGGCGTACACCAGGCGCGGGCGGTTGCTGATGTCGGCCTGACCGAGCGGGGGTGCGCAGGGGGATGCCGTACCCCCCCTTGTGCGGTGGGGCGGTT
The DNA here is from genome assembly GCF_042891955.1 of Streptomyces sp. NPDC001843. Classification (NCBI taxonomy): domain Bacteria; kingdom Bacillati; phylum Actinomycetota; class Actinomycetes; order Kitasatosporales; family Streptomycetaceae; genus Streptomyces; species Streptomyces sp. NPDC001843. The sequence goes on along the minus strand of NZ_JBIATQ010000006.1, from coordinate 114,681 downwards.
GTCAGTGGTGAGCCGCACCATGGAGGCATGGTGCAGGTATGTCTCAACGGGTCCCGAGGGGGCTCCGACGGCGCGGGCGTGCCCTTGTCGCCGGAGGCGATGGCGGAGGCCGCGGCCGAGGCCGTCGCGGCCGGGGCCGGCGAGGTGCACGTCCATCCCAAGACGCCGTGCGGGCAGGACAGTCTGTCCCCGCGCGTGGTCGCGGCGACGGTCGACACGATACGGGCGCGGGTGTCGGTGCCGGTCGGGGTGACCACCGGCGCGTGGGCCGCGCCGGACCCGGCGGAGCGGCTCGCGCGGGTGCGCGGCTGGTCGGTGCTGCCCGACTTCGCCTCGGTCAACTGGCACGAGCCGGGCGCGGAGCGGATCGCGGCGCAGCTGCTCACCATGGGGATCGGTGTCGAAGCGGGCATCTGGTCCGGGACGGACGGCGCGGCCCGGTTCGCGGTGTCACCGCTCGGCCCGAAGATGCTGCGGGTACTCGCCGAGGTGACGGACCCGGACCCGGACACCGCCGAGACGTCGGCGCGTTCCCTGCTGTCCGACCTGGGCGAGGCCCACAGCCGCCCGGTGCTGCTGCACGGCGAGGAGGGCGGGACGTGGCCGGTGCTTCGGCTGGCGAGACGACTGGGGCTGGCGACGCGTGTCGGGCTGGAGGACACACTGTTGCTGCCCGACGGGCAACGGGCTTCGGACAACGCCGAGTTGGTGACCGCGGCACTGCGGATCCCCTGGGGGAGTCAGGGCTGATGCCGTCCGGGCCGGAGGCGGGGGGCGCCCCTGGCTCAGGCCTGCAGGCCGCGTCAGCGCCGGGGCGGCTCGGCCAGCAGACTGGAACCCACGCGCCGTTCACCGTACTGGTCGTCCGGGTTGGACAGCACGCATGTGTCCAGGGACAGGCATCCGCAGCCGATGCAGTCCGTGAGGTGGTCCCGCAGACGGTTCAGCCGGCGGATGCGCTCGTCCAGTTCGGAGCGCCAGGCCTCGGAGAGGCGCGCCCAGTCCTCGCGGGTGGGAGTGCGCTCCTCGGGGAGTTCGGCGAGGGCCTCGCGGATGGTCGCGAGCGGGATGCCGACGCGCTGGGCGGCGCGGACGAAGGCGACGCGGCGCAGGGTGTCGCGGGTGTAGCGGCGCTGGTTGCCCGACGTGCGGCGACTGTGGATGAGGCCCTTGGACTCGTAGTAGTGCAGGGCGGAGACGGCGGCGCCGCTGCGCGCGGACACCTGTCCGACGGTCAGCTCGTGGATCTTCTCAGGGATCTTGGGCACTCCTGAGAGCCTACCCACCCGGGCCCACTCCCCTGTCGTTGACATCGGTCCCGCCACCGACCATGCTAAGCAGTCGCTTAGGAAACCGGCTCCGTGACGTGAGAGGCCTGGACATGGCAGAACCGAGGATCTTCACCTCCCCCGACGAGCTGAAGGCGGCCGTGGGCGAGCAGCTCGGCCACACCGACTGGCTCGAGGTCGACCAGAAGCGGATCGACCTCTTCGCGGAGGCCACCGGCGATCACCAGTGGATCCACGTCGATCCCGAGAAGGCCGCCGCGGGCCCGTTCGGGACCACCATCGCGCACGGGTACCTGACCCTGTCGCTGCTGCCGCTCTTCGGTCCGCAGCTGATCAAGGTGGAGGGAGTGAAGATGGGCGTCAACTACGGGACGAACAAGGTCCGCTTCCCCGCCCCCGTCCCGGTCGGCTCCCGGCTGCGCGCGACCGCCACGATCACCGGTGTCGAGGACGTCACGGGCGGCGTCCAGGTCACCGTCGCCTTCACGGTGGAGCGCGAGGGCGGCGACAAGCCGGTCTGCGTCGCGGAGTCGGTGTCCCGTTACTACCTCTAGGCCCCGTCCGGGGCCTGCTTCGCGCCGACCATCCGCAGTACGAGGTCGGCGTACAGGGAGCCGACCTCCTCGGGCGTGCGCGGGCCGTTCACGTTGAACCAGCGGGCGACGTCGATGCACAGGGACAGCACCGCGAGGGTGGTGCCGTGCACGTCGAGCACCTGGAACTCGCCGGACGCGACGCCGTCCTCGACGATCCCGCGCACCTCCGCGTCGACCTGCCGGCGCAGCGCGAGGATCTCGGCCCGGGCGTCCGGCCCGAGCGCGTCCAGTTCGTACTGCACCACCCGGGCGGTCGTCCGCCGCCCGGCGTGCCAGCGGACGAAGGAGCTGACCGCGTCGGCGAGCCGCTCCGTGGCGCCGCCCTCGCCCCGGGCCGCCGTGCGCAGGATGTCCAGGGCCTTGTCGTGGCCGATCCGGCTGATCCGGTGGAGGAGCTCCTCCTTCGTCTTGTAGTGGATGTAGAGCGCGGCCGGGCTCATGCCCGCGCGGCCCGCGATGTCGCGGGTCGTCGTCGCGTGGTAGCCGCGCTCGGCGAAGGCCTCCACGGCGGCGACGAGCAGTCGCCGGGCCGCGTCAGGGGTGACCTCTTCCCACGGCTCGACCTCGCCGCCGGCCGTCTCCTCCGCCGTACTCATCGCTCACTCGCCCCTCTCGGTACCGGAGCTCTACCATACCGCCGAAGCTGAGCGAGCGCTTAGGGCCTGTCCGGCGGATCAGGTCGCAGGAAACGGACGGCGCCTCATCGGCGCTGGTAGCGGGGCGAATGGGGGTGCCCCCGCGCGAGCTTCGGCATGATCCGCCGGACAGGCCCTGGCGTGCCCGGTCACAGCTCCCGGAGCCGTCGCGGTCCGCTCAGAGCTTCTCGAAGGGGTCGTGCTCGGCGAGCAGCTTGTCCAGCCGGGCCTGATCGACCCGGCTCACGATCTGCCCGGCCTCCTGGCGGTCCCGGATCACCTTGGCGAGGGTGAAGGCGGAGGTGACGAGGTAGAGGACGGCGATCCCGAGGAAGCCGCGCACCCAGGCGTCGGCGTTCAGCCGGAAGATGCCGATGGCGGTCGCCGCCATGGCGATGGCGAAGGACGCGACGGCCTGGCCGTAGAAGGCGGCCGTACTCTGCTGCTTGACCGGTGTGTCACTCATGGGGACAAGCTTCGGTGGACGTGGCCTCCGCCACATCCGCCCGCGTACTCAGACCGGTACTCAGAACGCCGAAACCCCTGTCAGCGCGCGCCCGATGAGCAGCTTCTGTATCTGACTGGTGCCCTCGTAAAGGGTCATCACCCGGGCGTCGCGGAGCAGTTTGCCCGCCGGGTACTCGTCGATGTAGCCGTAGCCGCCGAAGACCTGCAGGGCGTTGTTGGCGGCGCGCACGGCAGCCTCCGAGGCGAAGAGCTTGGCCTTGGAGGACTCCACGGCGAAGGGCAGGCCGCGGTCCACGAGGTCGGCGACCCGCCAGGTCAGCAACCGGGCCGCGTCCACGTCGACGGCGATGTCGCTGATCAGCTCCTGCACGAGCTGGTGGTGGGCGATGCTCCTGCCGAACTGCTCGCGCTCCCCGGCGTAACGGACCGCCGCGTCCAGCGCCGCCTGGGCGATGCCGACACAGCCCGCCGCGACCGACATCCGGCCCTTGGCGAGCGCGGACATGGCGACGGAGAAGCCCCTCCACTCCTCGCCCAGCATCGCGGAGGCGGGTACCCGCACGTCCTCCAGGACCAGCTCGGCGGTCGCCTGCCCGCGCAGGCCGAGCTTGCCGTGGACGGCGCGGCGGGTCAGGCCGGGGGTGTCCGTGGGCACGAGGAAGGCGGAGACGCCCTTGTGGCCGGGGGCGTCCGTGGAACGGGCGAAGAGCAGGACGACATCGGCCCAGGTGCCGTTGGTGATGAACATCTTGGTGCCGCTCACGACATAGTCGTCACCGTCGCGGACCGCACGGGTGGTGAGGTTGCCCGCGTCGGAACCCGTGCCCGGTTCGGTCAGGCCGAAGCAGCCGACGTACTCGCCGGAGGTGAGCCCCGGCAGCCAGCGCCGCTTCTGCTCCTCGCTCCCCCAGGCGGCGATCGACTTGGCGACCAGACCGAGCGAGACCGAGACGATGCCGCGCACGGACGAGTCACCGCGTCCGAGTTCCTCCGTGACCAGGCAGTACGCCAGGTGGTCACCGCCCGAGCCGCCGTACTCCTCGTCGATGGTCAGCCCCAGGAAGCCGATCTCGCCGAGTTTCTTCACGATGCCCCGGTCGACCTCCTCCGCCCGGTCCCAGGCGACGACGTGGGGAGCGATGTCACGCTCCACGAAGTCCCGGGCCAACTGCCGGACGGCGCTCTGCTCCTCACTGAGCTCCAGGTTCACGACGAGGTCACCCCACAATTGACGGATCTTGAAAACCGTACATTTAAATTAGCACTGCTAGTTTCCGGTCGCAGCCCTACTATGTGCGCCATGGCCCGACCGCGCAAGCCCCTTCTGAGCACCGACCGGATCGTCACGACGGCACGGGAACTGGTGGACGCCGAGGGGCTCGCGGCCGTCTCCACCCGCCGGCTCGCGGCCGAACTGGGCGTGAGCGGGCCCTCGCTGTACAACCACTTCCGTACCAAGGACGAGATCCTCGAGGCGGTCGCCGACTCGGTGAGCGCGCAGGTCGACCTGACGATGTTCGAGGACGGCAGGGACTGGCGGACCGCCCTGCACGACTGGGCCGTCTCCTACCGGGCGGCCCTGCGCGACCACCCCAACATCGTCCCGGTGCTGGCCCGCGGCCCCGGCCGCCGCCCGGCCGCGCTGCGCCTCGCCGACGCCGTCTACGGCGCGATGGTCGAGGCGGGCTGGCCGCCGGCCCAGGCCACCTCGATCGGCGCACTGATGCGGTACTTCATCATGGGTTCCGCGCTCGGCTCCTTCGCCGGAGGCTTCGTCGACGACGAGAGCGCGTACGACCCCGCCGACTACCCCCACCTCGGCCAGGCCCACCTCCTCGCCGACCAGCCGGAGAAGATCGACGAGCGGGCCTTCGAGACGGGTCTCACGGCACTGCTGGACGGGCTGGTGCGGCAGTACGAGCGGCTCAGCCGGGCCGGGTAGGGAGTCGGCGGCGCTTCGTGGTGGCCGCCGCGGAAGCCGACGGTTCCCCGATCAGGGCGAGCAGGGTCCCGGCAGCCGCGCACAGCAGTGCGGCCCACAGCCGGCGCGACGGGTCCCAGCCCGCCGACAGGGGCTGGGCGAACGGCTGCAGTCCGGTCGGCAGGGGGATCGGTACGCAGACGAGGACACACAGCACCGCGCCCGGCGCCGCCAGTGTCCCGCCCGACGTGCCCGCGGTGCGGCGGAGCCCCAGCGCGGCGAGCGCGAGCACCGCGGCGAGCAGGCCGGCGGCTTCCAGGGTGAGGCCCCATCCGGGCAGCAGGTCGCGTTCTTCCGGTGCCACCGCCCGTGCGCCCAGGACCAGTACGCCCGTCCAGAGCGCCGTGACCGACACCACCGCGATGGCGGCACGCACGGCGCGCGGCACCCAGCGCGGTACCGGCACCACCTCTGTCGTGGCGGCGGCGGGGTCGTCCAGCACGAACGCGGCGCCCACCGCGAGCAGCACGGCGCCGGCGCGTATCAGCAGCACCGCGCCGCTGAGCCGCAGACCGGCCGACGCCGCCGCGGGGACGCCGACCAGCAGCAGCGCGACCGACCCGAAGACCAGCAGCGGTGTCCTCCGTGAGGAGCGCAGCGCGTACGGGAGAAGCAGCGGCCACAGCCGCCCGGTCCTCATCGGCAGGGGCTTTCGTCAGCGGGGACCCGCGCGGGGGCGCGCACGCCGAGCAGTTGGGCGGCGCGGTCGGTGCTGGTGCCCGGTGCGGTCAGCTCCTGCCACGAGGCCTTGACCCGCGCGCCGATCCGGTCGGCGGGCTGTGCGAGCAGGTCCTGGGCGAACCGCGTCTCCCGGTGCTCGAAGCCGAGGCCGGTGGCGGAGTTCAGTACCAGCAGGGTGAGCCCGCTCGTGCTGCGGGCTTCGAGGTCCCGTAGTGCGGCGGCGGTCTCTCCGGACGCCTGAGCGGCGAGCCACAGTGTCAGGACGGCCCGGGAACCGCAGACGGTGTTCACCCGGGGGGCCTTCGGCACCGATCCGCTCACCACACGGTAGGAGAACATCGCGGAGAACTCGGCCACCGCGTCGCTCTCCGCGTCCTGGCCCGCGCTGCCCGCGCTCCACCACGTGCCGACGGGCACGGCGGCGGGTGTGCCCGCCCGACGGTCGTCGGCCTCCCAGGCGGCGGACGGCAGCGGTCCGCCGTCCTGCGCCTCGGCGCCGGCCCGGAGGATGCGCTGTCGCACCGCGTACGGTGCCGTCGCGATGCCGTCGGGCGTCCGCGCGAGGATGCCGCGCACCACGCCGTTCCACTGTTTGACGCGGCCGGTGAATTCCGGGAAGGCGCAATACGTCACGTTCCCCTGCTTCTCACACTTCTGCTGCCGGGCAGGACGGTCGGTGGCCGCGGCCCGGGCGCGGACGACGGAATCGGGCAGCGCCCGCGTCTGCAGTACGCCAGAAAGCACGGCCAGTACCGTGGCGGCCGCCGTGCACATCCACAAGGCCCCGGTGCCTCGGCGCGGTCCCTCCGGCACCTCGTCCGTCCTGCCGCGCAGCAGTGCGGCGCAGGCGAAAACCGTGCTCAGCCCGGTCAGCCAGAGCAGATGCCGGCCGGCCGGGCGGCCGATCAGAGCCGACGGAAGCGGCTGCGCGAACTCGTCCTCGCCGGCGATGACGGCGAGCCAGCGCCAGTCTGCGGTGTTCTGTACGGCTGCGACGAAGGTGAACACCGCGAGCACCGCCACCACCAGGGAAGCCGCGGCGGGTGACGTACTCGAAGCGGCCGTCAGTACCCCGAGGACTCCGGCGAGCAGCACCACGGCGGGCCCGGTCGCCACCTCGGCCCACTGGATGGTGCCGACGGCGCCCGGCTTGGCCGCGAGGTAGCCGAGGCGTGCGCAGACGAGCAGCGCCGACAGGACGACGGCGGGCAGCACCGCCAGCAGGTGGGCCAGCGTGCGGGCCCGGATGCCGAGGCCTGTGACCGCGTACACCGGCTCCACACCGTGCCTGCGGCTGCGCAGCGCACCGAGGTTCGCGGCGAGCAGGGTTCCCGCGGCGATCAGCAGCAGGGGCAACTGGACCTGGCGGGAGCTGTCCTGCAGCACCGGGTACCGGTTGGCGGCGTCGCCGGTGACCAGGGCGTGTCCCCAGAGGAGAAGACACGCCCCGAGCCCGCCGAGCATGGCCGGGTGGCGCAGCAGCCGCACCGACTCGACTCGGGCCAGCGCCGGCACCCCGCGGCGTGCCGGACCCCGGCCGCCGGATGCGGGTGGGGCGACGCGCGGCACCTCACCGCCGGCGGTCATGCGGCATCCTTCTGGGTGGCGTCCAGCAGCAGCAGATAGCCGTCCTCGAGGGTCGGTTCGACCAGCGTCGCGCCGGGCGGAGGCGTGCCGATGTTGCGTACGCTTCCGGCTCCGGTGCGCCAGCCGGCGAGGGCCCGCGGGTCCCGTTCGGCGCCGTTCCACACGCGGCCGGTCGCGACACCGGCGAGGGCCGACGGTTCGCCGTCGAACTTCACGGTGCCGTGGTCGAGTACGACGACCCGGCGGCAGAGCGCGGCGACGTCCTCGGTCTGGTGAGTGGACAGCAGCACGGTCCTGCCGTCGCCGAGGTCGGCGATCAGTTCCCGGAAACGCAGCCGCTGCTCGGGATCGAGGCCGACGGTCGGCTCGTCCAGAACGATGAATCCGGGATCGCCGACGAGAGCGGCGGCCAGCGCAACCCGCTGGCGCATGCCTCCCGACAACTGCTTGATCCTCTTGCTCCGGCGCTCCGCCATTCCGACCGCGTCGAGTACCCGGAGAACCTCCTGGTGCCGGGCGGCCCGGTCGGTCATCTCCTTGAGGATGGCCACGTAGTCGACGAACTCGAAGGCGGTGAAGGAGGGATGGAACCCGGGGTCCTGCGGCAGATAGCCGAGACGGCGGCGGATGGCGAGCCGGCCCTCCGGGGTGCGCGGGTCCATGCCCAGGACGCGGACGTCCCCACCGCCGGGTGGGGAAGCCGTCGCCAGCGTACGCAGCAGCGTGGTCTTGCCCGCGCCGTTGGGCCCGAGGAGTCCCGTGACGCCGGGCTCGAGGCTGAGCGACACACCCCTCAGTGCGCGGAAGTTCCGGTAGTCCACAGTGAGTTCGCGGACCACGACTGCGGCTGTGCTCATGGTGTGACTCGGTTCGGCCGGGCTCATCGGTACGGGTCCCCCAGGGTCGGGTCGTGCGTGATGGTGGGTCGGACGGAAGCGGGATCAGTGCCCCGGGACCGCCAGGGCGTAGCGCGTGCGCATCGCGGCGATGGCGAACGCGGCCGTCGAGAGGACCGCCGCGGCGCACAACTGCCCCGCGACGGAGGGCAGGAAGTCCAGCACCGGGCGGAAGGCGAGGAGGACGCAGCAGGTCCAGGCGCCGCCGACCGTCCCGGCGCTCACCACCGGATCGAGCCGTACGGACAGCGCCAGGGTGAGCGCGGTGAGCGCGAGCGACGGCAGGAGCCAGCCGAACGCGTGCAGGGCCGGACCCGGCATGGCCACAGCGGTCGCCACGGCGGGGACCAGAGCGGTGGCGACCACCGTGAGGGTACGCGGAAGCAGCAGGCGCAGGCCGTGCAGCGGGGCCACGAGTGTCATCTCGTACATGGGGTCCACCCGCGGGCCGAAGGAGGCTGCCACCCCGGCGACCGGCAGGGCGGGTGCCACCACGAGGAAGGGCAGTGTGGCGGAGACGGCGTGCCCCAGACGGGCCACGACGAGCGCCAGCAGCAGCGTGAGCAGGGTTCCCGTGAGCCAGGAGCGGCGCAGCGCCGGAGTGGCGGAGATCAGGCGTGCTGTGTGATCGGGAACCCGGAGCCGCACCAGGGCACGTTCGATCAAGCCCGGCTGTGGAACGTCCTTGGCGGCGTCGAGCCGTGCCCAGCCGGCGTCGGTCCGCGCCCGGTCTCCATCGGCGACGAGCCGGCGCCGGCAGCCTGTGCAACTCGCCAGATGGGTGTCCGTCCGTGCGAGGCCGGGCGAGTCCAGCCGCCCGGCCGCATAGGCCCGCAGCACGGTCTCCGGGACATGAGGGCTGGGGCCCGGTGGGTGGGACTCCCTGGGAGACCGAGAGGTCATCGCCTGCTCCTTCCCCGCTCCCGCTGGGTCTGCGGCGCTCATGCCAGTTCCTTCCTCAGTCGTCGACGTGCTCTCATGGCACGGGTCTTCACGGTTCCCGGTGGGATGCGCAGTGCCTCCGCGGCCTCCGCGGTGGTCAGGCCCTCGACAACGGTGGCCTGCAGTACCGCCCTGAGCTCGACGGGCAACTTCCTCATCGCTTGCGCGAGTTCACCGTGCGGCAGGCCGAGCAGCGCCTCGTCCTCGGCGGAGGGGTGTGCCTGGTGCCGGAACCGGCCGAGCACCTGCAGGAGCCGCTGCCTGGCTCCGTGCCCGCGCTGTAAGTCGACGAGCCGTCGCGAGGCGATGCGCCACAACCAGCCGGCCGCGTCCGCGCCTTCCTGCTCGCGGTAGCGGGCGCTGCCGCGCCACAGGGCGAGAAAGGTCTCCTGGACCACGTCGTCCACGATGCCGGCGTCGGGGCACCGGTACGTGAGCCGGGCGACCAGCCACGGCTCGTAGCGCCGGTAGAGCAGCTCGAAGGCGCGGCTGTCGCCGTCCTCCACCGCGCGCAGCAACTGTCCGTCGCTGCGCTCCTGCCGCTCCTTGTACGCCACGCTCCCTCATCGGACCGGGGGGACCGTTCGGTTCACGGTTCCGGGAATTTTCTTCCCGCAGGGACACTTCGGCGGCCACCGAACCGTCCGTGCCGCATGCTGGAGGGCATGACCACCAAGGACCCCCAGGCAGCGGGGCTCGCGGGGCTCGCCGGGCTGATCGCGGACGAGACGCGGGCCGTGTGTCTGCTGGCGCTGCTGGACGGGCGGGCCTGGACGGCGGGTGAGCTGGCCCGGCACGCGGGGGTCGCCGCCTCCACCGTGAGCGAGCACCTGGGCAAGCTGGTCGCGGGCGGGCTGCTCGCCGAGGAACGGCAGGGCCGGCACCGGTACGTCCGGCTGGCCGACGCGCGGGTGGCACAACTGGTGGAGGACCTGGCCGCCCAGGTCGCGCCCGCCGCGGCCCGGCGCCCGCGCACCCTGCGCGAGTCGAGCGCCGGGTCCGCGATGGCCCGCGGCCGCACCTGCTACGACCATCTCGCCGGGCGGCTCGGCATCACGGTCACGGACGCGCTGACCGAGCGCGGACTGCTCCGCCAGGACACCGGGTTCGCGTTGACGGACGCCGGGCTGGCCTGGTTCGGTTCGGCCGGTATCGCCCTGGAGCGCGGAGGGCGCCGGCCACTCGCCCGCGCCTGCCTCGACTGGACGGAGCGCCGCCCTCACCTCGCGGGGGTCGCGGGCGCGGCCCTGTGCCGGCACGCCCTGGAGGCGGGCTGGTGCGTGCGCATCGGCTCCGAGCGGGCGGTGAAGCTGACGGCTCGGGGCGAGCGCGCGCTCAGCGCGCTGCTGGGCATCCCGGCGGCCGCACTGCCCTGACCCTGTCGGGGGGCGCGGCCGTGCGCCGTCCCGGGTGCGGGTGCGTGGGGGCCGGTCGCGCAGTTGCCCGCGCCCCTGGCAGGTGGACTCGCCCCCAGCCCGAGCGGCCCCGCCCTCGTCCGTTTTCCGCCGGTCCTTCGCCCCGCCCGTCCCTAGCCTGAGGAGCATGATGAACCCCGCCCCTTCCCCGACCACCCGACTCCGCCCCGAGGTGCTCGCCGCTGGTGCGGCCGTCGTCACCGTCGTGCTCTGGGCCTCCGCGTTCGTGTCCATCCGCAGCGCGGGCGCGGCGTACCCGCCGGGCGCGCTGGCGCTCGGACGGCTGTTGTCCGGAGCGCTGGTGCTCGGGCTGATCTGTCTCGTCCGGCGGGAGGGGGTTCCGCCGAGGCCCGCCTGGCGCGGGATCGCCATATCGGGGCTGCTGTGGTTCGGCGTCTACATGGTGGTGCTCAACTGGGGCGAACAGCAGGTCGACGCCGGTACGGCCGCCCTGGTGGTGAACATCGGCCCCCTGCTCATCGCGCTGCTCGGCTCCCGGCTGCTGGGGGACCCGATGCCGCCGCGGCTGCTGGCGGGCATGGCGGTGTCGTTCGCCGGTGCCGTGACCGTGGGGCTGTCGATGTCCGGGGGCGACGGGTCCTCGGTGCTCGGAGTGGCGCTGTGCCTGCTCGCCGCGATGACGTACGCCGCCGGGGTGGTGGCGCAGAAGCCGGCGCTGGGTGCGGCGAGCGCCCTGCAGGTGACGACCTTCGGGTGTCTGGTGGGCGCGGTGTGCTGTCTGCCGTTCGCCGGGCAACTGGTCCAGGGCGCCGCCCACGCCCCGCTCTCGGCCACCCTCGACATGGTCTACCTCGGCGTCTTCCCGACGGCGCTGGCCTTCACCACGTGGGCGTACGCCCTCGCCCGCACCACCGCCAGCCGTATGGGCGCGACCACGTACGCGGTGCCCGCGCTGGTCGTCCTGATGTCCTGGCTGGCGCTCGGTGAGGTGCCGGGCCCGCTGACGCTGGCGGGCGGGGTGCTGTGCCTGGCGGGTGTGGCGGTCTCCCGGTCCCGGGCGCGGACGGCCCGGGCCGCGGCCCCCGAGCCGGAGCCGCGATCCGAGCGGGTGTCCTGACCGGTCAGAACACCACCAGCGCCCGGCCGCCCTTGCCGGCGAGCATGTTCTCGAAGGCGGCCGGGATGCCGTCGAGGGCGATCCGCTCGGTGACCAGCGTGCCGAGGTCCAGCCGGCCCGCCCGTACGTGCTCGGCGAGCACGGGCAGGTCGCGGCCCGGGTCGCAGTTGCCGTAGACGCAGCCGGACAGGGTGCGACCCCAGTGGAAGATCTCCAGGGCGTTGAAGGTGACCTGCTCGTCCTTGCCGCCGATGCCGACCACCGTCGTACGGCCGCCGCGGCGGGTGGACTCCCAGGCCGCGCGGATGCTGACCGCGCGGCCCACGCACTCCACGGAGACGTCGACGCCCTGCTTGCCGGTGAGGGCGCGGATGTCCCGGGGGGTGTTCTCGGAGACGAGGACGTAGTCGGTGGCGCCCGCACCCCGGGCCAGTTCCTCCTTCTCGGGGGAGACGTCCACGGCGACGATCCGCGCGGCCCCGGCGATCCGGGCCGCCTGGAGGGTGGCCAGGCCGACGCCGCCCACCCCGAACACCGCGACGGTCTCGCCCGGCTGGACCCGCGCCGAGTGGTGGACGGCGCCGTAGCCGGTCAGGACGGCGCAGCCGAGGAGGGCCGCGTCGGCGAGCGGGACGCCCTCCGGGAGGGGCAGTACGCAGGACGCGGCGACGACCGTCTCCTCGGCGAACGCGGCGACGTTCAGCCCGGGGTGGAGGTCGGTGCCGTCGACGGTACGGGCGTACACGTCGGCGGCGCCGTTCAGGGCGTTGGCGCACAGCCAGACCTCGCCCAGGGTGCAGGCGTGGCAGGTGCCGCAGGACGGGGCCCAGTTGAGGACCACCCGTGCGCCGGGGGTCACATGAGTGACGCCCTCCCCCACGGCGACGACCGTGCCCGCGCCCTCGTGGCCGAGGACGGCCGGGACCGGCACCCGCAGGCGGCCGTTGGACAGCGACAGGTCGGAGTGGCACACCCCGGCGGCGGCGAGGCGGACGCGGACCTGCCCGGGGCCCGGGTCCGGGAGTTCGACGCCGGTGATCTCCAGGGGTGCGCCGATGGCGGGCAGGACGGCGGCTCGTACGGCCATGACTCGCGAACTCCCTTAGAACTGGAGGGACTTGGTCTGGAGGTACTCGGTGAGTCCGTGGGCGCCGAGTTCCCGGCCGACCCCGGACTGCTTGTAGCCGCCGAAGGGGGCGCGGGGGTTGAAGCGGCCGCCGTTGATGTCGACCTGGCCGGTGTCCATGCGGCGGGCGAAGGCGACCGCCTCCGCCTCGCTGCCCGCCCACACGGCACCGGCGAGGCCGTACACCGTGCCGTTGGCGATGCGCAGGGCGTCCTCCTCGTCCACGTACTTCAGGACGGTGAGGACCGGGCCGAAGATCTCCTCCTGGGCGATGGTCATCTCAGGGGTGACGTCGGCGAAGACGGTGGGGCTGACGTAGTAGCCGCGCTCGCGCGGGGCGTCGGGGCCGCCGGCCACCAGGCGGGCACCCTCGGCGAGGCCCTTCTCGATGTAGCCGCGCACGCGGTCGCGCTGCTTGGCGTTGACGACCGGGCCGATGCGGTCGCCGTACTTGGCGGCGGCGGCCCGGGCCAGCTCCACGGCCTCGTCGTACTGGTCGGCGTGCACGAGCATGCGGGTCCAGGCGCTGCAGGTCTGGCCGGAGTTGCTCATCACGTTGGCCACGCCGACATTGACCGCCTTGGCGAGGTCGGCGCTCGGCAGGATCACGTTGGCGGACTTGCCGCCGAGTTCGAGGGCGACCTTCTTCAGGGCGCCGCCGGCCACCGCGCCGATCCGCCTGCCGACGGCGGTGGAGCCGGTGAAGGAGACCAGGTCGACGTCCGGGTGCTCGGCGAGGGCCTGGCCGGCGACCGGGCCGAGACCGGTGACCAGGTTGAAGACCCCGGCCGGTACGCCCACCTCGTGCACGGCCTCCGCGAAGAGCTGGGCGGTGAGCGGGGTGTCCTCGGCGGGCTTCAGGACGACCGTGCAGCCCGCGGCCAGCGCCGGGGCGGCCTTGGCGACGATCTGGTGCAGGGGGTAGTTCCAGGGGGTGATCGCGCCGACCACGCCGACCGGTTCGAGGTGGACGGTGGAGTTGCCGACCTTCTCCTCGAAGGGGTGGGTGGCGGCCAGCTCGGCGTACGAGCCCGCGACCGCGATCGGCAGGGCGGCGTGCACGGCCTGCGAGAGCTTCAGGGGCGCGCCGAGTTCCGCGGTGACCGTCTCGGCGATCTCCTCCTGGCGGGCCACGAGTACGTCCCGCAGCGCGGCCAGTCGGGCCGCCCGCTCGGCGGGGGGTGTGGCGGCCCAGCCCGGGAGGGCGGCGCGGGCGGCCCGTACGGCGGCGTCGACGTCCTCGGCACCGGCCGCCGGGACCTGGCCGATGACCTGCTCGTCGGCCGGGTTCACGACCTCGATCAGATCGCCGCCGGCGGCGGGGCGCCAGGCTCCGTCTATGTAGAGGCCGTCGTGTGGCTTCATCGCTGTTTCCTTCCGGCGGGCGTTTCGTCCGGCTCGTGGGCCGCCGTACGGGCTCATGGGCCGCCATCCGGCTCGTGGGCCCCCGTACGACTCACAAACTAGCGGCGATAGTTTTCGCGCGCCAGCACGCCCTGTCGTCGACTCACTCTCCCAGGTCCGGAACCCGGGCGGGGGACGGGGAGATGCGCTCGCCCCGGTCGTCGAAGACGAAGAGATGGGCGAGGTCGACGAGGAGCGGGATCTGCATACCGTGGCGGAGCTGCAGGTCGGGGGAGGTGCGCACCACCAGGTCGCCGGGCAGGCGGCCCTCCGGGGGCTCGGGAACGGTCTCGATGGCGGCCGGTTCGTCCAGGACCACCACCGGGCCGGCGCGCAGCGTGCCCGCGCGCTCCCTCAGCCGGTCCAGGACACCGGCGCCCTCCCGGTGGCGGCGCCGGGCGGGACGGGCGTTCGGGCGGGCGGCCTCCATGTCGGGTACGACGGCGGGGCGTGAGCCCGTGTCGAGGTGGACCAGCATCTCGTGTCCCTGGAACTCCACGTGCCGCACCAGCCCGGTGATCGGCACCTCGCCCTGGCGGGCGGCGCTGTGCTTGGCGATACGTACCGCCTCCGAGCGCAGGCCGACGATCACCTCCCGGCCCTGCTGGACGCGCAGCATGCGGTGGTCCAGGGAGACGGGTTCGAACAGGGGCAGGGACTGTCTGCCGAGGTTGATGCTCATCGCGCCGTCCAGCGGGGCACGGACGAGACCCCGCAGGAGGTTGATGCGCGGGGTGCCGACGAAGGCGGCGACGAAGACGTTGCGCGGCAGCGCGTACACCTCGCGCGGGGTGCCGACCTGCTGGAGGAGGCCGCCCCGCAGGACGGCGACCCGGTCGCCGAGCGACATGGCCTCGGCCTGGTCGTGCGTGACGTACACGGTCGTGACGCCCAGCTCCCGGGTGAGCTGGGCGATCTCGGCGCGCAGGTGGTTGCGCAGTTTGGCGTCGAGGTTGGAGAGGGGTTCGTCCATGAGGAAGGCGGAGGGGTGGCGGGCGATGGCCCGCCCCATGGCGACGCGCTGGCGCTCGCCGCCGGACAGCTGCCTGGGGAAGCGGTCGAGGAGGTCCTCGATGCCGAGCATGCGCGCGGTGGCGTCCACCCGGGGCCCGGGATCATCGCCGGGGGCCTCGATGCGCAGCGGGAAACCTATGTTGTCCCGGCTGGTCATGTTCGGATACAGGGCGAAGTTCTGGAAGACCATCGCGATGTTCCGCTCGGACGGGGTGAGGTGGTTGGCGTACTCGCCGTCGAGGAGCAGTTGCCCCTCGTCGATCTCCTCCAGCCCGGCGATCATCCTCAGCACGGTGGACTTGCCGCACCCGGACGGCCCGAGCAGCACGAGGAACTCCCCCGGCGCGATGTCCAGCGCCAGCCCGTCCACCACCCGGGGCCCTCGCTCGTAGGCCTTGCTGACGTCGTGCAGGGATATGGCGCGTGTCATGTCGGCTGCCCCCGGGGCGCTCCCGTGCCTCCTGCGGGACGCATGAGGCCTGTGCGTCACGGAAGCTAACGGGATGTGCGCGCCCGGCGGAAGGGATCGGGCGAGATCAGGGCGTCCCCGTCCGACAGGTGAGATACCGGACGGGATGTGCGCAGGACGGACGGCGGGGCCGGGCCGCCCCCGTCCGACGGTCCGGCGCTCACCGTGTCGCGGTCAGGTGGGCGAAGACGACCACGTTGCTGGTGTAGCCCGTCCTCCGGTTGTAGAGGCCGCCGCAGGTGAGGACCCGTAGTTCGGGGCGGCTGCTCGGGCCGTACACCTCCTTGTCGGGGAAGTCGTCCTTGTCGAAGACGCGGACGCGGTCCACCGTGTAGACGGCGGTGCGGCCGTCTACACGGCCGGCTTCGATGCGGCTGCCCGGCGGCACCTGTGCGAGGGCGGCGAACACCGCGGGGCCGGTCCTGGTGTCGCGGTGGCCGACGGCCACGGCCGTGCCCGTCTCGCCCGGGGTGGGCCCGTCCTGGTACCAGCCGACGAGCTTGGGCTTGTCCAGCGGCGGCGTCTCCAACTGGCGGTCCGCGCCGAGCCGTACGCCGACGATCGGCGCGTCGACCCCGAGGGAGGGGACCCGCAGGGTGGTCGCCGGGGACGGCGGCAGGGGCCGGGGCGGGGGTGCGGCTCGCCCGTGGGCCGCCGGGTCCGTTCCTTCCGGCTGCTCGTGCCCGCCGCACCGGACCGCGGTCACCAGGACGGTCACGAGCACGGCCGTCCTGGTGAGGCGGTACGCCCGGGTCCGATGCCAGGGCCTGCGTCTGCGCCTACGCGGCACCATGGGGGCGCCGGCGGATCAGCCGGAGGTACACGGCTCCGCTGACCACGACCAGCCCCACGGCCGCGGCCGCGGTCAGCGGGGTGTAGGCCGCGGCCGTGTCGACGAGGCCGCCGCCGCCGGCGTGGACGCCGCCCTTCGGCCCGCCGTCCTCGTGCCCGCCGGCTCCCGCTCCCGCGTCGCGGCCGTGGTCGTCGTCGCCGCCGTGGTCCTCGATGCGGCCGGGGTCCCCGTTGCCGTCGGCGCCCTGGTTGCCGGGGCCCCCGTTACCGGCGAACCCGTTGCCGCCGGCCCCGTTGGCGGCGGCCCCGTTGCCGCCCGGGTCACCCGGTGCCCCGGGACGGCCGGCGTCCCGTCCGTCGTGGCAGTCGACGCGGAAGATCTTCTCCCTGGGTGTGTTGCCCGCGGTCCAGGTGAGCCGGTACTGGCCGTCGGCCAGCCCCAGCGGGTCGGTGTGGCCGGCGCCGGAGCCGGGGCCGAGCGCGATGGTGCCCGTCACGGTCGCGCTGGTGGGCAGTGGCGGCTGCGCCTGGATGAGGTAGGCGACGCTCGGCAGGGAGTCGAAGTTGACGGCGTCGAGATAGAACCGGCAGACCACGGGGTCGTCCTTCGAGACGCCGAACGGCACGCCCACCCGGTGGATCCTGATGTCGCCCGCTTCCCCTTGCGCCATGGCGGCCGGCGTCGCCAGCCAGGTGGCTCCCGCCGCGGAGAGGGCGGTGAGGGCGGCGGCGCCGAGCCGGGTGCCGAGGGCGGGTGGGAGTGTCAAGGTGGGCATGCGTACTCCTCCGAGTCAGACGATTTTCATACAAATCGACCTTTCATCTGACTCTCTTTCACACCCACCCCGAGCCTCGCGGCAACCGCGCCCGACGCGCCGTCAGGTGTCGCCCGACCGGCGCAACGCGGGCCCTTCACGGCGCTCGTGCACACCGGGCTCGGCCGCGTCCCGCGCCTTTGCCGGGTCCCCCGGCGCCCGCAGGGCACTGCCCGCCGACAGCAGCAGGAGCGCTCCGAGCATCACGAAGGGCGCCGCCACCCCGGTGAGCCCGGCGACCAGGCCCGCGGCGGCGGGCGCGGCGACCTGGCCGAGGCGGTTGCCGGTCAGGCGCAGGGCGAGGGCCGTCGAACGGGCGCCGTCGGGTGCGGCCTGGACGACGGTCGTCATGGACAGCGGCTGGCCGACGCCGAGGCAGAAGCCGAGCGCGGTCAGCATCAGGCCGAGCGCCCACACCGGCACCGGCACCGCGACCCCCGCGCACAGCACGGCCGCCAGCAGACAGGTCACGGTGAGCAACAGGGAGCGGCCGAGCAGCCGCAGCAGCGGCGTGAGCACCAGCCGGCAGGCGATGGTGGCACCGGCGCGCAGGCTGAGCAGGACGCCGACCACGGACGGCGCGATGCCCCGGTGCTCGCCGACCACCGGCAGATAGGCGGTGAGGATGTCGGTGGCCGACAGCACGGACAGACTGATGAGCATGCCCGCGGGGACTCCCCGGGCGCGGAGGATGCGGCCGACCGCGACGCGCTCGCCCCGTCCGCCGCCGGCCCTGACGGCCGTACGGTCCTCGATGCGCCACAGCGACGTGCAGGCGACGGCCGCGCCCGCACCCGCCACCACGAGGGCCAGCGCACTGGAGCCCGCCATGTCCAGGCCGTCGATCAGCGTGCCCGCCGCCACCGGGCCGATCAGCTGGCCGAGCGAGGCGCCGATGGTGAAGTGGCCGAAGTTGCGGTCCTGTTCGTGCGGCGCCGACTGCCGGGCCACGAGCGACTGGGCGCCGATCACGAAGCAGAGGTGGCCGAGACCCATGACCCCGCTCCACAGCGCCATCGCCCACAGCGAGCCGACGAGGCCGCTGAGTACGCAGCCGCCGGATATCAGCACCACGCCGGCCGGCAGCAGGGGTGCGCAGCGGCCGTGGTCGGTGCGGCGGCCGAGCGGTACGGCCGCGAAGAGCGGAAGCAGGGCGTACACGCCCGCGATCACACCGACCGCCCGCTCGTCCGCGCCCAGCGCGAGGGCCCGGTAGGAGACGGCGGGCCGGGCCATCGACACCGCCCCCTGCGCGAAGCCGAAGGCGATGACGAGGCGGAGCAGCCAGCCGCGGTTCCCACCGGGCCCCATGGACGTTCCCTTCCGTGGAGATCAGATGATGCCGAACAGGATTCCCGCGCCGAGTACCACCAGCGAGGTCAGGGCCGCCCACTTGACCACGAACCGGGTGTGGTCGCCGAACTCGACCTTGGCCATGCCGACGAGCACGTACACGGCCGGGACGAGCGGGCTGGACATGTGCAGCGGCTGGCCGACGAGGGAGGCGCGGGCGATCTCCAGGGAGGAGACGCCGTGCGCGTGGCCGGCCTCGGCGAGCACCGGGAGGATGCCGAAGTAGAAGCCGTCGTTGGACATGAAGTACGTGAGCGGGATGCTCAGCACACCGGTGACGAAGGCCATGTGCGGCCCCATGCCGTCGGGGACGTTGGCGACCAGCCACTCGGCCATGTGGTCGACCATGCCGGTGCCCTGCAGGACGCCGGTGAAGACGGCGGCGGCGAAGACCATGCCGGAGACGTTGAGGACGTTCTCGGCGTGCGCGCCGAGTCGGGCCTTCTGGTCCGGCATGTGCGGGAAGTTGACGGTCAGCGCGAGGGCCGCGCCGATCAGGAACAGCACCGGGATCGGCAGCCACTCCATGATCATGGCGGTGAGCAGGGCGACCGTGAGGAGCGCGTTGAACCAGTACAGCTTGGGGCGCAGGGTGGGCCGGCCCGGGTCGAGGCCCTGCAGGCCGTCGTCCTCGCCCTCGGGGGCGTCCGCGTCGGTACCGGAGCCCGCACCACCGGTGCGCACCGGGGCCTGGCCGGAACCGGTGCCCTTGCCTGAACCGGCGCCCACCAGGACGGTCTCCGTCTCCGGCTCCTCCACCAGCGCCTCGTCCAGTGTCAGCACACCGAGCCGCTTGCGCTCGCGGTGGCCGAGGACGTACGAGAGCGCGAGGACGAACAGCAGGCCCACGGCCAGGGCCGGGATCATCGGCACGAAGATGTCACTGGCGTCCAGCTTCAGCGCGGTCGCGGCGCGGGCGGTCGGTCCGCCCCAGGGCAGGGTGTTCATCACGCCGTTCGCCATGGCGGCCACACCCGTCATCACGACCAGGCTCATCTTCAGGCGCTTGTACAGCGGGTACATCGCCGAGACCGTGATCATGAAGGTGGTGGAGCCGTCGCCGTCGAGCGACACGATCGCGGCGAGGACGGCGGTGCCGACGACGATCCGCAGCGGGTCGGCCTTGCAGAACTTCAGGATGCCCCGGACGATCGGGTCGAAGAGCCCGACGTCGATCATCACACCGAAGTAGACGATCGCGAACATGAGCATCGCCGCGGTGGGCGCGAGGCTGGTGACGCCGTCGAGGACGTAGTCGCCGAGCTTCGCGCCCTTGCCGACGAACACGCAGAACAGCGCGGGGATCAGCACGAGCGCCGCGATCGGCGACATCTTCTTCAGCATGATCAGGACCAGGAAGGTCGCGATCATGGCGAAGCCGAGGATGGTCAGCATGAGTGGATACCTAACGTTCGCCCTTGAACATTCCACCGGGCAGGCGGTGCGACGACGTTAGGTCCGTTCAAACGGCGTTAACAAGACGTTGACGTGCGAGCAATAAGCGCGAAAGTCCAGGTCACGGCTTTGCTCAGGTCACAGGCTTGAGTTTTTCGGTCACGGCGGCGACCTCCACGGGCACGCCGTTCAGGACCGCGTTGCCGGACAGCGGGTCGAGCAGGCTGCCGTCGAGGAGCTGGTTGACGTTGACGCCGGGGTCGGTGGCGGCGTGGCTGAGCCGGGTGCCGGGCCGGTCGTGGCCCCAGCCGTGCGGCAGGCTCACCACTCCCGGCCGCACCCCCTCGGTGACCTCGGCCGGGGCGGTCACCTCTCCCCCGGCGCCCTTGACGCGGACCGCCGCCCCGTCCCGCACGCCGAGGCGTTCGGCGTCCGCGGGGTGGATGTGGAGCGTGCAGCGGTTGGTGCCGCCGGTCAGGGCGGGCACGTTGTGCATCCAGCTGTTGTTGGACCGCAGATGCCGACGGCCGACCAGGACCAGCCCGTCGGCACGCTCGCGCAGGGCCGCGCGCAGCCGGGGCAGGTCGTCGGCGATGGGCTGGGGCAGCAGCTCGACCTTGCCGCTCCTGGTCTTCAGTGGCTGCGGCAGACGCGTGCGGAGCGGGCCGAGGTCGATGCCGTGCGGGTGTTCGAGGAGCCGGGCCAGGCTCAGCCCGTCCGGCCGTACGCCGAAGCCGTCGCCGTAGGGGCCGAGGCGCAGCATCATGTCCAGTCGCCGCTCCGGGCCGCTCACGCCGGTGAGCTGTGCGGCGAGTTCCTTCGGGTCGCGTCCGTGCACCGGGGAGTGCGGGTCCTGCACGGCCTTGCCGAGGGTCTGGTCGATCACCATGGCGTCGACCGCCGCCGGGTCGGCGCCGTGCATGCCGGTCGCGGCGAGGATGAGCCGGGCGAGGATCTCGGTCTCGGCCATCCGGCCGGGCTCGAGGGGGACGGCGGGGCGGGTGTAGCGGACCTGGTTGCGCACGGCGAGGGTGTTGAAGGCGAAGTCGTGGTGCGGGCTCTGCGAGGGCGGCGGCGGGGGCAGCACGACGTGCGCGTGGCGCGAGGTCTCGTTCAGGTAGGGGTCGACGCTGACCATGAAGTCGAGGGAGTCCAGGGCCTTGTCCAGCCGGTCGCCGTCCGGGGCCGACAGCACCGGATTGGCGGCGACGGTGATGAGGGCCCGGACCGGCTCCCCTTCCTCGGTGGCGGTGTCGATCTCCTCGGCGAGCGCGGAGAGCGGCAACTCGCCCTTCGCCTCCGGGTGCCGGCGCACCCGCGACGACCAGCGGCCGAGCACGAACCCGCGCCCGGGTCCGGCGGGCCGCGGAGTCCTGTCGGTGGCCGCCTGCGGGAAGAGGGCGCCGCCGGGACGGTCGAGGTTGCCGGTGAGGACGTTGAGGACGTCCACGAGCCAGCTGGCGAGGGTGCCGTGCGGGACGGTGCAGCTGCCGATGCGGCCGTAGACGGCGGCGGTGGGGGCGGCGGCGAGTTCGCGGGCGAGGGTACGGATCTCGGCGGCCGCCACGTCACAGGCGTCGGCCACCGCGTCCGGGCTGAAGTCCGCGACGGCGGCCTCCACTTCGTCGACCCCTTGGACGTGCGGCGTCAACTCGCCCAGGTCGACCAGCTTTTCCTCGAAGAGGACGTATGCCATGGCCGCCAGGAGCAGTGCGTCGGTGCCGGGGCGGATCGCGATGTGCCGGTCGGCGAGCTTGGCGGTGCGGGTGCGGCGCGGGTCGATGACGGTGAGGGTGCCGCCTCGGGCCTTGAGCGCCTTCAGCTTGCCGGGGAAGTCGGGAGCCGTGCACAGGCTCCCGTTCGACTCCAGCGGGTTGGCGCCTATCAGCAGCAGGTGGTCGGTGTGGTCGAGGTCCGGCACGGGGATGGCGTTGGCGTCGCCGAACAGCAGCCCGCTCGAGACGTGCTTGGGCATCTGGTCGACCGTGGAGGCGGTGAACAGGCTGCGGGTGCGCAGCGCGGCGAGCAGGACGGGCGGGTAGAGGGCGCCGGCCATGGTGTGCACGTTCGGGTTCCCGAGGACCACGCCGACGGAGTCCGCCCCGTACCGCTCGACGACGGGTCGGACACCTGCGGCGACGGCGTCGAAGGCCTCCTCCCAGCTCGCCTCGCGCAGTTCGCCGCCCCTGCGTACCAGCGGTGCGCGCAGCCGGTCCGGGTCGCCGTCGACTGCCCCGAAGGAGGCGCCCTTCGGGCAGATGAATCCCTTGCTGAACACGTCGTCGCGGTCGCCCCGGGCGCCGGTGACCCGGGTCCCGTCGATGGTGAGTGTCAGGCCGCAGGTGGCCTCGCACAGGGGGCAGATTCGCAGGGCGGTGCGGGACACGGGTCCTCCCGGTGGGGTGGCGGCGGCCTGGGCGCATCGGCCGGGCTGAGCATACCGACCGGTATGCCCGAGGGGGAGGGGGTGATGTGAAGGAGTGGCCGACCCGGCGCCGCCGCGGCCCGTGGAGCCCTGCCGGGCACCCCGACTCCCGGAGCGTGGACAATGCCGGCATGACTTCGGGCATGCGCCGCCCCATGTGGTGGTCGGCGCTTCGCGGCTTCGCGTTCTTCCTGGTGGGCGCCGGCCTCGGAGCATACGCGTACGTGACGCTCACGCACCGGCCGGGCGGGGTGCCGTGGGCCGGGATCCTGCTCGGCGCGCTCGTGTGCGCGACGCTCAGCGCACTGCTACCGCGCCGACGTCGGCGTTGAGCCGCGTGCCACCCGCCCGGGCGGGGCGGCACCTCAGTCCAGCACGCGCCCCAGATACGCCCTCAGCAACTCCCGGGTCTCGCCGATGATCGCCTCGTCGCCTTCCGGGTCGACCCGGAAGGCCAGTTGGACCAGGGTGTCCGAGGCCTCGACGGCCACCAGGAAGGTGCGGCGCAGGTCTTCGTCGGGCTCACGGTCCAGATAGCCGGAGAGCAGGTCGGTGAGACGGTCGGCGACGCGGCGGTTGGGTTCGGCGTGGCGGGCGCCGACCGGGATCTGGTTGCCGAAGTCGACGAGGGAGAAGCCGGGGGCGGTGCGCTTCATGGCGAGGTACTCGTCCAGGACGGCGTCCATGGCCGCCCGCCAGTCCCCCACCCGCTCGTCCTTCAGGCGCTCGGTGACACGTTCGGAGTACCGCTCGAGGTTGCGCTGCGCGAGGGCGTCGGCCATCTGCCGCTTGTTGCCGAAGAAGCGGTAGACCGAGCCGATCGGCACACCGGCCCGCTGCGCCACGGCCCGGGTGCTGAGCGCGTCGTAGCCGACCTCGTCGAGGAGGTCGGCGCAGGCGTCGAGGATCCTGGTCAGCCGTTCGGCGCTGCGCCGCTGCACGGGGGCACGGCGCAGCGATGTCGCGTCATGGGGCACGGGCTTCATGATGCCTCTCCATGAGAGTCCGGTGAACCTCGCCCCCGGGTACGGAGACGGATGGCCACTACACTCACCTCGCCCGGGTCACCCCGCCGGGGGCGCGGTGCCCGTCGCGCGAGTGGGGCTCGCGGCCGGCGTCGTCTTCGGCCTCGCCTTCGGCGTCGACTCCGGCATCGCCTTCGCCTCGGTCGCGGACACCGTGATGTCGGCGGTGCTCTCGACCGGCTTGCCGTGCACCGCCCACACCGTGCCGTCGTCCGCGTACAGGCGGGCGGTGACATGGTGGGTGCCGCGGGGGACGAGGCGGGCGGCGAGGCGGTACTCAGGGCTGCGCAGCCGGGTGACCTGGCCGCCGTCGACGAAGAGGTAGACGAGGCCCCGGCCGGCGACCGCGTGCGCCCGCACGCCCGGCGCGGAGAAACGGAAGTGGTGGAGGGTCAGCCGTACGTCCCAGCTCCCGCCGGCGTCGGGTGCCACCTCGACGCCGACGTCGGGGGCCCCGCCCTTGCCGACCTCACGGTAGTGCCGTCCTTCCCGGTCCGTCTCGTCGAGGACCTTCCCCACCGGTGTGGGCGATTCCCCGTCCTTGCGTTCGTTCGAGTCGCTCGTGCCGCAGCCCGCCGGTCCGAGCAGCAGCGGAACGCAGACGACGAGCGTGGCGAGCAGTCCCCGCTTCCACGACATGTTCGGGACTGTAGAACAACCGCACCGGCGTACGAATCCTTCTGAAGTCTGGTTCCGCCCCTACCTCTCCCGTAGGAGACCCGGCTCGAGACCCGGCCCCTCTTGCGCCCGGGAAAACGCAATCCTACGGTGGTGCATAGGAATACGGTCCGCAAAGGAGCGATCATGAGCGGGGACGCGCGGAAGACCGCGGAAGCACTGGCCTACCTGTCCGGATTCGGCAACGAGCACGTCTCGGAGGCGGTGCCGGGCGCCCTGCCCGAGGGCCGCAACTCACCGCAGCGCGCACCGCTCGGGCTGTACGCGGAGCAGCTCAGCGGTACGGCGTTCACCGAGCCCAGGGCGCACAACCGCCGCTCGTGGCTGTACCGCATCCGCCCCTCGGCCGCGCATCCCCCCTTCACCCGGACCGGCAACGGCGCGATCCGCACGGCGCCCTTCACCGAGACCGTTCCGGACCCGAACCGGCTCCGCTGGAACCCGCTGCCCGAGCCGCCCGCCGGGACCGACTTCCTGGCGGGCCTGTGGACGCTCGGCGGCAACGGGGACGCCACCCAGCGCACCGGTATGGCCGTGCACCTGTATCACGCCGACTCCTCGATGGACCGCGTCTTCAGCGACGCCGACGGAGAGTTGCTGATCGTGCCGGAACGGGGCGGGCTGCTGCTGCGCACGGAGTTCGGGCTGCTGCACGCGGAGCCGGGCCACGTGGCACTGGTGCCGCGTGGCGTGCGCTTCCGCGTGGAGCTGCTGGACACCTCCGCCCGGGGTTACGTGTGCGAGAACTACGGTGCCCCCTTCCGCCTGCCCGACCTCGGCCCGATCGGTGCGAACGGCCTGGCCAACCCCCGCGACTTCCGCGCGCCGGTCGCCGCGTACGAGGACGTGGAGGGCCCGGTGGAGGTGGTGAACAAGTTCTGC
The DNA here is from genome assembly GCF_042891955.1 of Streptomyces sp. NPDC001843. Lineage (NCBI taxonomy): Bacteria > Bacillati > Actinomycetota > Actinomycetes > Kitasatosporales > Streptomycetaceae > Streptomyces > Streptomyces sp. NPDC001843. The sequence goes on along the minus strand of NZ_JBIATQ010000006.1, from coordinate 89,735 downwards.
GGCAACCTCTGGCGGGCGACGTACGACCACTCGCCGCTGGACGTCGTCGCCTGGCACGGCAACCACGTGCCCTACGTGTACGACCTGCGCCGCTTCAACGTGATCGGCTCGATCTCGTACGACCACCCCGACCCGTCCGTCTTCACGGTGCTGACCTCGCCGTCCGACACCCCCGGTCTCGCGGGCGTCGACTTCGTGGTCTTCGCGCCGCGCTGGCTGGTGGGCGAGGACACCTTCCGGCCGCCGTACTTCCACCGGAACGTGATGAGCGAGTACATGGGGCTGATCGAGGGCGCGTACGACGCGAAGACGGCCGGGGAGGGGGGGTTCGTGCCGGGCGGCGGCTCGCTGCACAACATGATGTCGGCGCACGGCCCGGACCGGGAGACCTTCGACCGGGCGAGCGCGGCCGAGCTGGAGCCGCGGAAGGTCGACGACGGGCTGGCGTTCATGTTCGAGACGCGCTGGCCGGTGACGCTCGCCCCGCACGCGGCGCGGGCCGACCATCTCCAGCAGGGCTACGACGACGTCTGGCGGGGCCTGGAGCGGCACTTCCGTCCGTTGCGCTGAACGACTCCCGACCGGTACGGATAGCCCCGTGACCTCCTTCGCCCCGGACTCCATCGTCCTGAACCGCAAGCTGCCGCTGTGGTACCAGGTGTCGCAGTCGCTGCGCGCCTCCATCCTCGGCCGCTCGGCCCGGGACCCGCTGCGCCTGCCCACCGAGGAACGGCTGGCGGAGCACTACGGGGTGAGCGTGCTGACCATGCGGCAGGCGCTGAAGGAGCTGGAGGACGAGGGGCTGATCACCCGGCATCGCCGGCGGGGCACGTTCATCGAGCCGGACGCGAGGCGGAGCGCTCCGGTGCGGCTGCTCGGCTCGGTGGACGCGATCGTGGCCCAGCAGTCCGGGATGACGACCGAATTGCTGGACCACGGCCGCGCGCCCGTGCCGAGCGAACTCGTCCCGTACTTCCCGGACCTGGCGGAGGTGGCGACGTACCACCGGCTGCGCGGCGACGAGAAGACCGGCGAACCGACGAACCACGCGTACAACCACGTCCGCCCCGAACTGGCCCGCCGCATCGACCCGGAGGACCTGGTCCGCTGGCCGATGACCAAGGTGCTGCGGGACGTGGTCGGGGCGGACATCAGCCGCATCACGGACACGGTCGAGGCCCGGCTGGCCGACCCCGAGACGGCGCGACTGCTCCAAGTGCCGCTGCTCAGCCCGATACTGCACTACACGGGCGTGACCTACGACGCCGCGGGCCGAGTGCTCGACGTGGCGGTCATCCACTACCGCGGCGACCGCTTCTCCTTCACGGTCACCCTGGACGCGTAGCGGCTCCACCGACGGGGGCACGATGGGTCGGCGGCCGCCTGCGGATTCGCCGGATCGACCGCCTGCCGGTTCGCCGTAACCGGCCCGCCCACCAGGGAGCGCCGTGATGGCCCGCGAGCCGCTGGCCGGGCCGCCCGCCGGCTCCCGTAGCCAGGCCGCCTGCGGGGCAGGGCGACGACGGACCGCCGACCGCCTGCCCGCTCGCCGCGGCCGTCCCGCCGACGGGCGGCGATGCGATGGGCCGCGGTCACCTACTGATGCACCGTGGCCGGCCCGTCCGCCGGGCGGGGACACAATGGGCCGCCGGCCTCCTGCCGGGTCGGCCGCGACCAGCACGTCCGCACGACAGCGTCACCCGCGTGCCGTCTGCCGATTCACCGCGAACGGTGCAGCCGCCCGACAGGGCCACCCGCGTTGCGGGGGCGCGGTGGACCGTCGGCCGCCTGCCGGCTCGCCGCGGCCGGCCCGCCCGCGTCGCGGGGACGCGAGGGCTGTCGGCCGGCTCGCCGCGGCGGGACGTCGACCGTCTGCGGGTTCGCCGTGGCCGGGGCGGTGGGGCCGGGGCGCATGTCGAATGCAGGCCCGCGTCCCTTTGGTGTGCTGCCGTACGATGCCCAGCGTGACGCACGACGACGCTCCGCTGCTGGCGGACCTCATGCCGTGGTCCGTCGCACCGCTGCGGCCGGGCCGCGCCTGGCCGACGGCGCCCGACCCGGCTTCCTTGAAGGCCCGCTGGGAGGCCCTGCTGAAGGCCGACGGCCCGGAGCGGGAAGCCTTGTTCGAGCCGACGCGCTCGCGTACGCCGCACTCGGCGGTGGGGCAGTTGCCGGGCCAGTCGAGCGGCACGGAGAAGCTGGTGCGGGCCTCGGGACCCTGCCCGGAGCCGGTGCGTGTGCTGGCGGCCCCCTTCGACGAGCAGTGGCTGATCCCCGACCACCGCCTGCTGGACACGGCCCGCCCCGAGCTGTGGAGGGTGGCGGACGGCCAGCAGGTGTTCACGGTGGAGACGGCCGGGGACTCCCCCGCCCTGGGCTCGCCGCTCCTGGCGACCTCGCACCTGCCCCTCCTGCGCCCCGGCCGTATCCGCCCCCTGTACCGGCGCCCCGGCGGCGAGGAGCCCAATCTCGCGCCGGGCCTGCGGGACTTCCTGGCCGCCCACCTGGGCCTGTCCCCCACCCCGCTGGACGTCCTCGCCTGGATCCTGGCCTCGACCCGCCCGGACCTCACCGTCCCGCTCACCGGCGATGCCGGACTCTGGTCCCGGGGCGTGCGGCTGGGCCACCGCATGCTCTGGCTCATGCGCCGCGACGGCGAACGGCCCAAACTCCCCGGTGGCCGCCGCCCCTACGTCCGCGCTCCCCTGCCCGCGCTCCCCCTCACTCTCCACTACGACCGCGAGGAGGAGACCCTCCACCTCGACGAGGGCCGCATCGCACCGGTGCCCCCGGATGCCTGGGACTTCGAGGTGTCCGGGGTCCGGGTCGTCGAGGAGTGGTTCGCGGCCCGGACCGCACCCGCCGAGCCCGGCACCCTGTCCGCGATCCGCCCCCGCACCTGGCCGCAGACCTGGACGTCGGAGCTGCTGGAACTGATCACGGTGCTCGCGCTGCTGGCGGAACTGGAGCCGCAGCAGCAGGATTTGGAGCCGACGACACCCGTCACAGCCACCGACCTCCGCAGGGCCGGCGTACTCCCGCCTCCGGAGTGGGCCCGCCGCCCCGCCTCCGTCCTCGACCACCACGAGGAGGGCCCGGAAGGCCAGTTCGCGCTGCTCTAGTGCCCGACAGACCGGACAACTGCATGAAGCGGCGTGGTGCGTCGGTCCTCGTCCTCGGTGTCCTCCCTCACCGGCCGCCCCGCGCCGGATCGAAGGCGTCCAGCATCCGCCCCACCACCCGCTCGAACACCGCGTCCGGATCCGCCGGTCCCGGATCCTCGGCCAACGCCGCGGCCAGCCGCGGGTACTCGCCACTGGCGATCCGGCTCCCCACGTACGCCGCCCGCGCGGCGTTCTCCTGCTCCACCGACCAGGGCAGCGTCCGCGCCCGTTCCGCCACCGCCAGCTCGTTGGAGACGGACGTCGCGACGACCCCGTTCACCATCGCCACGAGCTCGACCTTCGTGCCGTAGGGCGCCTCCAGGGGATCCAGGCAGGCCAGACACCACTCCAAATAGCGCAGCGCGTTGGGCGTGAAGGCGTAGACGCCCGAGATGAGCCGGATGATCCAGGGATGCCGGTGAACCAGCGCCCGCGCCTGGTGGGCCATCCGCAGCATGTCCGCACGCCAGTCCCCCGACGGCTCCCCCAGCTCGTGTTCGGCACTGATGGCGTCCATCATCAGCTCGAACAGGTCCTCCTTGCGCGGGACGTAGTTGTAGAGCGACATCGTGCCGCAGCCCAGCTCGGTGGCCACCCGGCGCATCGACACCGCGTCAAGTCCCTGCGCGTCGGCGATGCGGACCGCCGCGGCCGCGATGTCGGCGCGGCTGTACGCGGGCTTCGGCCCCCGGCCCGTCCGCTCGGGGCGCGCCCAGATCACTTCGGGTTCGGCCGCTCGGCCCGCCATAGGTCATCACCTCGCCCACCATCGTAGTTACGTACGGCGTACGTAGTGCGCTATGGTCATGCCATGACCTCTACGTACGCTGTACTTAGTGAGGGCCTGGAGAAGCGCTTCGGCGATGTCCACGCCCTGCGCGGGCTCGATCTCGCGGTGGCGGAGGGCACCGTCTGCGGGGTCCTCGGGCCCAACGGCGCGGGCAAGACGACCGCGGTGCGCCTGTTGACGACGCTGCTGCGGCCTGACGCCGGTTCGGCTCGTGTCGCCGGGCACGACCTGGTGCGGGAAGCTGCTGAAGTACGCCGGAAGATCGGCGTGACCGGGCAGTACGCCTCGGTCGACGGTGACCTGACCGGCCGCGAGAACCTGCGACTGTTCGCCCGGCTGCACCGGGTGCGCAATGCGAACGCGGCGGCCGGTGAACTGCTGGAACGGTTCGGTCTGACCGAGGCCGCCGACCGGCTCACGAGCACCTACTCGGGTGGCATGCGGCGCCGGCTGGACCTGGCGGCGAGTCTCGTACGGCGCCCCGAGGTCCTCTTCCTCGACGAGCCGACCACCGGCCTGGACCCGGCGAGCCGCAACCGGATCTGGGACGCCGTGCGGGAACTGACGGCCGAGGGCACGACCGTGCTGCTGACGACGCAATACCTGGAGGAGGCCGACCGGCTCGCCGACGGCATCGCCCTGGTGAACCGCGGCCGGGTCGAGCACACGGGGTCGCCGAACGAGCTGAAGTCGCTCGTCGGGGCGTACGCCGAGGTCGTCGTGGCCGGCCCGGACGTGATGGCGAAGGCCGCCGCCGTGCTGGACCGGCTTACCGGCGGCGAGCCGTCGTTCGACCGCGACCGCAACGCCGTCGGCGCGGTCACCCGGGACTCCACGCTCACCCTTCCGCGACTGGTACGCCAACTCGACGCGGCCGGCGTGCCGTTGCTGGACGCGAGCATCCGACCGCCGACCCTCGACGACGTGTTCCTGCGACTGACCGGCACCCAGGGCGACGACAAGGAGCGTGCGGCATGAGCACGTTGGCGTACGACGGCACCGCGATGATGGGCCGACAGCTGCGGCGGATGCGCAACAACCCAGGGCTGGTGGTGCTGACCCAGACCGCTCCGATCACCATGCTGCTCTTCTTCGGGTACGTCTTCGGCAGCGCGGTCGCGATGCCGGGACAGGAGTACCGCTCCTTCCTCGTGCCGGGGCTGCTGGTGGCGACGGCCGCGGGCGGGATCACCACCGGCATGATCCAGTCCGCCCAGGACACACACCGGGGCGTGATGGACCGCTTCCGCACGATGCCGACGAGCCGGGCGGCCGTGCCGCTCGGCCAGGCGGCCGCCGACCTGCTGGTCACGGCCGTCGGGACGGTGCCGCTGCTGCTGGTCGGACTGGCCGTGGGCTGGCGGATCAACGGCTCGGCGCTCGACGCGGCCGGTGCGATCGCGCTGCTGCTGCTCTTCCGCTTCGCGGCGACCTGGGTGGGAATCCTGCTCGGCATGCTCAGCCGCAACGAGGAGGCGGGCGGACAGCTCGCCAGCATGACCTATGTGCTGCCGCTGATGTCCAATGCGTACATTCCCACCGACGGCATGCCCGGCTGGCTGCGCGCGCTCGCCGAGTGGAACCCGATCAGCGCGGTGACCACGGCGCTGCGGGACCTGTTCGGGAACGCGCCCGTACCCGTGGGCGCGGCCTGGCCCGTGGCGCATCCGGTCGCGGGGTCACTCGCGTGGTGCGCCGTGCTGCTCGCTCTCTTCGCGCCGCTCGCGGTCCGCCGCTACGCGCACGGCTGACAGAGCCGCCGGTCAGGGGCGATGATCCCCTCCATGGACCGTCTCCCGCTGCCCCTGGAGGGCATCACCGTCGTCGCCGTCGAACAGGCCGTGGCCGCACCCTTCGCGACCCGGCAGCTCGCCGACCTGGGCGCCCGGGTCATCAAGGTGGAGCGGGTCGACGGCGGCGACTTCGCGCGCGGCTACGACACCGCGGCACACGGGCTGGCCTCGCACTTCGTGTGGTGCAACCGCGGCAAGGAGTCCATCGCACTGGACCTGAAGGACCCGCGCGGCCTGGACCTCGTACGGCGGCTCGTCGGGGACGCGGACGTGTTCGTCCAGAACCTCGCCCATGGCGCGGCGGCCCGCCTCGGCCTCGACGCGGCCACCCTGTGCGCGGCCCACCCCCGGCTGGTCGCGGTCGACATCTCGGGGTACGGGGCGTCGGGGCCGTACGCGGACAAGCGGGCGTACGACATGCTCGTGCAGTGCGAGGCGGGCCTGGTGTCGGTGACGGGGACACCGGAGCGGCCGGTGAAGGCCGGGATTCCGGCCGCGGACATCGCGGCGGCCATGTACGCCTTCTCGGGAGTGCTGGCGGCGCTGGTACGGCGGGGGACGACCGGGCGCGGCGGGCCGGTGGAGGTGTCCATGCTGGACGCGCTCGCCGAGTGGATGGGGCACCCGCTGCACCACTCGATGCACGGCGGCACTCCCCCGGCGCGCACCGGGCTCGCACACGCCGTCATCGCCCCGTACGACGCCTACCCGACGGCGGACGGCGGGCGGGTGCTGCTGTCGGTGCAGAACGACCGGGAGTGGCGGCGGCTGGCCGAACAGGTCGTCGGGCGACCCGAGTTGGGCACGGACCCGGGGTTCGCGACGAACGCGGCCCGGGTGGCCAACCGGGCGCGTACCGACGAGCTGGTCGGGAAGACGCTGGGCGCGCTGACGGCGGACGAGGCCGTGGCACGACTGGAGGCGGCGGGCATCGCCTGTGCACGGCTGAGGGACCTGCGGGAGGTCGCGGAGCATCCGCAGCTGGCGGCCCGGGACCGCTGGCGCGAGGTGGATTCGCCGGCCGGGCCGTTGCGGGCGCTGCTGCCACCCATCACGCTGCCGGGCGGGGACGAGGCACGGATGGGTGAGGTGCCCGCGCTCGGGCAGCACACCGGTGCGCTGCTGCGTGCCGTGGGGATGACGGACGACGAGATCGCAGCGTTGCGCCGGGACGGCGTGGTGGCCTAGGGCCTGCCCTGAGCGCGGGCCGGGCTCAGTGCCTGTTGCCGCCGAACAGTGAACGGCGCAGTCGGCGCAGGGGCGCGAAGAGCGAGACCCGGCTGACCCGGGCACCCCTGCCGCTGCGCTTGTGGGCGGGTTCACGTGCGGTCAGCTCACGCATCAGCGATGTCGCCTCGACCGTCTCCCGCTGCGGTATGGCGGGACCACCCAGCACCGACAGATGGCGGTCCAGGCGCGAACTGGTCGCACTGCTGCCGCAGGTGATCGCAGGGATCCGCGCCCTGCTTCGCACTGTTATCTGATCCATGTCACTCCCCACCCGTACGAGTCCACCCGGCCCGGGCAGGGTAACCCTATCGCCCCGGCGAGGCACTCGTGTATCGCGGTCGCAGTATTCACCTACCCCGCAAGGAGGTTGACGATTACTCTCCGAATCCGACCGAATTCAACGCGAGTTGGGCAATTGGCTGGGTGGTGGGCTGCGCCGACCCTCCGTCGGGTTCCACGGTTACGGCGAGTGATGTCGCCGATTTGGCCAGACCCGACGCGATCAAGGGCGTGTCGCCGTCGAAGAGCCCGAGGGAACGCGGCTGCGCGCCGGGGCGCATGAGCCAGAGCTGACGCACCCGTCCGCTGGGCGGAGTGCCGTATCCGCTGAGCGTGACGACGGCCTGGCCCTCGGAAGCGGAAGCGATCACTCCGATGGTTCGGCCCTGTTCGTCCTTGCCGGTGGTCGCACGGGTGTCGGAGGCGGAGAGAACGTGGGCGATCTCACGTGACTGGGCACGCGCCGCGTCCAGTTGCCCCTGGGTCCGGTCGGCCTGGACGGCGAAGAGCCCGGCGACGACGAGCGCCGCGGCGGCCGTGGCCGTGGCGAACGGGACGAACAGGGGGCGCGTGCGGGGCGTACGGGTGCGGGCCGGAGGAGGCTGGCCGCCCCAGACGTGCGGCGGGAGCTGAGCGGCGCGCTCCCGGGCCGGGGCCGGGTCCTGCGGCGTGGCGCGGACGGCCGCCAGCACCCGGTCGCGCATCGCGGCCGGCGGTGGGGCGGCGGCGGAGAAGGCCAGACGCACGGCGTCCTCGGCCAGTTGGTGGACCTCGTCGCCGCAGCGGTCGCAGGTCCGCAGGTGCTTCTCGAAGCGGACGCGCTCGGCCGGCTCCAGGGCGTCGAGGGCATACGGCGCGGCCAGCGAGTGGAGTGCCTCGCGGCCGAGGAGACGGTCGAGCAGACTCATGCGGCACCTCCGAGGCACTGGCGCAGCCGGGTGAGTCCGTCACGCATCCGTGTCTTCACCGTACCCAGCGGCAGCGAGAGCCGCTCGGCCACCTCCCGGTAGGTGTAGCCGTCGTAGTAGGCGAGGGTGACGGACTGCCGCTGAAGGGTGGTGAGGCGGCCCAGGCAGCGCCGTACCGACTCGCGCTCCAGTCCCGCCTCGACCTCCTCGGCGACATGGTCGAAGGCGGGCTCGGTGGCCCGCAGTGCCTCGCGCTGCTCGCGTTCCCCGGCCGCGCGGGCGCTGCGCACCCGGTCGACGGCGCGGCGGTGGGCGAGGGTGAGCACCCAGGACAGGGCGCTGCCCCGGGCGGGGTCGAACCGGGCGGCGGAGCGCCAGAGTTCGAGCAGTACCTCCTGGGCCACCTCCTCCGACTGGGCGGGATCGCGCAGCACACGGCGTACGAGCCCGTACAGCGGCCCGGACACCATGCCGTAGAGCCGCTCGAACGCCATCTGGTCACCGCCCGCCACGCGCACCAGGAGTTGGTCCGCCTCCGCCCGGTCGCCCGCCATGCGGCCGCACCGCCCCCATCCCGCCACGCCAGCTCCCGTCGCACCGGTTCTGCCCAACGGACACACCTCCAGCAGGGCTTACGTATGCGGGAGCCGAAAACGCGGGTCTCAAACTCGAAAAAGTTTTTTTCCTCGAGACCAAACCGAACCCGCCCTCCGCTCCGTATACCCGTCCGTCAAGCAAGTTGGGACTGAGGACGGACGGCATGACACCTCACTTTTCCAGGAGCGGTGCGGGGCGCAAGGGCCTTGTCACTCTCGTCTGTGGTGCGCTGGCCGCCGGTGGGCTCGCAGCCGCCGGCGCCGCCGCACTGGCACCCGGGGCGGCCTTCGCCTCCAGCCACCGGGAGGCCCCGCTCATCTCGGGCACCCCGCAGTACGACAACACCGACGTGTACGCGTTCGTCAGCCCCGACAAGCCCGACACGACGACGATCGTCGCGAACTGGATCCCGATGGAGGACCCGGCCGGCGGCCCGAACTTCTTCACGTTCGCGGACGACGCCCAGTACGACCTCCACATCGACAACAACGGTGACGCGCAGGACGACCTGCTTTTCCGCTACACCTTCAAGACACATCGGAAGAACGAGAACACGTTCCTCTACAACACCGGCGTGGTCGACAGCTTGAACGACCCCGACCTCAACGTCACGCAGTCGTACAACATCGACCTGATCCGGATGAAGCACGGCAAGCAGGTGTACAAGACGAGGGTCGCGAGCGGCGTCCCGGTGGCCCCGTCGGACGTCGGCAAGGCGTCGATGCCGGACTACGGCAAGCTGCGCTCGCAGGCGATCTACAAGACGGCGAACGGCGGCGCGACCTTCGCCGGGCAGGCGGACGACCCGTTCTTCCTCGACCTGCGCGTCTTCGACCTGCTGTACGGCGGCAACCTCTCCGAGGTCGGCAATGACACCCTCAAGGGCTACAACGTCAACACCATCGCCCTGCAGGTGCCCAACGACCTGATCCGCGAGTCGGACAAGCAGCCGATCGTCGGTATCTGGTCGACGACGCAGCGCAGGAACGCGCAGGGCTACTACTCGCAGGTCTCGCGCCTGGGCAACCCGCTGGTCAACGAGGTCGTCAACCCGCTGAAGGACAAGGACAAGTTCAACGCGTCCTCGCCGGCGTACGACGGGCAGTTCCTGAAGAACGTGACCAACCCCGAGCTGCCGAAGCTCATCGAGTCGATCTACAAGATCAAGGCTCCGAGTGAGCCGCGCAACGACCTGGTCGACGTGTTCCTGAAGGGCGTCAAGGGGCTCAACCAGCCGCCGTACGTGAAGCCTTCGGAGGAGCTGCGCCTCAACACCTCGATCAAGCCGGCCATGCACCCCAAGCGGCTCGGCGTCCTCGACGGTGACAACGCCGGCTTCCCGAACGGCCGTCGCCTCACCGACGACGTGGTCGACGAGGCCCTCCAGGTCATGGAGGGCGAGCTGGTCGGTTCGAAGAACGACCTGAGCGACGCGGTCAACGAGAACGACAAGAAGTTCGAGAAGTACTTCCCGTACGTGGCGGAGCCGACCCCGGGTTCGCGCGGCAAGCTCGCCAAGGGCACGACCAGCGGCGCCGACGTGCGCAGCCAGCTCGGTGACGCGCTCCAGCCGGCGGGTGCCTCCGGCGGCACCGACAACACGACCCTGATCGCCGGGTCGGCGGCCGCGGGCGCGGCCGGAGTCCTGGTGCTCGGCACCGGCTTCTCGTGGTGGCGCCGGCGTATGTCGCGCGGGTACTGATCCCACGCCCCACCCCCACCGACTGGCGCGGCCCGCGCATCCATTCCCCCACGGCGCGGGCCGCGCCGCCCCATGACTTTCCCGCGAACGACCAGGCGACCCAGGAGAGGGCATGTCCCCGCGCACGAACGACAACGAGCCCGCCGGCCGGCCGGTGGACGCACCCGAGGGCGACGTGCCGGACAGTGCCTCCGCCGTCGCCGACTCGAGCGCCGCCGCACCCGAACCCCCCGCCGCGGCGCAGCTCCCGGCCCCGGAGGCCGGCGCCCAGGACGACGAGCGTGTCGTCGCCGTGCGGCGGGTCGGGGCCGCCGGGCGGAAGTGGCGGGCGGCTCGGCTCGCGGGGTGTGCGGCGCTGCTGGCGGTCGCGCTGACCGGCGGGGCGATCGCCTTCGGTGCCGCGCGGGACGGCTCGCCCGCGACCGTGGCCGCCAGCTCCACGGCGGTCTCCCCGGGGCTGCTGGCGAGCGGTGACCTCGACTCGACGATCGCCGCACTCCAGGCCCATCTGCGTGCCCAACCGAAGGACTACGGCAGCTGGGCCACCCTCGGGCTGGCCTACGACGAGCAGGCGCGGACCAAGGGCGACCCGTCCCGGTACCCGCAGGCCGAGAAGGCCCTGAAGCGCTCGCTGCGGCTGTCCCCGGACAACGACCAGGCCCTCGCCGGACTCGCGGCGCTCGCCGCCGCCCGGCACCAGTTCGCGCAGGCCCTCACCTACGCCGACCGGGCCCTGAAGCAGAACCCGTACAGCGAGCGCGCCCTGTCCTCCCGTATCGACGCCCTGGTCGAACTCGGCCGGTACGACGGGGCGTCGAAGGCCGCCGACACGGCCGACGCACGCAAGCCGGGCGTCCCCGTGTTCACCCGGTACGCGTACGTGCACGAGCTGCGCGGCGACGTGAAGACGGCCCGCCGGGTGCTCCAGCAGGCGCTGTCCACCGCCACCTCCCGCGGCGACATCGCGTACGTCTCCGCCCAGCTCGGCCAACTCGCCTGGAACCAGGGCGACTACGAGACCGCGCTCCACCACTACGCCCGCGCCCTGGCCGCCGACGAGAACTACCTCCCCGCCCTGGAGGGCCGCGCCCGCGCCCAGGCGGCGAGCGGTGACCGGGCCGGCGCGATCAAGGGCATGGAGCTCGTCGTCTCGCGGTACCCGCTGCCCGGCCCGCTCGTCGAACTCGGCGAGCTGTACGAGGCGCGCGGCCGGGACGGCGACAAGGCGAAGGCCCGGGACCAGTACTCCCTCGTCGACGCCTGGATCGCCCTGGCGAAGGCCAACGGCGTCAACGCCGACCTCGACACCGCGCTGGCCGCCGCCGACCACGGCGACAAGGCCGCCGCCCTGCGTGCCGCCCGCGCCGAGTGGGCCCGCCGCCACACCGTGCACACCGCGGACGCCCTCGCCTGGGCCCTGCACGTCAACGGCAAGGACCAGGAGGCCCTCGGCCACACCCGCCAGGCCACCGCCACGGGCTACCGCAACGCCTCCTTCCTCTACCACCGGGGCATGATCGAACTGGCCACCGGCCACCGGAAGGACGGCCGCGCCTCCCTGAGCGCCGCCCTGAAGCTCAACCCCGGCTTCTCCCCGCTCGGTGCCCGTGAGGCCCGCAAGGCACTGGAGGCGGCCAAGTGAAGTCCCGCCGCCTCCTCGCCGCCGCCCTGGCCGCCGGGACGCTCGTGCTCCTGCCCGCCACGGCCGCGAGCGCCCACCCGCTGGGCAACTTCACCGTCAACCGCTACGACGGTCTCGTCGCCGCCCCCGGGCAGCTCCGCGTCGACCACGTCGAGGACCTCGCCGAGATCCCGGCCACCCAGGCCAAGCCCGACATCAGGAAGCTGGGCCTGACCGAGTGGGCGCGGCAGCGGTGCGCCACGGCCGCCGAGGGCAGCAGGCTGACCGTCGACGGCCACAGGACCGCCCTGTCGGCCGGCACCGCACACGCGAAGCTACGCCCCGGCCAGGCCGGGCTCAACACCCTGCGGGTGGAGTGCCGGTTCACCGCCCCGCTCCCCGAGGGCGACACCGTGGCCCTCGGCTTCCACAGCGCGGGCGTCACCACCGGGCCCGGCTGGCGGGAGGTCACCGCGCGCGGTGACCGGATGACGCTCACCGCCTCGAACGTGCCGAAGACCTCGGTCTCCCACGAACTCACGGCCTATCCGAAGGACCTGCTCTCCTCCCCGGCCGACACCGTCACCGCCTCCGTGCGCGCACGGCCCGGCGGGCCGGCCCTGTCGGAGGAGCGCCAGGACGCCCCCGCCTCCGCCATCCTGCCCCGCGGCGCCGACCGGTGGACCCGCGCCCTGGACGACCTCGTCGCCCGTCACGACCTCACCGTCGGCTTCGCCGCCCTCGCCCTGCTCATCGCGATCGGGCTCGGCGCGATGCACGCCCTCGCCCCGGGCCACGGCAAGACCCTGATGGCCGCGACGGCGGCGGCCCGGGGCGGCCGGGCCCGTATGCGGGACGTGCTCCCGCTGGCCGCCTCGGTCACGGTCACCCACACCCTGGGCGTGGTGGCCCTCGGACTCCTCGTCACCGCTGGTTCGGCCGCGACCCCGTCGGTGATCGCCTGGCTGGGCATCGCGAGCGGCCTGCTGGTGACCGGCGCGGGGGCGAACCTCGTACGCCGGGCACTGCGCAACCGGCAGCAGGGGCACAAGCACGACCACGGCCACGACCACACCCATGAGCACCACCACGGGCGCGACCACGACCATCAGCACGGCCACGGCCACGACCACCACCACGACCACGACCATCACGACGGGGCGGTCGAGCACACCCACGGCGGCTTCACCCACACCCACGCCACCGCCCCCACCCTGCGCGGCACGATCCTGCTCGGCTTCGCGGGCGGGCTGGTGCCCAGCCCCTCCGCGGTCGTCGTGCTGGTGGGTGCGGCCGCCCTCGGGCAGGCGTGGTTCGGTCTGCTGCTGGTCGTCGCGTACGGCGTCGGGCTGGCGCTCACGCTCACCGCGGCCGGGTTCGCCGTCGTCAAGCTGGGTAGCGGAATGAACCGGGTGCTGAACCGGCGCCCCCGGTGGACGGCCGGCCCCGCGGCGGCCCTGGTGCGCAGGACCACGCCCCTGGCATCCGCGTTCGTCGTGCTGGTCCTGGGCGCCGGATTGGTGCTCAAGGGGGCGGCATCAGCACTCGGCTGAGCTACTTTGTGGAGAAATCACGCGAGATGCCGTGGGGGGCACCCGTGTCCGAACAGCCAGGCAGTGAACGTGTGATCGCTGGCCGCTACCGTCTGCTGTCGCCGCTCGGCGAGGGCGGCATGGGAACCGTGTGGCGGGCCCGCGACGAGGTGCTGAACCGTGAGGTCGCCGTCAAGGAGGTACGGGCCCCGGCCGGGCTGCCCGGTGCGGACGTCGAGCGGCTGTACGCCCGGCTGGAGCGCGAGGCCTGGGCGGCGGCGCGGGTCGCGAACCACAACGTGGTCACGGTGTACGACGTGGCGATGGAGGGCGGCCGGCCCTGGATCGTCATGGAGCTGGTGCGCGGGATGTCCCTCGCCGACCAGTTGGAGGCGGAGGGACCGCTTCCGCCGCAGCGTGCCGCGCACATCGGCGCGGAGGTGCTGGCCGCGCTGCGCTCCGCCCACGCGGCCGGGGTGCTGCACCGGGACGTGAAGCCCGCCAACGTGCTCCTGGCGAACGACGGGCGGGTGGTGCTCACCGACTTCGGCATCGCCACGGTCGAGGGCAGCTCCGCGCTGACCATGACCGGCGAGGTGATCGGCTCGCCCGAGTACCTCGCCCCCGAGCGGGCGCTCGGACGGACGCCCGGCCCCGAGTCGGACCTGTGGTCCCTGGGCGTTCTGCTGTACGCGGCCGTCGAGGGCAGCTCGCCGTTCCGCCAGGACACGCCGCTGAGCACCCTGCGCGCGGTCGTCGACGAGGAGTTGCCGCCACCGCGCCGGGCCGGGCCGCTCACCCCCGTCATCGAGGGGCTGCTGCGCAAGGATCCGGCCGAGCGGCTGCCCGCCGAAACGGCCGAGCAGGACCTGCGGCTGGTCGCGGCGGGCGGTACGCCGCGTGCGGGCTCCGTGCCCATGGGGTCGTACGCGCCGACGGCCCCGACCCGTCCGCTGCAGCCGTCGTCCCCCACGCCCCCGGGGCCGGTGCGGGGCGGGCCCGTTCCGACGCCGACCGCGACGACCAGGGCCGAGCGGAGGGAGCCGAACCGGCGTGCCGCCGTCGTCGTGGTCGCGGGGCTGGTCGCCGTGGCGCTGGCGCTGGCCGGACTGACGTACGCACTGCTCCACCACGACGGCACGCGGGACAGGACCAGCGGTGGCGCGAGCACCGACAAGGGAAGCAGCCTCAGCTCACCGACCCGGACCCGCACCACCGACTCGGACACGGGTGCGCCACCGCCCTCGCCGAGCAGCAGACCGGCCACTTCGGCCCCGGCCCAGTCCGTGCACGTCACCCTGACGGGGGCGCACACGGAGTACTCCGGGAGCTGTCCGCCGCCGAGCGCGCAGGCGCCCTCGTTCACGGCGACGTTCACGGTGGGCCGGCTGCCCGCTCAGGTCCAGTACCGGTGGGTGGCGAAGAACGGTTCGGTCTCCGACTCGGGCTGGAAGACGCTGTCCTTCCCGGCGGGCGGGGCGAAGTCGAAGCAGGACAGGGTTGTGGTGACGACGTATTCGCAGGGCGGGACGACCGAGAACGCGATCGGCGTCGAGGTGCGCGGCCCGGTGCGTACGACCTCCGACCAGGTGCCGTTCTCGGTGACCTGCGCGACGACGGAGACCCCGTCGGACGGGGCCTCCTCCTCGCCTTCGGCATCTCCCTGACGGTCAGGCGGCACCCGTGAACACGGGCAGGTAACCGCCGGACTGGCCGGACGCGGTCGGGTGGTACGACTCACCGATGTCCAGCCAGTCGAGGCTGTGCAGCCAGGAGCTGCCGGAGCAGATCTCGTGGCCGGTGAACGGGGTGCGGACGTCGCCGAAGACGAAGCCGTGGTCCAGGGCGCGCTTCTGGACGGCGCTGTTCAGGTAGTCGGACGCGTCGTTGATCGCGGCGCGCTTGGTGTCGGAGAGGCCGACGCACGTCGTCCCGAGCTTGTAGAAGCGCGGGTAGCCGAGCACGACCACATGGGCGGACGGGGCCTTGGCGCTGATCGCGGAGTAGACGCTGTCCAGCTTGCCGGGCAGCGTCGAGTCGACGTACGCCTTCGCGGAGTCGAGCTTGGCCAGGCAGGTGCTGTCGGACCCGGTCACACAGGTCGTCATGACATCGGCGAACCCCGCGTCGTTGCCGCCGATGGTGATGGAGACCAGGCTGGTGGAGGAGTTGAGCGAGCCCAGCTGGTTGTTCAGGACATCGCCCGTCTTGGCACCCGAACAGGCGTTGAAGGCGAACGAGGACGGGGCGTGCGCGGCGTTCCACAGGTACGGGTACGCCTTGGTGCTGCGGTCACAACTGCCGCTGGAACTGATGTAGCTGCCCGAACCCACTCCGGAGGAGTAGGAGTCGCCGAGCGCCACGTAACCGCCGGTCGCGGCGAGGGGGGACGCCTGCGCCGTGGCGGCCCCGGTGAGGGCGAGGCCGGTGGCGAGGAGGAGTGAGGTCGCGAATGCCGTGAATCGGGAACGTCTCATGGAACCTCCCTTTAGCAGGATCTCTGCCGTAACTGTCGTAGCAACTACGCGTGTTGACGGGAAGTGTCCATGCCAAAAATTTGTTCGCTTTTCATGCGCATGCCAACATGGACGACTGGTCGTCACCTCGTAGGCAGAACGGGGCGGCACGGCGGAAACCGGGTGCGCCGGACGGTCCCGTGCCGGATCATGGCGGCATGTCTGCGAACCCACACGACGCTCTGCCGATCCGGCTCAACGTCGACGACTCCGACTCGCCGTCCGACGTCGTCGACGCGCTGTTCCTCGGCCGCTTCGCGACGGGCGAGCAGCCGTACGCGCACGCGGCCAACATCGACCGGGTCCGCTCCGGCGTGAGCCTGCTGCCGCGCGGCGCCCGTGTTCTGCGCGTCGCCCGGGACGACGACCGCAGCGCGACCCTCGCCGAGGGCGACGGCTGGACCCTGCTGGTCTCCCGCTGGAACCGGGGCGCGGACGTCACCGTCACCGCGACCACGGCGGAACTGGCCGCGCAGGTGCTGAACGAGGCGACGGACGGCGCGGCCGACGAGCCCGAGCCGCAGCCGGAGAACGTGACGATGGGCTTCTGGTACGTCTCCCCGAGGCGCGGCCCGCACCGGACCACCCGTCAGATCTCCGCGGGCACCTGGGAGGAGGTCCGCGTCAACTACACCGCACCGGTGGCGGAGGCCATGGACCGCCTGATGAAGACCACCCCCGAGGACATCTCGGGCCGCCTGCTGCTGCTCCACGGCCCGCCCGGCACCGGGAAGACCTCGGCGCTGCGTACGCTCGCCCGCTCCTGGCGGGACTGGTGCCAGGTGGACTGCGTGCTCGACCCCGAGCGGCTGTTCTCCGACGTCGGCTATCTGATGGACATCGCGATCGGCGAGGAGGACGCGGCGGGCAAGGGCCGCTGGCGGCTGCTCCTGCTGGAGGACTGCGACGAACTGATCCGCGGCGAGGCCAAGCACACCGCGGGCCAGGCCCTGTCCCGTCTGCTGAACCTGACCGACGGTCTGCTCGGCCAGGGCCGCAACGTCCTGGTCGGCGTCACCACCAACGAGGACCTGGAGCGACTGCACCCCGCGGTGGTCCGGCCCGGCCGCTGCCTGGCCCGCATCGAGGTCGGCAGGCTGACCCGGCCGGAGGCGGTGGCCTGGCTGGGCACCGAGGAGGGGGTGGGTCGGGACGGGGCGACACTGGCGGAGCTGTACGCGCTGCGCCGGGGCACGTCGCCGACGTCGGTCCCGGGGGCACGGGACGGGGCGGACGCGGGGCTGTACCTGTAGTGCTTTGATGAGGTTATGACCCTGTTCGTCGGCACCTCGGGATGGCAGTACAAGGACTGGCGGGAGCTCGTGTACCCGGCCGGGGTGCCGGCGCGGCTGTGGCTGGAGGAGTACACGCGGCTCTTCGCCACGGTGGAGATCAACAACGCGTTCTACCGGCTGCCGTCGTACGACACCTTCGCCTCCTGGCGGGTTAGGGTCCCGCCGGACTTCGTGGTGGCGGTCAAGGCCAGCCGCTACCTGACCCACATCAAGCGCCTCAAGGACCCGGAGGAACCGGTCCACCGTCTGATGACCCACGCGGCGGGCCTCGGCGGCCGCCTGGGGCCGGTGCTGCTCCAGCTCCCGCCGACCCTGCGCGCGGACCCGCCGCTGCTCGACGCCTGTCTGGCCTGCTTCCCGTCCACCACGCGGGTCGCGGTCGAGCCGCGCCACGACTCCTGGTGGACGCCCGAGACGCGCAAGGTCCTGGAGTCGCGGGGTGCCGCCCTGTGCTGGGCCGACGTCCTGGCCCGCCCGGTGGCACCGCTCTGGCGCACCGCCGACTGGGGGTACGTCCGCTTCCACCAGGGCCGCGCCCGGCCGTGGCCGCGCTACGGTCGGCGCTCCCTGGAGACATGGGTCGACCGCATCGCGACCACCTGGCCCGATGTCCTCGACGTCTACGCCTACTTCAACAACGACCCGGGCGGCGCGGCGGTGGCGGACGCGACGGTCTTCGGCAGGGCGGCGACGAGAGCGGGCCTGACGGTGACCCGCACGCCGGAGCCGACGGCACGCCGCTGACGGCTCCGGGCCGCGAATCTCTCTCCGCCGCGACGGCGCTCAGCCACAACCGCGCGTCTGGGGGTCCCCCCACGCCCTCAAGGCAGGGGGGAGGTGCCGAACTCCCCTCATCCCTCCCCGTAAGCCGCACGCAGTGCATCCCGCACGGCGTCGAGCGCCGCCCCCTCGTCCAGCCCGAGCCGCCGCACCCGCTCGGCGTAAGCCTGGGCCGCAGCCGCCGCCTCACGCACCGCCGCCGAGCCCGCGGCAGCGACGAACGTCCCGTTGCGGCCCCGCGTCTCGATCACCCCGTCCGTCTCCAACGCCCGGTACGCCTTGGCCACCGTGTTCACCGCGAGCCCCAGCGACTCGGCCAGCCCGCGCACGGTCGGCAGCCGGTACCCCACCGGTAGTTCACCGGACCGGGCCTGCTCGGAGATCTGCGCCCGCACCTGCTCGTACGGCGGCGCGCTGTCGTCGATGTGGATCTTCAAGGTCACGGGCCGATTGTCCCGTACCCGCCGGAAAATAAGAGGCATCCGGGCACGGTGGCCGCATACCGTGCGGCTCCATGACAGTGATCGTGCGCGACCTGCGTCCAGACGCCCGGACCGACGTGGAGGGCTTCGCCCGCGTCCGGATGCTCGCCCTCCCCTTTTTCCTGATCACCCCCGACTCCCTGGTCCACGACCTCACCCACGCGCACCCCGAGAGCCACTACCGGCCCCTGGTCGCCGAGGAGGGCGGCGAGATCATCGGTTCGGCCCAGCTCGGCATCGTCCACGACAGCCCGGATCCCGGCATGGGCTACCTGAACGTGTACATCCACCCCGAGCGGACCCGCCGCGGCGCCGGTTCGCTCCTGGTCCGCGCCGCCGAGCGGCACCTGGCCGAGCACGGGGCGAAGAAGGTGTTCGCCTGGGTGCTGGACGAGCCCGGCAACCGCGTCTTCGCCGAGCGGCACGGCTACAAGGCAAGTCGCTCCGCCCACTTCCTCCGGCTGGACCTGGCGAACGGCACCCTGCCGCCGCTCGCCGAACTCCCGCCGGGCGTCGAACTCCGTACCGGAGCCGACTTCGCGGCCGATCCGCGCCCGCTGTTCGAGCTGGACGCGGAGACGATGTCCGACGAGCCGAGCGACATCGCCTACGAGTTCACGGACTACGAGGCCTGGCTCGTCGAGACCTGGAACCACCCGCTGGTCAGCCACGAACTGACCTCGGTGGCCGTGGTGGACGGCCGCCCCGCCGCCTTCAGCGTGGCCCGCACGGACGGCGGCACCCGCTACGGCACCGCCATGACCGGCACCGCGCGTGCCTACCGCGGCCGGGGCCTGGCCAAGCTGGCCAAGAACGACTCCCTGCACCGGGCCCGCGCGGCCGGGTTCACCGAGGCGTTCACCGGCAATGACACGGGTAACGGCCCGATGCTGGCGACCAACAAGTGGTTCGGGTACGAGGTCTGCGCGACGGAGGTGCGCTATGTCCGCGGACTCGGCTGACGGGGCGACCGTGGTGGAGGTCGTCCTGGTCAAGGGCGGCCGGACGAAGATCCGTTACGACAGTGCGCTCATGGGGGACGACGGCACCCGGGTCACCGTGCGGGCCCCGTGGGCCGGCGCCGGGGTCCGCGACTTCGGCTTCGTACGCTTCGAGCCGGGTGACCTCTTCACCGAGCACTACTGGCGCGACCGGTGGTACTCCGTGAAGGAGGTGCGTGCCGCCGACGACACCCTGAAGGGGTGGTACTGCGACATCACCCGCCCGGCGGTCCTGACCGGCACCGAGCTGGTCGTCGAGGACCTCGACCTGGACCTGTGGCGCTCCGCCGACGGCGGCGACGTACGACGGCTGGACGAGGACGAGTTCGCCGAGAGCGGCCTGGCGGAGAGCGACCCGCAGGCCGCCGCGGCGGCCTTGGCGGCGCTCGACGAACTGGAGGCCCTGGCCCGCGGTGACGGCTTCGGCACCCTGCTGACCTGACGCGGGCCTCGCTCAGACCCTCGCCACCACCGCGTACCGCTCGTCGTCCACGGTCTTGCCCCACAGCGCCATGTCGTCCGACAGCCGCTCCACGCGCGCCTCCCCGGCGACCGCCTCCAGGAGGCCGACGAGCCGGTCCGCGGCTATGCCCACCGGTGAGACCGTCCCCCACACACCCTCCACCAGTACGAACCGCCCTCCCGGCCGCAGCAGTCCGCGCCAGTCGCGCAGGACGCGGGCCGGGTCGGGCAGCGCCCACAGCACGTGCCGTACCAGCACGACGTCGAAGCGCCGCTCCCCGACCGGGGGTGCCGCCGCGTCGCCCACCAGGAAGACCGCGTCACGGCCGGCGAGTTTGGCCCGGGCCAGTTCCACCATCGGCGGGGAGAGGTCGACTCCGGTGACGCGGTGCCCCCGCTCGGCGGCGAGAAGGGCCAGGCTGCCGGTGCCGCAGCCGAGGTCGAGGACGTCGGCGGGGCGGTCGGGCAGCCATGTCCCGAGCCGGGCGGCCCAGGCGGCACGCACCTCCGGGTCGCGCAGGCCGTGGTCCGGTTCCTCGTCGAAGCCCGCGGCCTCGGCGTCCCAGTCGACACTCACCGCGATCGCTCGACCACTGTTGTTTGCCATGCCGCAAAGAGTGACACCCACCACTGACATCCGAATCGTGACAGCCGCCACTGACAGACCCGAACCGATGAGGAACTCTCGCCGAAAGCGTCTGCCTCCCTGACATCAGGGAACCCGGTAGGCACTGAAGGAGGCAGCCATGCGCCGCGTAACCGTGCACAAGCCCCTGAAGAGGACGGACGCCCGCCGCGTCCGCGAGGAGACCGAGGAACTCCCCGCGGGCCGCCCGGAGGTGCGCAAGGACATCGCGCGGACATGGTGGCCGAACGGCTGACCGGCGTGCGCACGCCGGATACCTGATGCCGGTCTGATCCCTCCCTTAACGCCACCATAAAGATCCCCGGGAACCGCCACGAGCCGGCGGTTCCACGGTTTGCTGGTGCTGGTCAGGTCCTTGACGGGGCCTGTCCGGCGGCTCAGGCCGGACGGGCCCCGGCGACGGTCAGCTGAACGCCGACGCGCAGGTGGTTGCGGTGGCGTGGGCCGGGTCGAGGGCGTTGGCCACCTCGTGGAAGGCGATGCGGTCGAAGAGCCCGATCGCCACGTGTTCGGAGAGGTCGAGCGGGCACAGGTCCTGCAGCAGGACGTTGGTGACGTCCGACCCGCTCAGATACTGGGTGCGCCAAGGAGTGGCCACCTCGTCGTACTTGGTGGCGAGCACCGTGTACCGCACTCCGGGGACGGTGTCGCCGCCCGCGTTGAGCTTGGTGAGGAAGTCGGATCCGGCGATCTGGTCGGCGAGGCCGGGGGTGGTGGCCTTGAGCAGGTCCTCGGCGCCGGGGAAGTACGGCAGCAGGTTGGTCAGGCCGCTCAGCGTGGTGCCGTGGTTGTCGGGGGCGATGCCGACGAGGGCGTTCACCTTGGCGGCTCCGCCGAGGAACCTCAGGTAGTAGCGGGGCATCATGCCGCCCTGCGAGTGGCCGACCAGGTCGGCCTTGGCGGCGCCGGTGGCGGCGAGCACCTTGTCGACGAACGCGGACAGCTGCTGTGCCGACTTGTCGATGGGGCCGAGACCGTAGAAGACGGGGACGCCGGACAGCTGGCCGTAGTCGAGGGAGTAGACGCAGTACCCGCGGTCCTTCAGGTACGGCGCGAGGGACAGCCAGTTGTCGACGGAGTTGCCCAGCGTGCCGTGGACCAGGACGACGGGGCGGGGGTGCGCGGCGGAGGGCTTGCAGGAGTAGTCGTTCCATCCGCTGGGACTCGTGGTGGAGGCGTGGGCGGTGGCGGCGGGGACGGCGGCGACGGCGGCGGTGAGGAGCAGCGCGGCCAGGGGTCTGAGCAATCTCTTCCAGGGCAGCATCGGGTGATCTCCTTGCGGCTCAAGGGAGTTCGACGGCCATACGCCCTGTGATCCGGATCACGGGATGCTGTTCATTCGTCAAGTTACGGATGAGTAGCACTTATGTGAAGTTACGCGTCAGTAAAAACTTCCAGTGATAACCGGCGGGCCGTCGACGGCCCGCCGGTTCGCGGTTTTCGATACGACGGCGATATGTCCGCGCTCGTAGCCTCGGAACATGCGTGTGCTGATCGTCGAGGACGAGCCCTATATGGCGCAGGCCATCTGCGATGGCCTGCGCCTGGAAGCCATCGCGGCGGACATCGCGGGTGACGGCGACACCGCGCTGGAGCTGCTGAGCGTCAATACGTACGACATCGCCGTCCTCGACCGGGACATTCCCGGGCCCAGCGGTGACGAGGTCGCCAAGAGCATCGTCGCCTCCGGCAGTGGCATGCCGATCCTCATCCTCACCGCTGCCGACCGTCTCGACGACAAGGCCACCGGGTTCGCGCTCGGCGCCGACGACTACCTCACGAAGCCGTTCGAACTCCGGGAACTCGTCCTCAGGCTCAGGGCACTCGACCGCAGGCGTGCGCACAGCAGACCGCCCGTGCGGGAGATCGCGGGTCTGCGGCTCGACCCGTTCCGCCGGGAGGTCCATCGCGACGGCCGCCATGTCGCGCTGACGAGGAAGCAGTTCGCCGTACTCGAAGTCCTCGTCGCCGCCGAGGGCGGTGTCGTCAGCGCCGAGGAACTGCTGGAGCGGGCCTGGGACGAGAACGCCGACCCGTTCACCAACGCCGTACGGATCACCGTCTCAGCCCTGCGCAAACGGCTCGGCGAACCCTGGGTCATCGCCACCGTGCCAGGCGTCGGCTACCGCATCGACACCGCACCCGGCACCGGACCGGAGGGGCAGAGCCGTGGATAGGCAGCCCGGTGTCAGCGTGCGCGTCAAGCTCACCCTCAGCTACGCCGGATTCCTCATGCTGGCCGGCGCCCTGCTGCTGGGGGCGGTGTGGCTGTTCCTCCTGAGATACGTCCCCAACCGTGCGATGCTCTACAACCCCGATGACAGGCCCAGTGGCGGTGTTTTCCCCATCCGGTCCGCTCTTCTGGACGTCTTCGCTCCGAGGGCAGCCGCAGTACTGGCATTCCTGCTGGTGTTCGGCCTCGTGGGAGGGTGGATCCTCGCCGGCCGCATGCTCGCTCCGCTGACCCGCATCACGGACGCCACCCGCATGGCCACCGACGGATCGCTCTCCCACCGCGTCCGGCTGCCGGGTCGCGGGGACGAGTTCCGCGAACTCGCCGACGCCTTCGACATCATGCTGGAGCGGCTCGAAGCGCACGTCGCCGAGCAGCGGAGATTCGCCGCCAACGCCTCGCACGAACTGCGCACGCCGCTGGCGATCACGCAGGCTCTTCTCGACGTGGCACGCAACGATCCACACCGCGACATCGATGAGCTCATCGACCGCCTCCGCGTCGTCAACGCCCGGGCGATCGACCTCACCGAGGCGCTGCTGGTGCTCAGCCGCGCCGACAAGCAGGCCTTCACCCGGGAGCCCGTCGACCTGTCCCTGCTCGTGGAAGAGGCCGCCGAGACGCTGCTCCCGCTCGCCGAGAAGCGTGGGGTCGCCATCGACACCTCCAGTGACGCCGCCACGGCTTCCGGGTCGCCGGCGCTGCTGCTGCAGATGACGACGAACCTCGTGCACAACGCCATCGTGCACAACCTGCCCGATCGCGGTTCGGTGTGGGTCCGCACCGGCGTCCGCTCCGGGAGCGCGGTACTCACTGTCGAGAACAGCGGCGAGAAGCTCTCCCCGGAGTTGGTCTCGACCCTGACCGAACCGTTTCAGCGCGGCACCGAACGCATCCACGACGACCACGCCGGGGTCGGCCTCGGTCTGGCCATCGTCCAGCGGATCGTCCACGTACACGACGGATCCCTCACCCTCACCCCGCGCGCCGAGGGCGGCCTGCGTGTCGCCGTTCAACTGCCCGCCCCGGCACCGCATTCAGCCAAGTAGTACAGGACTCGAACAGTGAGCGAAGCAGGACAAGACGTTGCGGACGACCGGCAGCAGGTCGGAGCGGAGGGACGCGCCGTGAGCGCCGAAACCGCCGGGGCCATCGTGAAGCGCTCGGTCGTCCACCGGGTGGCCCGCAACCTCTCCCAGCCGGAGCCGTGGCAGCGCGGCCGGGTGCTCGCGGCGCTGGCGCTGCTGCTCGGGCTACTTCTGCTGCTGCATGCGCGGATACCCAACCGGATCGGGAACATCGGCAGTCTGGTGGAGAACGTTCTGCCGTGGTTCGGCGTGTTCATCCCGGTGCTGCTCGCCGGGGCGCTGTGGCGTCGGTCCGCCTCCGCGGTGGTCGCGCTGCTGCTGCCGGTCGTGACGTGGGTGAGCCTCTTCGGCGGGCTGCTCATCGACAAGTCGCACGCGGGCGGCGACCTCACCGTGGTCAGCCACAACGTCGACGCCGACAACCCCGACCCCGCCGGCACCGCCCGCGACCTGGCCGCCTCCGGCGCGGACCTGCTGGCCCTGGAGGAGATCACCGCACAGGCGAAGCCGGTGTACGAGAAGGAGCTTGCGAAGGCGTACCGGTACCACTCCGTGCCGGGCACGGTCGGGCTGTGGAGCAAGCTGCCGCTGTCGGACATCCGCACGGTCGACATCGCGCAGGACGCCGGGCCACTGGGGGACTCCAAGCCGGCCGACGTCAAGCTGGCCGACAGCCGGGCGCTGCGTGCCACGGTGGCCACCGACCACGGGCCACTGGCCGTGTATGTGGCCCATCTGGGATCCGTGCGCGTGAATCCCGGGGGAGGCTTCTGGACGGCGAGCCGGGACAGGAACGCCGAGGCACTCGCCAAGGCCGTCGCCGCCGAGCGGAACAAGCGGGTGGTGCTGCTCGGCGACATGAACGGCACCACGGACGACCGTGCGCTCGACGGCATCACCTCGCGGCTGCACTCGGCCCAGGGCGCGGCCGGGGACGGCTTCGGCTTCAGCTGGCCGGCGAAGTTCCCGATGGTACGGATCGACCAGATCCTCACCCGGGGCGTGGAGCCGCGGAGTTCGTGGGTGCTGCCGGCCACCGGGAGCGACCACCGTCCGGTGGCGGCCCGCGTCAGCTGGTGACCGCGTCCCGGCACCCGCCCATCGGGCCGAAGGTGCCTACGCGGCCAGCCGTCCCGGCATCACCGCTCGTGGTCCGAACTTCGCCCGCGCGCGGTCCGCGACCTCCTCGATGCGGCGGGCCTTCTCGTCCACGGGGTCGAAGGTGAGCTGGTGGGAGGCCTGGTCGGCGGGGGTGAGTCCCTCGGCGCGCAGGGCGAGGGCGCGGACCCGGGCGCGCTGGAGGCCGAGGGCCTCGTACATGGCGTACGCCGTCCTGGTCAGCGCCGCGGAGTGCGCGGTCGGCTCCTGCAGGGTGCGGCTGCGGGTCGTCGAGCTGCGGTCGGCGTAGCGCACGGTGAGGGTCAGGGTGCGGCAGACCTTCTCCAGGGTGCGCAGCCGGGCGCCCAGTTCCTCGGCGGCGGACAGCAGTGCCCTGCGGTGGCGGTCCGGGTCCAGTTCGTCGAGGTCGAAGGGGCGTTCGGCGGCGAGGACGGGGGTCCCCCCGCTCGAGCGAAGCCGAGAGTGGGGGTGGGAGACGGCGTTCGGGACGACCCGGCCGCGGTCGATCCCGTTCGCCTTCTCGTGCAGTTCGCGGCCCGTCTTCGCGCCCACCAGGCGCTGGAGCGTGGACAGGGGGGCCGCGGCGACCCGGCCCAGGGTGTCGAGGCCGTAGTCGCACAGGGTGCGGGCGGTGGCGGTGCCGACACCCGGGAGCGCGGTAACGGGGCGGTCGGCGAGGAACTCCCTGATGACGTCGGGGTCCTCGGGCACGGCACGGGTCGTCCCGGGCCGTGCCTCGCGCAGCGCCATGCGGGCCAGCAGCGGGCCCGGCCCGGCGCCGATCGCGCAGTCGACGCCGTGCAGCGCGAGGGCGCGGACCCTGATCACTGCCGCCAGTTCGACCGCGCTGCGCCCGAAGTAGCGTTCCGCGCCCCGCAGATCGGCCAGCGCCCCGTCCGGCGGCAGCGCCTCGACGACCGGGGTGAACTCCTGCAGCAGCCCGAGCAGCCCGGGCAGGGCCGCCTCATGCGTCGGCGGCAGCTGGAAACGTACGCAGAGAATGGTCATCCCGCACTCCCCGGACTCTGGTGCCACAACTTCTTCCCACCCGCCGGGCCCTCGCCCGCGGGACGCAGATCGGCCCAGGGGTGCATCTCGTACCCCGTGGGCATGCGGATCGTCCGGCCGGCCCCCGGATCACCGTTCGGCCTGCCGTGCGGCACGGGCTCCGCCAGCCTCGCCGCCACCTCGTCGAGGCCGCCCTCGGCACGCAGTTCGACCAGCTCGGCGAGGTTCCAGGCCGCGGAGCCCACCACACTGAGGCTGCGCGGACCGCGCCGCTGCACCACCCCGCGCACCAGCAGCAGCCAGGAGTGGAAGACGGTGTGCGCGCAGGCGTCGTGGGAGTCGTCGAAGAAGGCCAGGTCGACCAGGCCCGTGCCGTCGTCCAGCGTGGTGAAGACGACCCGCTTGCCGGACCGGATCGGCGGGGTCTGGGTGGCCGCCTTGGCACCCGCGACCAGTACCGTCTCGCCGTGCCGGGCCGTGCGCAGCCGGCGTGCGGACATCACGCCGAGCTCGTCGAGGAACTCCCGGTGGTCGTCCATCAGATTGCGTGAGGCGTCCATGGACAGCACGCCCAGCTCGGCGCTGAGCCGCTCCTGCGAGGTGAGGTCGGGCAACCCGGCCGGGGCGGTCCGGCGCCCGCCGGCCAGGGGGAGCTGGCCACCGCCCGCGCCCCGGGCGCCCCGGTGCAGTTCGGACAGGTGCAGTTGCAGGTCGCGGCGGTTGGCGCCGAAGGCGTCCAGCGCGCCGACCTGGGCCAGCCGCCCAGCGAGCGGCCGGCTGGGCCGGGCCCGCTCCCAGAAGTCCAGCAGCGAGGCGTACGGCTGCCCGTCGGCGATCCGCCCCGCCTCGGCCTCGCTGATGCCGTGCACGTCGGAAAGGGCGAGCCGCAGCCCCCACACCACGTCAGATTCAGACACCAGGTCAGATTCAGACACCAGTTCGATCCTGTGTGCGACCCCCGACACGTTCACATCCAGCGGCAGCACCGGAACCCCGCGCCGCCGCGCGTCGGCGAGCAGCAGCCGCTTGGGGTACATCCCGGGGTCGTGCGTGAGCAACCCCGCGTAGAAGGCGGCCGGGTGGTGCGCCTTCAGCCACGCGGACTGGTACGTCGGCACGGCGAAGGCGACCGCGTGCGCCTTGCAGAAGCCGTAGGAGCCGAAGGCCTCGATGATCTCCCAGGTCCGCTGAATCGTTTCCGTGTCATAGCCGTTCGCCGCCGCGTGCTGCGCGAACCAGAACCTGATCCGCCCCTGCGACTCCGGGTCCGACAGCCCGCGCCGCACCCGGTCCGCCTCGCCGCGCCCGCAGCCGGTCATGATGTCGACGATGTCGATGATCTGCTCGTGGAAGACGACGACGCCGTACGTCTCCTTCAGCGGCCCCTCCAGATCCGGGTGCGGATACCGCACCGGCGCCCGCCCGTGCCTGGCCTCGATGAACGGCCGCACCATGTCGGCGGCGACCGGGCCGGGCCGGAAGAGGGAGATGTCGACGACGAGATCGTGGAAAGTGGCCGGCTGCAGGCGCCCCACCAGGTCCCGCTGGCCCGGCGACTCGATCTGGAAGCAGCCGAGCGTCTCGGTGGAGCGGATGAGCTGGTACGTCGCCGGGTCGCCGGGCGGCAGGCCGTCCAGGTCCACCTCCGTGCCCGTCGCCCGCTTCACCTCCGCGACCGCGTGCGCCATCGCCGACTGCATCCGTACGCCCAGCACGTCCAGCTTGAGCAGGCCGAGGTCCTCCACGTCGTCCTTGTCGAACTGCGACATGGGGAAGCCCTCACCACTGGTCGGCATGACCGGCGTACGGGCCAGCAGGGAGGCGTCGGACAGGAGCACTCCGCAGGGGTGCATGGCGACTCCGCGCGGGAGGGCGTCGAGGGCCTCGACCAGCTCCCAAAGCCTCCCGTACCGCTCCTTCTCCCCCGCGAGTTCCCTCAGCTCGGGCAGTTCCTCCAGGGCCGCGCGGGCGTCGCGTGCCCGGATGTGCGGGAAGGACTTGGCGACGCGGTCGATCTCGGCGGGGTCCATGGAAAGGGCCGCGCCCACGTCACGGATCGCGTGGCGGACCCGGTACGTCTCCGGCATGGCGACCGTCGCGACCCGCTCGGTGCCGAACCGGTCGATGATGGCCCGGTAGACCTCCAGACGGCGCGCGGACTCCACGTCGATGTCGATGTCGGGCAGCACGACCCGCTCCTTGGACAGGAAGCGCTCCATCAGCAGCCCGTGCTCGATCGGGTCGGCGTGCGCGATGCCGAGCAGATGGTTGACGAGACTGCCCGCGCCGGAGCCCCGCGCGGCCACCCGGATGCCCATCTCCCTTACGTCGTCGATTACTTGGGCGACGGTCAGGAAGTACGAGGCGAAGCCGTGGTGGGCGATGATGTCCAGCTCCCGGTGCATCCGCTCCCAGTAGGCGCGGTCGCCGGAGTAGCCGCGCAGCACCATCCCCGCCGCCGCCCGCGAGGCCAGCGTCCGCTGGGCGGTGCGCCGGCCGGCGCCGACCAGGTGCGCCTCGGGGAAGTGGACGGTGCCGATGCCGAGGTCGTCCTCGGGGTCGACCAGGCACTCCGCGGCCGTCGCCCGGGTCTGCTCCAGCAGGCGGTGGGCGGTGTCGCGCCGGTAGCCCGCGGCCTCCACCACCCGCTCGGCCACCCGCAGCATCGCCTCCGCGTCCTTCAGCCAGGCCTCACCGGAGTCCAGCTCCTTGGCGGGGTCGACGGGGACCAGGCGGCGGGCGGCGTCCAGGACGTCGGCGACCGGGCCCAGGCCGGGGTCGGCGTACCGGACGGCGTTGCTGAGCACCGGTCGGATCCCCTGCTCGGCGGCGAAGCCGACGGTGCGGGCGGCCAGTCGCAGGGAGCCGGGGCCGGTGCCCTTGCGGCCGTGCCAGACGGCCTCCATGCGCAGGGCGTCACCGTGGGCCTCCCGCCAGGGCACGAGGAGTTTCGCGGCCCGGTCGGGGCGGCCCGCGGCGAGGGCGCGGCCGACGTCGGAAGCGGGCCCGAGCAGGACGGTCAGGCCGTCGCCGTGGTTGTCGGGCCAGGGCAGCAGCGGGACGCCCTCGGCGGTGTGGGCGGCGGTGACCAACCGGCACAGGTCTGCCCAGCCACGGGCCCCGTCCCGGGCGAGGAAGGTCACGCGGGGTGTCGACTCGTCGATGAAGGCGCCGCCGCGGACGGGGGTACGCCGCCGCTCCGTCGAGGCGGCCGCGTCCCGGCGCGCGGCGTCGCCCCGCCCCTCCGGTCCCTCCACCGCCAGCTCCACCCCGAACAGCGGACGGACACCGGCCCCGGCACAGGCCTTGGCGAAGCGGACCGCACCGGCGAGGGTGTCGCGGTCGGTGAGGGCGAGGGCGTCCATACCGCGTTCGGAGGCACGCTCGGCCAGCCGCTCCGGGTGTGAGGCGCCGTAGCGCAGGGAGAACCCGGAGACGGTGTGCAGATGCGTGAAACCCGGCACACGCACCTCCCGCTCTCATGAGCCCCGAACGGCTCTCGAACATCAGTTCCCTACTCTCACCCCCACCATACCCCCATCCCCGAACATGCGTGCGACATGCGTTCGGGTACGTCCACCTGCGCAAACGCGGCAGTCCAGCCCTCTCAGGACGGGACTGTCCGGCTGCCGGGTTCGGCGGGTCAGCCGATCCTGGCGCCCGTCGCCGACAGGGCCTCCGTGACCGGCTGGAAGAACGTCTCACCGCCCAGGGCGCAGTCACCCCTGCCGCCGGAGGTCAGGCCGATCGCACTGCTGCCCGAGAAGAGCGGGCCGCCGCTGTCACCGGGCTCGGCGCACACATCGGTCTGGATCAGGCCGCCGACCGTGCCCTCCGAGTAGTTCACGGTGGCGTTCAGGCCGGTGACCGTGCCGAAGTGCACCCCGGTGGTCGAGCCGCTGCGGGTGACCTTCATGCCGACGGTGGCCTCGGCCGCGCCGGTGATCCGCCGGGCGGAGCCGTCGTGGAGGTCGACCTCGCTCGGACGGCCGGCGCCCGAGGTGTACCGGACCAGGCCGTAGTCGTTGCCCGGGAAGCTGGACCGCGCGTTCTTCCCGATCACGTTTCCCAAGGAGTCCGACCAACTGGAGACGGCCTCGGTGCAGTGCCCGGCGGTCAGGAAGTACGGCCGGCCGTCCTTGACCACGTTGAAGCCGAGCGAGCAGCGCCCGCCCGAGCCGGTGATCGCGTCGCCACCCGCGAGGAAGGGCTCGAACCTCCCCGCGCTGCGCTTGACCTCGGCCGCGCCGCCGAGCCCGTCGACCACCTCGGTGAGTCTGGCCCACTCCGCTCCGGAGACCGTCCTGTCGGCCGTGACGACGACCTTGTCGCTGACCGGGTCGGTGGCCCACGCGGTGCCGGGGATGGTGGCGTCCTGCCGCAGCACCGTCCGGGCGCGGTCGAGTTCGGCCAGGGAGTTCGCCACGATTCTGGCCTTGGCCCCGGCAGCCTCGACGGTCTTCGCGGCGCTCTCGTCCAGCACGTTCACGACGAGGCTCTTCGCCTTCGCGTCGTAGTAGGTGCCCGCCGCGGAGGCGCCGAGGTGGTCCACGAGCGAGGTGGCGAGTTCTCCGGCCGCCGGGGCCGAGAGGATCTGCGGCGCCGCGGTCTTCGGGGGCTCGCCGGCGTTCGCACTCTGGAAGGTGCCGCCGACGGCGAACAGTGCGGCGATACCCACGCCTGCCACGGCCGCCCGCCGCGCGGGTATGCGTCGATGCTTCAACTCACGTCCTCCTGCGGGGGTCGGCCCGGGAGTCGTGGAGAACTCGCGGACCTGAAGGCCGGTTCACGGCCGCTCACTTTTCCGAACCGCGCAGGGAGCACACAAGGTCGACTTCGGGACGCGCGCACGGAGGCGCCGCACGCCCCTTGGCGCCAGACCGTCCGCGGCCACTCCGGGGCATTCGCAGTGCGACGCAACGCAAACGCGACGCAAACACCAAAAGCCCCCGCACGCGGGTTCGCGCGCGGGGGCTCAGCCGGAACCGGCCCGGAGGGATCGTCAGCCGACGCTCACGCCGTACGCGCTCAGCGCCTCGGTGACCGGCTGGAAGAAGGTCGTACCGCCGGAGCTGCAGTCACCGCTGCCGCCGGAGGTCAGACCGTAGGCGACGGAACCGCCGTACAGCGGGCCACCGCTGTCGCCACCCTCGGCGCACACCGTGGTCTGGATCAGACCGGAGACGACGTCACCACTGCCGTAGTTCACCGTGGCGTTCAGCGCGGTGACCCGGCCGCTGTGGGTCCCGGTGGTGGAGCCCCGGCGGTACACGGTGGTGCCCACGG
Source organism: Streptomyces sp. NPDC001843 (assembly GCF_042891955.1). Taxonomy (NCBI): domain Bacteria; kingdom Bacillati; phylum Actinomycetota; class Actinomycetes; order Kitasatosporales; family Streptomycetaceae; genus Streptomyces; species Streptomyces sp. NPDC001843. The sequence continues at coordinate 58,203 of NZ_JBIATQ010000006.1, read as the reverse complement.
ACGGGGTGGCCGCGCTGGAGATGGTCTGGCTGCCGACCGCGCTCGGGTGCGCGATCGAGGAGTTGGTGTACTTGACCAGCGCGTAGTCGTTGCCCGGGAAGCTGTAGCTCACGTTCGTGCCCAGCACCGTGCTGTGACTGGAGTTGCTGTACCAGGTGGAGGCGACCTCACCGCAGTGCCCGGCGGTCAGGAAGTAGTAGGTGCTCCCCTTGTGCACGTTGAAACCGAGCGAGCAGCGGTAGGAGCCGCCGTAGATGGCGTCGCCGCCGCTGATCAGCTTCTTGAACGTGCCGGGGGTGTGCTTGATGCTGATGGCACCGGAGTCGGCGCCGGCCTGCCGCTTGATCTTGGCGATCTCGGCCGGCGACACGGTGCTGTCGACGGTGACGACGACCCGGTTGGTCTTGCTGTCGACCGCCCAGGCAGTGCCGGGGACGTCAGCCTTGAGCACGGAGCTGCTCACCGTGCTGAGCTGGGCGGAGCTGAAGGTCTGGGCGTCACTCGCGTTCGCGGTGGGGACGGCGAACGCGGCTGCGGCCACCAGTGCGCCGGCCACGGCGGTCAGCCGGGTCCGTCTGGCGATGGGGCCGCGGGGGATGTTGCGCTTGATCCTCACGTTTCGTTCCCTCCCAGGGGAAGTCGGGGGCCCGCGTGGGGTCGGGGCCCGTGAGGCGCAGCCAGGGAGTGTCAACGTGCGGATTCCGGACACGCCGTGCCCCTGACAAGCGCTGTGGGGGAGTATTCGATCGAACGGCCGGTAGGCGCAAGGGCCCCTTTCGGCCGTGCGACTGTGTGCGGTCTGCACCGACTGTGCGCGTTCTCGATGTGATTCGTGCGGTTTGGCACCCTGTCAGACCGCATCGGAGCCGGAAGGTTCAGAGAAGTCTCCGCTCCCCCGCCTCGACGGCGACGTCCAGCGTGTTCCCCGGTGGCGGGAGCGGGCATATGAAGTGGCCGGCGAAGGCGCACGGTGGCAGCAGGGCCCGGTTGAAGTCGACGGTGGTCAGGCCGTCGGCGTCGGGAGCGGCCGGGTACAGGAACCGGAACCGGTAACTGCTGTCGCCGCTGGTGGCGTCGGCGAAAACCGCCCACAGCACCCCGCTCGCCTGCCGCGCCACCCGGAGCGTCAGCTCCCGTCCGGCCAGGGCGAAGGCGAGCTCTCCGGCGAGGGCGAGCCCGCGCTCGACCCCGTCCGCGGTACCGACCCGGACGGTGCGCGTCCCGTCGTAGGGGGTGAAGCGCCCCGGTACCGACCAGCGCGGGTCGTACGGGGTGGCGTCGATACCCCGGAACGTTCGGCGGGCTTCGGCATCCGGGTCGTAGTCCCGGACTCCCCAGACTCCCTCACGCACCAGCACGACCAGCCGCCGCTTGCCGAGCGCGACCCTGGACGACTCCTCCGGCCCGCTGTCGGCGGTCAGGCGCGTCCCGCCGGAGAAGGGCCGGCCGTCCACGGTCAGGCCGTCGGCCGCCGTGGCGGTGAGCACCACTTCGTCGCCGTCCACGGCCCAGAGACCGGGGATGTCCGGAAGTCGCCCCTCCGGATAGTCCTCGATCCAGTGCGTGCCGGTCAGCGCGAGCGGCCCGTAGGGCGCGGACACCGTGTCCACGCGGTCCTCGTGCCACCGCCTCCAGTCGGAGGATGCGTCCGTCGTCATATGATCAAACCTTCCATATGCTGATCAACACTTCCCTATGGGTTCAGCCATTCGATACCGGGTCGGGCAGGCCGAGGTGCGAGCGCAGCGTGGGGCCCTCGTACCGCCTGCGGAACGCACCGCGCTTCTGCAGCAGCGGCACGACACGGTCCACGAAATCGTCCAGTGCGCCGGAAGTGTCGTGGGGGACGAGGACGAACCCGTCGGCGGAGCCCCGTCGTACGAACTCCTCCAGTTCCGTGGCCACCGTCTCCGGGGTGCCGACGAAGAACTGACGGCCCGCCTGCTGCGCTCTGCTCCCGGCGGCCCGCTCCTGCGCCTCGGCGTCGGTGTCGCCGAGGACGACGGCGACGCCCGGCATGATCTTCAGGTCGTCCGGTGCGCGGCCGTATTTCTCCAGGCGGCGCTTGACGTCGGCGTAGAAGGAACGCCCGGCCTCCGGGGTCCCGTGCCCGGTGAAGATCACGTCAGCGGTGGACGCGGCGAACTCCCGGCACTCGTCGGAGTCCCCCGCCTGGATCACCACCGGATGCCCCTGCGGGGAGCGCGGCACCGTGCACCCGCCCGCGATGTCGAAGCGCCGGCCCCGGTGCGCGAACGGCCGGGACAGCGCGTCCGGGGTCCAGGAGCCCCACAACTGCCGGGCCACCGCGACCAACTCGGCGACCCCGTTCTCCCCGGTGAAGGCGTCCGATGAGGTCACCGGGTTCCAGGCGGCCCGGCCTGCGCTGAGGTGGTCCAGGGTGGTGAGGCGGCGGGCGAGTTCGTACGGGTGGTCGCGGGTGGCGTCGACCGTGGCGGCGAGCCCCAGCCGCTCGGTGACGGCGGCCAGGGCGTTCAGCACGGTGAGCGACTCGGGGCGCTCCACCGCGTCCGCGGCGTGGCTACGGCCCTTGTGCTCGCGCGGCCGCGGCCCATCGGCGAGGAGGAGGAAGTCGAACAGGCCCCGCTCGGCGGTGCGGGCCAGGTGCTCGAAGGAGGAGAACTCGATCCGCGGCGTCGAGCGCGGGTCGAAGTGGGAGAGGGCCGCCAGGTGCATGCGTCTTCGGGTCCCTACGGTCATCGCTCTCCCCCTGTCACGGCGTACTGGTGGGCGGGACGGGCGAGGCCCAGGTGCTCGCGGAGCGTGCTGCCCGGGTAGAAGGTGCGGAACAGGCCGCGGTGCTGGAGCAGCGCGACGGTGCCGTTGACGAGCCGCTCCAGGTCACGGCGCGGCTCGGCGGGGACGAGGTGGAAGCCGTCGGCGACGCCCTCCGCGTGCCAGGTCGCGATCAGCTCCGCGAGGTCGACCGGGCCGCCCCGGTACAGCGCGCCCTGCGCGGTCTGCCGGGGGCCGCCCCCGCCGTGGCCCGGTTCGGCCGCGTACTCGCCGTCGCCGAGGTCGACGATCAGGCTGACCAGGACCCGAAGGGCGTCCGGGTGCCGCCCGGACGCGGCGGCCTCGTTGCGCAGCCGGTCGCGTACGGCGGCGACCTGTGCGGGGTTGGCGCCGCGGACCAGGGCCATGTCGGCGTAGCGCGCCGCGACCGGCCGGGCGGGGCCCTCGGTCGCGTCGACCACGTGGACGGGGTGGCCCTGCGGGGGCCGGGGCCCGATGCGGCTGTCCCACAGGCTTGCGGCCATGTCGGCCGCCTCCCGCCACAGTTCATCGGCGGGGGCGGCTTGCCGGCGGCCGAACAGACGGGCCTCGCCCTCGGTGGTGGAGACGCCGATCCGCCAGCCCGCCCGGCCGCGGCTGACCCAGTCGAGGGTGGCGACGGCGGCCCGCACGTGCGAGGGCTCGGTGTGCGTGGTCATGACGGTCGGGACCAGGCCGACCCGGTGGGTGGCGGGCGCCACCCGGGACAGCACGGCGAGCGCCTCGGGCCCGGGGCGGGCGAAGGTGTCGTCGAGCGTGACGAAGTCGAGCCCGCCGCTCTCGGCGAGCCGGGCCAGCTCCACGTAGGAGCCGGCGTCGTACGCCGACGGCTGGTCGACGGCGGCGGCCAGGTGCAGCAGCGTCCGGCCGGACGTTGAGCTCATGGGGAGGAACCCTTTCTCGGGGACCTTGGGGCTTTGCGAGGCCGTGGCTCAGAGGACCTTGGAGAGGAAGGCCCGTGTCCGCTCGTGCCGTGGCCGGTCGAGTACGTCGGCGGGTGTGCCCTGCTCGACGATCCGGCCGCCGTCCATGAAGACGACGGTGTCGGCGACCTCGCGGGCGAAGCCGATCTCGTGCGTGACGACGATCATCGTGGTGCCCTGGCGGGCCAGGTCCTTGATGACGTCGAGGACTTCACCGACCAGCTCGGGGTCGAGCGCGGAGGTCGGTTCGTCGAAGAGCAGCAGTTTCGGTTCCAGGGCGAGCGCGCGGGCGATGGCCACACGCTGCTGTTGGCCGCCGGAGAGTTGCCCGGGATAGGCGTCGGCCTTCTCGGCGAGACCCACCCGGGCGAGCAGCCCACGGGCGTGCTCCACGGCTTCCTTGCGGGGCCGCTTCAACACGGACACCGGCGCCTCGGTGACGTTGTCCAGCACGGTGAGGTGCGGGAAGAGGTTGAAGTTCTGGAAGACGAAACCGATCCGGGTGCGCTGTCCGAGCACCTCGCGTTCGGGCAGTTCATGCAGCTTGTCGCCGGATCGCCGGTAGCCGATCAGGGCGCCGTCCACGCTGATCACACCCCGGTCCACCTTCTCCAGGTGGTTGATGGTGCGCAGCAGCGTCGACTTGCCGGAGCCGGAGGGGCCGAGGACGACGGTGACCTCGCCGGCGCGCACCTGCAGGTCGATGCCCTTGAGCACCTCCAGCGGGCCGAAGCTCTTGTGGACGGACCTGATGTCGACCATGACGCTCATCGAGTGGATCCCTTACTGGAATTGTGGCGGGGGCGGTTCACGCGGCGGCTTGGAACGTCAGGTCTCGCAGGAAGGCCAGCGCGGCCCGGGCGGTGGCGTCGTTCTGCCGGAAGGCGGGACCGCCGGTGCGGGGCCGGGTGAAGGCGCCGGGGGTACGTCCGTCGGTGTACGGGCCGAGGGCGAAGCGCCGGGGATGCGGCCGGCCGGACCGGTCGAGGATCCGCCCGTCGGAGGGGTCCACCCGGAGCAGTCCGTCACGGGTTTCGGCGGCGCCGTCGGCGTGCAGCGCCCGCAGCAGGGTGTCGCGGGCCCGGCCGACGGTGGGCTCGGGCAGTCGTGCCTCGACCAGCGCCCGGGCCCGGACCGAGAAGCCGGGCACGGTGGGGCTGGACGCCCGGAACTCCCCGTCCTCGGCGGTGACGGTCATGTCGGCGCCGACGAACTTCAGCAGGCCCGCCCGGGACAGGGCGAGCATCTGGCGCAGCCGGGGCCCGGGCGGGCCGGAGGCGAGGTAGCTGAAGAACCCGTGCCACCAGGGGCCGACGGAGCCGAGCCGGATCAGTTGCCCGTAGACGGAGAGCAGCCCGAGGAAGACAGCCAGGTCGGGGCTGTGCCGCGCGTCGTGCCGCCGGCTCAGGTCGCCCTCGACGTACTCCCGCAGCCCGTTCTGGAACTCCTCGTGCGACGCGTACCGCGCCCCTTGCAGGGGGTGGTCGAGTGCGTCGAGGTCGAGCCGGTCGGCGGGGTCGGGCACGGCGGAGGCGACGAGGGCCTTCAGGTCGTCGGCGTCCCCCGCCGCGTACTTCTCCTCGAAGACGGTCCAGGCGATCGCCGTCCGCTCGGGGTGGGCGGTGAACAGCCGGTGGTAGTGCGCGAAGCCCAGTTCCTTCTCCACCAGCGGCCACACGTCCCGCCGGAAGTCGAAGCCGTCGGGCCGTGCGAGGAGTTCTCCGACCTCGGCGGGTCCGAAGAAGCGTGGCAGCGGGGGGCGTTCGCCGGTCCAGTCGTAGCCGATCTTCGAGTGGTACGGGACCCCGCGTCGCGAGCCGACGTGGAGGACGGGTTCCTTTCCCGAGGGGAGGTAGGCGTCTCCCTCGTACCGCCCGCCGCGTCCCTCGGTGAGCAGCACCATCAGGTCGACGAAGGCGAGTCCGAAGCCGCGGACGAGGACGGGGGCGCCGGGCTGCAGCGCTGTGAGGTCGCTGTCGGCGGTGTAGTCGGGCGGGAGGTGCACGAGGCCGTGTTCGCGGGCGTACGCGGCCAGTTCGGCCTGGTCGGCGTCGAGGTCGGCGTCGAGGTGACCGAGGGCGAGGACGACGAGGTCGGCGGTGAGCGGGTTCGGGCTGTCCTCCAGCCACACCTGCTGCCGGCCTTCGCGCGGGCCGCTGACGCGCAGGGCGCGCCGGGAGTGGTGGTGGACGGTGACGCCCGGCGGCAGGTCGGCCACCGCCCGGTCGTACACCCAGCGGAGGTAGTCGCCCTGGATCCGGCGGTCCGCGAACGTGCGTCCGTCCAGGCCCGCCCACTCGTGCAGGGTGGGGCCCTCGCGCACCGGTCCGGCCATCTCCACCGTCTCGTCGGTGAACATGGTGACGTCCTCGGCGTGCGAGTTCATCCACAGCAGCGGGGACTGCGCCGCCCGCCAGATGCGTCCGGCGCCCGGCGGATGCGGGTCGACGAGGTGGATGTCGAGACCTGTACCGGCGTACAGCTCGGGCGCGTTGGCGGCGATGCGCTCCAGCAGGCCGGTCCCCCGCGGCCCGGCCCCGACGATCACGAGGGACGGCCGGGTGGCGCTCATCGGGTGCGCTCCGAACCGCGCGCGTAGTGCTTCTCCACGTAGTACTGACCGGCGCTGAGTACCGAGGTGACGATGGTGTACCAGATCGTGGCCACCATCAGCAGCGGGATGACCTGGTAGGTGCGGTGATAGACCAACTGGGCGGAGAACAGCAGGTCGTTGACGGCGATGACGCTGACGATGGAGGTGCCCTTGAGGGTGCCGATCAGCATGTTCCCGGCGGGCGGCACGATAGAGCGCATGGCCTGTGGCAGCACGATCCGCCACCAGCGGCGCCGGCGGCTCAGGCCGAGCGCCTGCGCGGCCTCGATCTGGCCGCGGTCGACGGACAGGATGCCGCCGCGGACCACCTCGGCGGCGTACGCGGCCTCGTGCAGGGTGAGGCCGACGATCGCCACGGCGACCGGACTGAGCAGGTCGACCGTCTTCACGCCGAGGACCTGCGGGTACAGCGCCCCGATGTTGAACCACAGCAGCAGCTGCACCAGGATCGGGATCGACCGGAACAGCCACACGTAGCCCCAGCTCACGGCCCGCAGCACAGGGTTGGCGGAGAGCCGGAACGCGGCGAGCAGGGTGCCCAGGGCGAATCCCAGGACCATCACGACGGCGGTCAGCCACAGGGTGAGCCACAGGCCGCGCAGGATGGAGTCCGCGGTGAACCAGTCCGCGACGACGTCCCATTGGAACGCCTCGTTGCGCAGCACGGAGTTGACCGCGAGGGCGAGCAGCGCGAGGACGACGACGGCGGCGGTCCACTGGCCCAGCCGCCGCTGCGGAACGATCCGAAGGGCGTCCACCTGCTCCGGTATTTCCGGCGCGGGGACTTTGGCAAGGGTGTCGGAAGACATGCGAAGGCTCCGTGACAGAGGTCGAACGGTGGTGCCTTCACACGGAGCGCCTCGCGGCGCGTACGGCCGAGCCCCTCAGCAGGGCCGTCCACCGAGACTACGGGGCGGTTTCCCCTCGCTGTCAAGGGTGTCCACACTATGATCCGAACGTCTCAAGTCGGTTGACGGGAAACCGGATGCCTGTTCCACTTGGCCCATGCATCCACAGCAGTGGCTGGTCACCCGCTCCCACATCGACTTCGGTCGTGTGTGGTCCTGTTCCTGTTGAGCTGACCCACTGCGCGCCCTGATTCCCTGATCAGGCCAGGCACCTTCGCGTTCTCCCCCTTCGCGCCATCACCCTTCGCCTTCACACGCGCACCCCTCCCCTCGCGCTCCGCCTGCCTTCTGCCCCCAGGAGACCGCACACGATGCGTACGTCAACGCGCGCCCATAAAAAGCATTTTGCACCTTTTGTTCTGATCACCTCGGCAACGCTGCTCCTCACGGCATGCGGTTCCGGTTCGGGTGGCCCCGCCGACGCGGCGGGCGTCGCGGCCCAGGCCGACAAGATCCCGACCACGGACGTGGTGTCCGGTATCGGCAAGGACGCGTCGGCCGCCGGGCTGCTGCCCTCGGGCGTGAAGAGCCTCACCGTCGCCGTCAGCGTCGGCGGAACCCCGCCCGGCACCGCCTATCTGTCCGACGGCAAGACGCTGACCGGCCAGGACGTCGACTTCACCAAGGCCGTGGCGAAGGTACTGGGCATCGAACTGAAGGTGGAGCAGGCGAGCTTCGACGCCATCCTGCCCGCCCTGGACAGCGGCAAGTACGACTTCGGGGCCAGCAACTTCGGCGTCACCGACGAACGCCGCAAGACCGTCGACTTCGTCACCTACGTCAACGACGGGCAGGGCTTCGCCGCCCGCAAGGACAGCAAGCTGTCGAAGGTCACCGACCTGAAGCAGCTGTGCGGCCTGAACGTCGCCACCGGCGCCGGCACGACCTTCGAGGCGACGCTGGAGGAGAACGAGAAGGTCTGCACCGACGCGGGCAAGAAGGCGTACAAGGTGCAGACCTACGCCGAGTCCAGCGCCATCTGGTCCTCGGTCCAGCAGGGGCGCAGCGACGTCGTGATGTCCACCATCAACGGTCTGCGCTACGCCGTCGCCCATCAGCAGGGTCTGAAGTTCCTCAACGAGTACCACCGCCTCGACGTCGGCTTCGCCTTCAAGAAGGGCACGAAGCTGGCGCCGGCCTTCCAGGCGGCGGTGGACAAGCTCATCGCGGACGGCACGTACGAGAAGATCCTGAAGAAGTGGGGGACCACGGGGTCGGCGATCGAGAAGTCGCGGATCTCCCCGCCGGAACTCAAGAACTGAGGAACCGGCGGACAGAACCGAGGGACCAGCGGACCGGGGAACCCGAGGAGCGTGTCACAGCCCGCAGTCGCAGCACGAACAGCATTCGCACACCTCGCAGCACTGACAGGCGTCGCAGCAGTCGCAGCAGCTGCAGTCGCTGCAGCAGCCCTCGCGCTTCTTCCGTGACCACGGGCCCTCGTACTCGTCGGCGCAGCACACCTTGCAGGTGCAGCACAGTCCGATGGCGGCGGCGCACCCCGCCCAGAAACCCCGCCTGTCCGGGCGCGGCGGTTCACCGCCGAAGGGGTTGCCGTACGGGTTTCCCGGCGCCTGGGGGCCCGGCGGCGGCCCGAAGGAAGCCTCGGGGGCGTGCCCGCAGGACCGGGTGCCGAACGCCCGGTCCACCGAGCGGCGCAGTTCGTGCACGAGCAGCAGGTGTGCCAGCTTGCCGTCGTCGAACTCGACCTCGCGCAGGGCGAGCCGGATGCCGTGCAGCGCGTCGTCGGCGAGCCGGCGGGCCTCGTCGAGGGAGGTGCCGGTCGCGGTGAGCGGGTTCCAGGCGCCGGACGCGGCGTCGGACGCGCGGTCCTCCACGGCGTCCAGGAGGTGGGCCAACCGTCCGAAGAGCCGTCCGGCCTCGGCGAGCGGTTCGGCGTTCCCCGGCCGCCCGGCCAGGACGGCGGTGTGCGCGAAGGCCGCGGCGGTCGCGGTCTCGGTCGGCTCGGTGACCGTCAGGATCGGCGTGCCCGGGCCCGCGAGGGCCTCGAGGCCGAGCTGCCGGTCGACGGCGTCGACGAGTACGGCGGTGTCGAAGCCGACGTCCGCGCCGGTACGGGCACCCGCGCGCCCCCAGTTGACGGCGACCCGGCGCGCGGCGAGCGCGACCGGCCGCCGGGCGAGCAGCCCGTCACCGTCGGCGACGTGGTCGCGCACCTTGGCCGAGGCCAGCACCAGCGAGACCGCGGCCGCGAGCCGTGCCCCCTCCCCCCGTGCCACGGAGGCGGTGCGCATCCCGCGCAACGGACACGGCCCGGCCGTACGCCGCAGGCGACCGTCCTGCCGGGTCTGGGCCTCCATCAGAACTGATATCAGCAGTCCGTCATAATTCGTCACTATTCGCGCGAATTGCCCGTGGTCACCGCGCAATGTGAGGCACAGCCCGCACAAATGGGCCATCCACTGGGCCTTGAGGCTTTCTCCGAGCCGGTGGCCGCACGGCCTGACGATTCCGAACACAACGATCCCCCGTGGTGTGATGCGACGTTGAGCTGCGGCATCGTATCGGCCGACGGTAGGTTTGTAGCAGCCGCCGGGCTCACCCATATGCACCACATGTCACCCATACGCCGACGACAATCATATTTCACTCTCAGTCAGCAGCCGTGTAGAGCACGACCCTTGGGGCACACGGGCTCTCGACGGATCCGCTGTGCACCAGTACCGTCACAAACCCCCCGCGCGGCGTCTATCCACTTGGCGCGCCGTCCGCATCATGGATGACCATAGGGATGCGGAAAGCAAGAAGGACCGCTGTGAGAGGAGGCGTCCATGGGATCGGTACGCAAGGCGAGTGCGTGGCTCGGCCTCGTCGACGACAACGATGACGAGCGCTACTACGACGACGAGTACTCCGAGGGGGCTGAGCCCGGGGCCGCCTGGGTCACGGACCCCCGGGTCAAGGTGGCGACGGACGTCGCCGAGGAGAGAGGCCGCCGGATCGGCACGGTGACCCCGGACAGCTTCCGGGACGCGCGCGCCATCGGCGAGCTGTTCCGGGAGGGTGTCCCGGTGATCATGAACCTCACGGCCATGGAGCCCGCCGACGCCAAGCGCGTGGTCGACTTCGCGGCCGGACTCATCTTCGGTCTGCGCGGCTCGATCGACCGGGTGTCCAACCGGGTGTTCCTGCTGACGCCGGCCGACACCGAGATCATCAGCGGCGAGGCCGGGACCCACCGTTCGGACGGCTTCTTCAACCAGAGCTGAGGCAGGGCCGCTCCCCGGCCCTGCCCCGTTCCCGGGGTCAGCGGAAGGCGTCGAGCCCGGTGAGCGCCTTGCCCAGCACCAGCTGGTGCATCTCGACGGTGCCCTCGTAGGTGAGCACCGACTCGAGGTTGGTCGCGTGCCGCATCACGGGATATTCGAGCGAGATCCCGTTGGCACCGAGGATCGTCCGCGCCGTACGGCAGATGTCGATGGCCTCACGGACGTTGTTGAGCTTGCCGAAGCTGACCTGCTCGGGACGCAGGCGGCCGGCGTCCATGCGCCGCCCCAGATGGTGCGCGAGCAGAATCCCCTTGTGCAGTTCGACCGCCATGTCGGCGAGTTTGGCCTGGGTGAGCTGGAAGCCTCCGATGGGCCGCCCGAACTGCTCCCGTGACTTCGCGTAGTCGACGGCGGACTCGAAACAGGACCGCGCCGCGCCCATCGCACCCCAGACGATGCCGTAGCGGGCGTGCGAGAGACAGCTGAGCGGGCCCTTGAGGCCGACGACCGCCGGCAGCACGGCGTCGGCGGGCAGGCGTACGTCGTCGAGGACGAGCTCACTCGTGACACTGGCCCGCAGGGACCACTTGTGCTTGATCTCGGGCGCCGAGAAGCCCGGGACGTCGGTGGGCACCACGAATCCGCGGATCCCCTCGTCCGTCCGCGCCCACACCACGGCCACCCCGGCGACCGAGCCGTTGGTGATCCACATCTTCCGGCCGTTCAGCAGCCAGTCCCCGCCGTCCCGCTTGGCGTACGTCCGCATGGACGCGGGGTCGGAGCCGTGGTCGGGCTCGGTGAGCCCGAAGCAGCCGATCACCTCGCCGGCCGCCATGCCGGGCAGCCACTGCTGCTTCTGCTCCTCGCTGCCGAAGCGGTGGATGGCGTACATGGCGAGCGACCCCTGTACGGAGACTAGGGAACGGATTCCCGAGTCGGCGGCCTCGAGCTCCAGACACGCCAGTCCGTACTGCACGGCGCTCGCCCCGGCACACCCGTACCCGGTGAGCGACATGCCGAGCGCTCCGATGCCGCCGAGCTCCCGGGCCAGCTCCCGGACACCGGGCAGCTCGCCCTTCTCGTACCACTCGGCGACGTACGGCAGCACACGGTCGGCGGCCCAGTCCCGCACGGTCCGGCGGACGGCCAGGTCCTCGGGTTCCAGCAGATCGTCGATGCCGAGGGGGTCGGCCGGGTCGAACGGGGGCAACTTCGAGGACATGGACCCTCCGGTAAAACTAGCACCGCTAGTCAGCTTTCGCCCCGACGTTACGACGTGCGGCCCGGCCCGTCCACCCCACACTCTCCCACCCACGCACCGCCCGTGTTACATGGGTGGAAGACCAAGGCGTCAAGCGGACACGCGGGACCTCTCCGGCTCACGCGGCGCGGGCACCTCGCCGCCACCCCCCTCGCACTGCATCACCCGCGGCAATCGCAACGCCATCACCGCCCCGAGCAGCAACAACCCCGCGCTCACCAGCAGGGTGACATGCAGCCCGTGCACGAACGAATCCCGCGCCGCACGGCGCAGCGCACCCCCCACTCCCCCGCCCAGCTGCGCAGCAACCTCGTACGCCTCCCCCAGCGAGTGCCCCGCCGAGGCCCGCGCCGCCTCCGGCACCCCCGGGACGGACGCCGGCCCGGGCGCGTACGCCGCGTTCATCACGCTGCCGAGCAGCGCGATCCCGATCCCGGCCCCCAGTTGGTACGAGGTCTCCCCGATCGCCGCCGCGCCACCCGCCTGCTCGGCCGGCGCCTCGCTCAGCATCGACTCGTACGCCCCGAACAGCGTCGTCTCGAGGCCGAAGCCCAGCAGCACGAAACCGAGCAGCAGCAGCCCGGCGTCGTCGCGCCCGCCCATCCCGGTGAGCGCCAGCACGGCCGCGGCCGTGAGGCAGAACCCGAAGCACACCATGCGGCGCGGCCCGAACCGCCGCAGCATCCGCGCCCCCGCCAGCCCGGCGGCCATCGCCGCGACGGTCAGCGGCAGCAGTCTGAGGCCGGTGCCGAGCGGTGACAGCCCCAGCACCAGCTGCAGGTACTGCGCCGCGATCAGCTCCAGCCCCACCAGCGCGAGCATCGCCAGCACGATGCACGCCACCGCCGTACTGAACGCGGGCCGCGCGAACATCCGCAGGTCCACCAGCGGGTACGGCCGCCGTCGCTGACGCCGTACGAAGAGGAACAGCAGCACCGCGCCCACCACCAGCGGCGCCAGCGTGAACACGTCGGCCACCGGCTCCCGGCCCCCGAGCCGCTTCACCCCCAGCACCACACCGAACAGCCCGGCCGCCGCCATCAGCGCGCCGACCACGTCCCAGGGGCCGTCCCGTCCGCCCGTCGACTCGGGCAGCAGGATCCGTCCGACCGGCAGGCTGACCAGCATCAGCGGGATGTTCACCAGGAACACCGAGCCCCACCAGAAGTGCTCGAGCAGGAAACCGCCGAGCAGCGGCCCCACCGCGGCCCCCACCGCGGCCACCGCGCTCCAGACGCCGATCGCCAGCGCCCGCTCCCGCCGGTCGGGGAAGACCTGGCGGAGGATGGACAGGGTGGCCGGCATGATCATCGCGCCGCCGACGCCGAGCAGCGCCCGGGCGAGGATCAGCACCTGCACGCTCGGCGCGAAGGCCGCGACACCGGAGGCGACGCCGAACAGCGCGTACCCGAGCAGCAGGATCCGCCGGCGGCCGACGCGGTCGCCGAGCGTGCCGAAGAGAATCAGCAGTGAGGCGCAGACGAGCGGGTACACGTCGACGATCCAGAGCAGTGCGATGCCGCCCGGCCTCAGGTCCTCGGTGACGGCGGGCACCGCCACGTGCAGCACGGTCGCGTCGACGGCGACCAGGAGCAGGCTGACGCAGAGGACGACGAGGACGACCCAGCGGTTGGCACCGGCCCCGGCCGCCCGACGGCGCAGCGCGGACGCGGCCGTGGTCGTCCCGGACATGTACGTACCTCCAAGATCCCCTCGGGTTCGGCGGGCTCGCGGGGTTGGGGAGGCCCCGCGACTTCGGCCGGAGGAGCGGTGGGATCTCCGGCCCGCGCATACGAACGCGAGTGACTCGTCAGCGTACGCGAGTTCGTTCCGCTCAGGCGTGGCGGAGCTCTCACACTGTTCACAGAAACGTGTGGTGTACGCCACTTCTCCTTCTCTTGATCACGCCTCGGTGAGGATTCCGGTTCCATGCCCCGTCGATGCCCGGTCGATAATCGAGCCCGTGACCGATCTTGCGACACGCGTGGCACCACCCCGCGTCACGGCCCTGCGGCGGGCGGCCCCTGCCCTCCTCGGGTACGCCGCCGTCCGCGCCCTGGGCCTGCTCGTCCTCGTGGTGTGGAGCGCGGCCCGCGGCAAGAGCGCGTACACGCTGCTGACGGCCCGCTGGGACGCGCTCTGGTACACGAGGGTCGCCGAACTCGGGTACGGCTACGAGGTACGCCTGCCGAACGGCGACGTCCACTCCAACCTGGCCTTCTTCCCGCTGCTGCCCTGGCTGGAACGACTGCTGCACGCGCTGACACCGCTGTCGTACGCCGACGCCGGTTTCGTCGTCAGCCTGTGCGCCTCGCTCGCCGCCGCCTGGGGGATCTTCGCGGTGACGGACCACGGGTACGGCCGGCGCGCGGGGGTCTGCGCGGTGCTGCTGTGGGCGGCGCTGCCGGTCGGGATCGTGCAGTCGATGGCGTACAGCGAGTCGCTGTTCACCGCCCTCGCGGCCTGGTCGCTGTACGCCTTGCTGACCGGCCGGTGCGTGATCGCGGGCGGGCTGGCCGCGCTGGCCGGACTGACGCGGCCGGTGGGACTCGCGGTGGTCGCGGCGGTGTGGACGGCCTGCGTGGTCTCTTTCGTGCGAGACCGGAGCGCGGACGCCGCATCCGGCGCACGGACTACCGGGAGCGCGCCCGGATCGATGGACGGCGCACCCGTGGCACCGCGCGCCCCTCGGCCCACCACCGGCGCATCCGTCCTGCCCCGCGCCCTCGGCATGCTCCTCGCCCCCCTCGGCGCCGCCGCCTACGTCCTCTGGGTCGGCCACCGCACCGGCAAGGGCCCGCTCGGCTATCTCGACGTCCAAGCCGGCTGGCGCAACGGCTTCGACGGCGGATACGCCTTCGCACGCTTCGTGGCCGACAAGTTCACGTCATTCCCGTCGGCCCTGGCCGGGGTGGGACTGATCGTCGGGGTGGCCCTGGTGATCTGGCTGTACGTGATCGGCGTACGGCAGCGACAGCCGCTTCCCCTGCTGGTGTACACGGGTGTCGTCGTGACGCTCGCCCTGTGCGCGTCGAGCTACTTCGGCTCCAAGCCGCGCCTGTTGCTGCCGGCCTTCCCGCTGTTGCTGCCCCTCGCCCTGGCCCTCGCCCGGCTGCGCGCATCACGATTCGCCCTGGTCACAGGCCTGTTGACGGTGGTCGCGGCGGTGTACGGGGCGTTCTGGCTGAACGGCTCCGGTCCTCCTTGATCCATCCGGCCGGGCCGATGAGCACCCGGAGAATTCCACCCCATCCCCCGGTGAACGAATTCATAAGTGCCATATAAGTAACACCCGGCATGATCAAAGGAATTGCGAGTGACAGCCGGAGAGGATTGTCGAATCCTCGTAATTAGCGGCCCTCCTGAGAGGTTTCCCACATCACATCGTCATCACAAAGCCGCTGATTCGATCGGGTTGAGAGCTCACTCGCTGTAACGTCGATTGGGTGCGTACCGAACGAAACCTCACCCGTCGTCTGGACCGGGTGTTCGCCAGACTGGACCGGGAGCCGGAACGGCCGACCCACATCGATGTGCCGAGGATGAGCCGGCACCGGGTCGTGCTGTTCTCGGCGACCCTGGCCTTCTACCTGGCGATCGTGTGGGCCGTGGTGACCACCTCCTGGCTGGTCCGGCTCGACTGGCAGGTCATGTTCTTCCGGCCGTACCAGCAGTGGGCGGGCATCCACTGGTTCGTCGACTACTACGTGGTGCTCGGCCAGCGTGGCCCCACCGCCGTGATGGTCGCGGCCTGGCTGGGCTGGCGCTCCTGGCGGCAGCACACGCTCCGCCCGCTGGTGACCCTCGGCGCCTCGCTGCTGCTGCTGAACATCACGGTCGGCGCCGCCAAGTACGGCATGGGCCGTCTCGGACCGCACTACGCGACCGTCATCGGCTCCAACGAGATGGGCATGGGCGGCGATATATTTCCCAGCGGCCACACCGCCAACGCGGTGGTGACCTGGGGAATCCTGGCGTACCTGGCCTCCACCCCGAGGGCCCGCCGCTGGCTGTCCGCGGTGTCGGCCGTGACCTCGCTCGGCGTCGGGATGGCCACTGTCTATCTCGGTACGCACTGGCTGAGCGACGTACTGCTCGGCTGGGCCGCGGGGCTGCTGATCCTGCTCGCGCTGCCGTGGTGCGAGCCACTGATCGCCCGGGCCGAGGTCGCCCTGCTCGACCTGCGCGACCGTCTGCGCGCCCGTCGCCGCGACCGCCGCGACCGCACCGCGCCCGCACCGGTTCCGGTCAGCCCGGTGGTGCTCAAGCCGCGCGCCGTCCCCGCCGAGGAGATGGCACCGGCCCGCGAGCCGGTCTCCTCGCTCCACACGCCCAGGGCATCGGGGCACCGGACGCCGAACCCCCACGCCGCCCGTTCCGAACGCACCCCGGTCAGCCCGGCGGTCAGCCGCCGCCCGCCGCACCCGGAGCGCGTCCCGCGCGGCGCGGCCCCGGCGGCCCGTCCCGTGACGGGCGGCTGACCGTCACCGACACGGCGGGGGCCGGTACGCACAACCCACCCCCGCAGGGCGAAGGCCCCGGTTTCCGTCCGCGGGAACCGGGGCCTTTGTCGTGCTTTCCGGATGGTCAGCCCTTCCAGGCGCGAGCCACCCGGCCGTCGCGCACCTCGAAGTTCAGCCGGCCCGACCGGTACTCCATGGTGATGATCGCGCCGGGCGGCAGCGACCGCACCGTCGACCACCCCCTCTCCCGGGCGAGCCGCTCGGCTCGCGTCGCGTCGAGACCGACGTACCCTTCCGGACTGTCCTGGGGCTCCGCTGACGGAGTGGGAATCGGTGCCATACGGCCACGCTAGCCGGGCGTTCCTTCCCCGTCACACTTCTGTCACAGGCCCACGACACTCGTTTCGGCCGGACTTTGTCACACGTACGTGGGTTTCCGTACGGCTTACCGGGGTATTCGAACGTAATTCTTGCCTTCGGGTCGTCCGGTCGAATAGCCGGGCGGAAAGCACCCCTGCATTCGGAATCCGTGCGCCGCCGCACAAGCTGACACAGCATAAGAAAATTCACCGATCCGGCACAGAATCCTCGCGCCGGGGAAGCTCTCCGAGAGCGCGCGAGAGCCGGTCGCGGGCCGTCCTGATCGCCTCGGTGAGCTCGGCGGGCTCCAGCACCTCGAAGTCGAAACCGAGCATCATCACGTGCACCACCATCACGTCCAGACTCGCGGCACCGGCGCGCAGGATGCAGGCGTCCGCCCCGTCGGGTTCCAGCGTCCCGGCGGACGGAGAGACCCGCTCGGTCGCCTGCGCCAGAGGGACCAGCAGCCGGACGGCGGCGTGCGAGGCGTACGCGCGCGTGGAGACCCCGCGGGAGACGTAGGCCGCGAGGTCCTCGGCGGGCGGCTCGCGCGGGGTGAAGCGGGGTCCGTGGGGCGGCCTCGGCGTGATGCGGTCGACACGGAAGGTCCGCCAGT
Organism: Streptomyces sp. NPDC001843; assembly: GCF_042891955.1. NCBI lineage: Bacteria > Bacillati > Actinomycetota > Actinomycetes > Kitasatosporales > Streptomycetaceae > Streptomyces > Streptomyces sp. NPDC001843. Next base: position 41,032 of record NZ_JBIATQ010000006.1, on the reverse strand, counting down.
CGGCGCGGTCCAGGTCCCAGGCGACCAGGTACCAGCGGCGTTCGGTGCACACCAGGCGGTGCGGTTCGACGGTACGGTGGCCCGGGGTGCCGTCGTGAGCGCGGTATTCGAAGCGGAGCCGCTCGGCGTCGCGGCACAGGTTGGCCAGCTCGGTCAGGACGGCCGGGTCGACGGCGGAGGCCTGCGGTCCGCGCAGCATGGGCACGGTGAAGGCGTTGAGGGCGCCCACCCGGCGGCGCAGCCGGTTCGGCAGCACCTGCTCCAGTTTGGCGAGGGCCCGTACGGAGGTCTCGCCGATGCCCTCGATGCCCTGCCCGGCGGCGGTCCGCAGCCCTACGGCGACGGCGACCGCCTCGTCGTCGTCCAGGAGCAGCGGCGGCAATGCGGCCCCCGCCCCGAGCTGGTAGCCGCCGCCGGTGCCGGGGCTGGCGTTGACGGGGTAGCCCAGCTCGCGCAGCCGGTCCACGTCCCGGCGGACCGTGCGCGGGGTGACGCCCAGGCGGTCGGCCAGTTCGGCGCCCGACCATTCGCGGTGGGCCTGGAGCAGCGAGAGCAGGCGCAGCAGGCGTGCCGAGGTCTCCAACATGGGGCCGAGTGTGCCAGCCGACGCGGACAGCCACTGTCCTCATGGGAACTCGTGAGGAGCTCATGAGGACAGTGGCTCGGCGCGGACGGGCGCGGCTCAGATCGTCAGGTGCTGACCGGGCACGATCAGGTTGGGGTCACCGCCGATGACGGCCTCGTTGGCGGCGTAGATCCGCTGCCAGGTGGTCCCGTGCCGGGCGGCGATCTTACTGAGTGTGTCGCCCTCGCGGACGGTGTAGTTCCCGTGCGACGCGCTGCGGGTCGAGCTGCGGTTGCTGTGGCTCGTCGAACGCTGCGGCGCCTGCGACGGCTTCGACGGTGCGGACTTCGTGACGGCCGACCCCTCGGTCGTCGACTTCGTCGTGGCCGCGGTGCCGGAGGAGGCCGCCGCCGGCGCGGCTCCGTAGGCCCCGGCCCGGGCCGAACAGACCGGCCAGGCGCCCCAGCCCTGGGCGCCCTGGACCTTGGTGGCGACGGCGATCTGCTGCTCCCTGGAGGCCTGGTCGGCGGTCGGCGCGTAGGCCGAGCCTCCGTAGGCGCGCCAGGTCGAGGCGGAGAACTGGAGTCCGCCGTAGTAGCCGTTGCCGGTGTTGATGTGCCAGTTGCCGCCGCTCTCGCACTGGGCGATGCGGTCCCACACTCCGTTGTCCGCCGCGTCTGCGTTGCCGGTCGCCGCCAGCAGTCCGAGCGGGGCGAGCAGCGCCGCCCCGGCGAGGGCCGCCGTCGTACGGCCCTTGCGGGCGCTGTCCTTGCGAGCGGTGCTACGGGTGGTATCGGCACAATCGGACATGTAATTCCCTCTCCACGGACCCGGGGTCCCCCCGAGCGGGGCACGTTCCCGCGCATGGACGCGGTTCACGCGCTCCGCCCCGTCCGCCGTGGCCGATGCCGTGGTGGTGCCTGTTCGGCGCGGCCGGCGGACGTTCCCGAGCGGTGCAAGTTGCACACGGCCGAGGAATGTAAGGAGCCCTGCCAGTCGGTATCAACCAACTCCCCGTTGTCGCAGGCCAGTTCACGGTTACCGTGAGTATCAGCGATTTTGAGTCACCCACTTCATTCGCCGATTTCCTGATTTGTCGACCACCGTCGCGGACGATCTGTGACCCACTTCACCGAATCAAGTTCCTTGACAAGGTGCCGAGTTGACGGCGAGTAGGCAGTTGCGCACCTGCTGTGACCGTGTGCGGTGGTTGGTTCGATTCCGTTCTCCTCGGGGCGTGACTCCCGCCACAGATCGCCCGTTGTCTTCTTCATGAGCCCGGAGCCCCGGGGCTCATGGGCCGGGAGCCACCCGGCCGACCCAGCACCGCATCCCGAGGGAGCCACCCGTGCCGCGCATGCTCGACGTCAGCGACGCCGTACGCGCCGAGATCGGCGACGAAGAAGCCGACCGGCTGCTCGCCGGAGAGAACGCCCCGGGCAGTTACGACTGCACGTCCTGCCGCACCCCGGGCGACTCCGAGCAGGAGCGCACCAGCACCGTTCTGTTCGTCGGCGAGGAGACCGCCGTCCTCGCCTTCGCCCATGCCAGTTGCCTGCCCTCGCAGGTCGTCCAGGTCACCGAGGAGCAACTGCAGGGCGCCGTCCGCTCCATCAGCGGCGACGCCCACGGCTCCGGCAGCCGGCCGGAGGAGGTGGTGCCCGAGCAGGCCGTGCTCGGGGTGACCAGCGGGCTCGTGCTGATCGCCGGGGAGCTGCACCCGGCGCTCGTCGTGGAGCCGACCGCGCCGATCGTCCGCCCGGGCGCCACCGGAACCGGCGACGACTTCCTCCCGCTGCTCATCGAGCAGGGGTTCATGCCGGTCACCGAACTGGGCTCGGTGCCACCGGTGCTGCACGGGTGGTCGGTGCTCCTGGCCGTCGGCCAGCTGCACGCGGTGCTCCAGCCGGGCGCGGGCGGCCAGCCGGTCGCCTGGTGGCAGGCGCACCAGCCGCTGCAGGTCACGGAAGGGTGGCGGGCCGCCGCCAACAAGCTGCAGCAGGTGCTGATGTTCGCGGCGCCGGTCGGTTCGATCGGGCGCCAGCCCCGGGAGGACCTGCTGCGGGACGCGCTGGACAAGGCGGCGGCCAACGGGAAGCTGGTCGCGGCCGCGCTGCCGCTCGCCGGGACCTGAGCGCATGCGCACGGAGCGCCCCCAGCCGCATCTCCGAGGGCTCAGGGTCGTTTGGACATACGTGCACGCATACGACGTTCCTCCCCGCCGCCCGCCATACTCCCCCATTCCGGCCGCCCGGTCGGGGCAGGATGCGCCCGGCAGGCCATCGGCCACGCCGATCTACGACACGCTCTACGCGGAGTGGGTCAGGACCTTCCGGACACTGCCGGGCGACCGAACCGGTGAGGAGGACTTCGGGTTCACCGCGTTCGGGAACACCCCGCACGGCACCGGCACCGGGTCGTACGGCTCCACCTCGTACAGCCCGTACAGCACGGGCGCGTACAACGCCCGCCACGTCTCCGGGCAGCAGCAGCCGTCCCCCTGGCACCGGATCGGGCCGCTCGGACGGCAGCACGACACCGGCATGCACCACGTCCCGGCGGCGCTGCCCCCCGGCCCGCGCCGGGGGGTCTGACGTACGAGAGGCTGCCGCATCACGCCTCCCGGCGTGATGCGGCAGCCTCTGCTGCTGCTACTTCTTCTTCGCGCCGCGCTTCTCGCGCACCCGCACCGAGATGTGGATCGGCGTGCCCTCGAAGCCGAACTCCTCGCGCAGCCGCCGCTCGATGAAGCGCCGGTAGCCCGCCTCGATGAATCCGGAGGCGAAGAGCACGAACCGCGGCGGCTTGGTGCCGGCCTGGGTGCCGAAGAGGATGCGCGGCTGCTTGCCGCCCCGGACCGGGTGCGGGTGGGCGGAGACCAGCTCACCGAGGAAGGCGTTGAGCCGTCCGGTCGGGACCCGGGTCTCCCAGCCGGCCAGGGCCGTCTCGATCGCCGGGACCAGCTTCTCCATGTGCCGGCCGGTGCGCGCGGAGACGTTGACCCGCGGCGCCCAGGCGACCTGGCCGAGCTCGGTCTCGATCTCCCGCTCGAGGTAGTAGCGGCGCTCCTCGTCGAGGGTGTCCCACTTGTTGAAGGCGAGCACCACCGCACGGCCCGCCTCGACCGCCATGGTGACGATGCGCTGGTCCTGGACGGAGATGTTCTCGGACGCGTCGATCAGGATGACCGCGACCTCGGCCTTCTCCACGGCGGCCGCGGTGCGCAGGGAGGCGTAGTAGTCGGCGCCCTGCTGGAGGTGGACGCGCTTGCGGATGCCGGCCGTGTCGACGAACTTCCAGGTCACGCCGCCGAGTTCGATCAGCTCGTCGACCGGGTCACGGGTGGTGCCCGCGAGTTCGTTGACGACGACGCGTTCCTCGCCCGCGACCTTGTTGAGCAGCGAGGACTTGCCGACGTTCGGGCGGCCGATCAGCGCGATACGGCGCGGGCCGCCCACGGCGGCGCCGAAGGTCTGCTCGGGCGCCTCGGGCAGCGCCTCCAGGACGGCGTCCAGCATGTCCCCGGTGCCGCGGCCGTGCAGGGCGGAGACGGGGTGCGGTTCGCCGAGGCCCAGGGACCACAGGTACGCCGCGTCGGCCTCGCCGCTCGGGCCGTCGACCTTGTTGGCGCACAGCACCACGGGCTTGCCGGCCTTGCGCAGCAGCCGGACGACCGCCTCGTCGGTGTCGGTCGCGCCCACCTTGGCGTCGACGACGAACACGACCGCGTCGGCCGCCTCGATCGCGTACTCGGCCTGGGCGGCGACGGAGGCGTCGATGCCGAGGACGTCCTGCTCCCAGCCGCCGGTGTCGACGACCTTGAAGCGGCGGCCCGACCACTCGGCCTCGTAGGTGACCCGGTCGCGGGTGACGCCCGGCTTGTCCTCGACGACGGCCTCGCGGCGGCCGATGATCCGGTTCACCAGAGTCGACTTGCCGACATTGGGGCGTCCGACGACGGCGAGCACGGGCAGCGGGCCGTGACCCGCCGCCTCGATGGCGCCCTCGACGTCCGCGAGGTCGAAGCCCTCCTCCGCCGCGAGCTCCATGAACTCCGCGTACTCGGCGTCGCCGAGCGCCCCGTGCTCGTACTCGTGCTCGGCCGAGCCGTCGGGCTGGATCTGGTCGTTCATGAAGTCCGTACCTCGTCGTTCATTCGTGGTGATCGGTGGATCGCCCGGTTCCTCCCGGCTGATCCACTACTCAAGTGTGGCCTGGGCCTGTCCGGCGGATCAGGTCGGAGAAAATCAACGGTATCCGACTAGTGCCGCTGAGCGGGGCCTGGTGCGTCCAGCCGCAAGGCGGAGGAGGGAGTCGACGCGGAGCGTCGGCGACCGACGACAACGCCGCGGATGGGCGTGCCAGGCCCCGCGTCTCCGACATGATCCACCGGGCAGGCCCTAACGGCCGGTCAGCCGCCTGGCGTTTTCCAGGTGCGCGGTGAGCTGCTTCTGGATGCGCTCGGTCGCCTCGTCCAGCGCCTTGCGTGTGCGCCGCCCGCTGCCGTCGCCCGCCTCGAACGGGTCACCGAAGACGACGTCGACACGGGAACGCAAGGGGGGCAGCCCCTTTACCAACCGTCCGCGCCGCTCGGTGCTTCCCAGCACCGCGACCGGCACGATCGGCGCCCCGCTGCGCACCGCGAAGTACGCCAGCCCGGCGCGCAGTGAGGCGAAGTCGCCCTCGCCCCGGGTGCCCTCCGGGAAGATGCCCAGTACTCCGCCGCTCTCCAGCACGCCGAGCGCCTGTGTGATGGCCGTGCGGTCGGTGGTCTCGCGGTCCACCTTGAGCTGGCCGATGCCCCGCAGGAAGGGGTCGAGCGGGCCGACGAACGCCTCCTTCTTGATCAGGAAGTGCGTCGGCCGGGGTGCCACCCCCATGACCATCGGGCCGTCGATGTTGTGGGAGTGGTTGACGGCCAGGACGACCGGGCCGGTCGCGGGCATCCGCCAGGCGCCGAGCACACGGGGCTTCCACAGCCCGTACATCAGGCCGACGCCGATACGCCGCCCGACCTCGGCGCCCTTCGGGGAAGGAACGGACGGCTGGGTCACTTCCCCGCCCGCTTCTCCTCGACCAGGGTGACGACGCACTCGATGACCTGGGCGAGGGTGAGTTCGGTGGTGTCCACCTCGACCGCGTCGTCCGCCTTGGCGAGCGGGGAGGTCTTGCGGCTGGAGTCGGCCGCGTCCCGCTTGATCAGCGCCTCACGGGTGGCGTGGACGTCCGCGCCCTTCAGCTCGCCGCTGCGGCGGGCCGCACGGGCCTCCGGGGAGGCCGTGAGGAAGATCTTCAGGTCGGCGTCCGGCAGCACGGTCGTACCGATGTCCCGGCCCTCGACGACGATGCCTGTCTCGGCGGAGGCGGCCAGTGAGCGCTGCAGCTCGGTGATCCGGGCGCGCACCTCGGGCACCGCGCTGACCGCGCTCACCTTGGACGAGACCTCCTGGGTGCGGATCGGGCCGGCCACGTCCACGCCGTCGACCGAGATCGTCGGGTTGGCCGGGTCGGTGCCCGAGATGATCTCCGGCTTGCCCGCCACCGCGGCGATCGCCGACGGGTCGTCCAGGTCTATGCCGTTGTTCACCATCCACCAGGTGATCGCCCGGTACTGGGCACCGGTGTCCAGGTAGCTCAGACCGAGCTGCGCGGCCACGGCCTTCGACGTGCTCGACTTGCCCGTGCCGGCGGGGCCGTCGATGGCGACAATCACGGGCTGGGCGGCGCCGTTTTCCACGGGGGGACACCTTCCTGGTGCGGCTGGCGGGGGTGCGCGGGACGCGATGCGCCCCGCACAAGGTTACTGGGTTCGGGTGACCCGAGTGGACGGCCGCCTCCCGGCACCGGCCCGCACCCGCCCTACTGCCGCAGGGCCCACCCTCGCTCCCGCAGCGCGGTGGCCAGCGGCCCGGCCGCCTTCGGCTCCACGATGAGCTGCACGAGACCGGCCTGCTGACCCGTCGCGTGCTCGATGCGCACGTCCTCGACGTTGATCCCGGCCCGTCCCGCGTCCGCGAAGATGCGGGCCAGCTGGCCGGGCTGGTCGTCGATGAGCACCGCCACGGTCTCGTAGACCCGCGGGGCGGAGCCGTGCTTGCCGGGCACCCGGACCTGGCCCGCGTTGCCGCGCCTCAGCACGTCCTCGATCTCCGCGGTGCCCTCGCGCCGCTTGGCCTCGTCCGAGGACTGCAGGGCGCGCAGGGCCCGCACCGTCTCCTCGAGGTCGGCCGCGACATCGGTGAGCAGGTCGGCGACCGGCCCGGGGTTCGCGGACAGGATGTCGATCCACATCCGGGGGTCGGAGGCGGCGATCCGGGTCACGTCCCGGATGCCCTGCCCACACAGCCGTACGGCCGCCTCCTCCGCGTGCTCCAGACGGGCCGCGACCATGCTGGAGACCAGGTGGGGCATGTGGGACACGAGGGCCACCGCGCGGTCGTGGGCGTCGGCGTCCATCACCACCGGCACCGCCCGGCAGTGCGAGACCAGCTCCAGGGCGAGGTTCAGCACCTCGGTGTCCGTGTCCCGGTTGGGCGTCAGCACCCAGGGGCGGCCCTCGAAGAGATCGCCGGTCGCGGCGAGCGGACCGGACTTCTCACGTCCCGACATGGGGTGGGTGCCGATGTATGCGGACAGGTCCAGGCCGAGTGCCTCCAGCTCACGGCGCGGGCCGCCCTTGACGCTGGCCACGTCGACGTACCCGCGGGCCAGGCCGCGGCGCATGGCGTCGGCGAGGACGCCCGCGACGTACGCGGGCGGGGCGGCGACGATCGCGAGGTCGACCGGACCGGAGGGGGCCTCGTCGGTGCCGGCGCCCAGCGCGGCGGCCGTACGGGCCTGTTCGGGATCGTGGTCGGCGAGGTGCACGACGACGCCCCGCCGGGCCAGGGCGAGCGCCGCGGACGTGCCGATGAGCCCGCTGCCGATGACGAGCGCGCTCCTCACTGGGCGATGTCCTTGCGCAGGGCGGCGGCGCCGCCGAGGTAGACATGGGCGATGTCGGCGCGGGGCCGGTCCGACTCGATGTGCGCGAGCACGCGGACGACACGCGGCATGGCGCCCTCGACGTCCAGCTCCTGCGCGCAGATCAACGGCACGTCGAGGATGCCGAGCCCCCGGGCGGCGGCCGCCGGGAAGTCGCTGTGCAGGTCGGGCGTGGCCGTGAACCAGATGCTGATCAGGTCGTCGGCGGTCAGCCCGTTCCGCTCCAGGATGGCGGTGAGCAGGGCTCCCACCTGCTCGTCCATGTGCCCGGCCTCGTCCTTCTCCAGCTGGACGGCCCCCCGGACCGCTCGTACCGCCACGGCGCTGCTCCTCGCTGACGTGCGTCCTGCTTCTCCGCCGTCCAGCGTAGTCAGGCCGCGCGGGCCCGGCGTCCGGCGCCCGCCCCCTGAGACGGGAGGCCGACGCGCTGACGGTCGTCGCCGTATTGCTTCGTCCCGGACGGGTTCGATGCCAAGATGCCGCTATGTCCGACTTCTTTCCCGTAGGTTCGGAGTGATCACATGACGCACGGCGCGACGCGGCGCACGGTTCTGGCGACGGGCGCGGGGGCGCTGGCCGCGGGATGCGTGGGGTGTGGCGGAAACAACAGCGGCGGAAGCGGCAGCGGAACCAGCAGCAGCGGTTCCGGTAGCCGGGAGCTGGCTAGCACCGGCGACATTCCCGAGGGCGGCGGAAAGGTGTTCGCGGACCAGAAGGTCGTGGTCACCCAGCCGAAGAAGGGCGAGTTCAAGGCCTTCTCCGCGATCTGCACCCATCAGGGCTGCACGGTGAACCAGGTGGTGGACGGCAAGATCGACTGCCCCTGCCACGGCAGCCAGTTCGAGATCGCCGACGGTTCGGTGGCCCGGGGTCCGGCCGCCAAGCCGCTGCCCGCCAAGGACATCACGGTGGACGGAAAATCCATCCGGCTGGCGTGAGGAGCCGCGTACGCTCCCGGGCATGCACCCCGAGGACCTGGTACGCGACCACACGATCTACTCCTGCGTGATGGGGTCGCGTGCCTTCGGTCTGGCGACGGAGGGCAGTGACACCGACCGCAGGGGCGTCTTCCTCGCCCCCACTCCCCTGTTCTGGCGGTTCGACAAGCCGCCGACGCATGTGGACGGTCCCGGCGAGGAGCGGTTCAGCTGGGAGCTGGAACGCTTCTGCGAGCTGGCGTTGCGGGCGAACCCCAACGTCCTGGAGTGCCTGCACTCGCCCCTGGTGGAGCACGTCGACGCCACCGGCCGCGAACTGCTGTCCCTGCGCCGGGCGTTCCTCTCCCGCCGGGTCCACGCGTCGTTCACCCGGTACGCCCTGGGGCAGCGCGGGAAGCTCGAAGCCGACGTCCGCACCCATGGCGCCCCGCGCTGGAAGCACGCGATGCATTTGCTGCGGCTGCTGACGAGCGCACTCGACCTGCTGCGCACCGGCGAGCTGACGATCGACGTCGGCGACCGCCGCGCGGAGCTGCTCGCGGTGAAGCGGGGCGAGGTGCCCTGGCCGGAGATCGAGGCCCGGATGGCCCGCCTGGCCGCGCAGACGGACGCGTGGACGCACCGCACCCCGCTGCCGGCCGAGCCGGACCGCCGCCGGGTGGAGGACTTCCTGGTCCGCGCCCGCCGCGCCTCAGCCGTCGAGGCGGACGCGGACCACGAAGTCGTGCAGGGCGTCGTACGCGGTGGGAGCGTCGGGCAGCACTGAGGCGGCCTGGGCCTCGTCGAGCACCACGTGCAGTCTCTCGATGTCGGCGGCCACGCGCGCGTGGTCCACCTCGGCTCTGCCGTGCTCCCGCTCCGCCTTCGCCGCGATCAGGTCGGGCAGGTACGCGGGCGCGTCCGGGCAGATGCCGAGCAGGGTCGGCAGATGGGCCTGCACCTCGCCGCTGCGCATCAGGTGGACGCCGGTGAGCAGGACCCGGAAGGTGTAGAGCAGCGGCTTGAGCTCGCCGGTCTTCTGGAACAGCCGCCACTGCGTCGCCGCGAACCCGCGGTAGTGGTGGGCGTGGTGACCGGTCAGCACCCCGGGCGCGAGCGCGGCCAGCTCCCGGTGGGCGTCGGTGGTGTGCACGACCAGGGGCGACAGCAGCTGCTCCAGCACATAGCCGTTGCGGCGCAGCATCAGCCGTACGAACTTGCGCAGATCGTGGGTGACGAGGTCCATCTCGACGCCGTACCGCACCCAGATCCGGGACCGGGTCTCCTCCGGCTCCCGCAGCCCGACCAGGTCCGCGGCGGGTAGCAGATGCACGCCGCGCAGGTCCAGGTCGGAGTCCTGCGAGGGGAAACCGTACAGGTGCGCGCCGGAGACCGTGGCGAACAGCAGGGGGTCGGGCTGCTCGGCTATGACGGGCGTCAGGTCCATGTCGAGATCGTCGATCATGGCCTAAGCGTCCCAGAGCGCTCCCAGCTCCAGAAGATCCACCCGGTACTCGATCCGCTCCGCCCACTCGGCAGGCCAGGCGTCCGCACCGAGGTACGCGCCCGCGAAGGCCCCGGTGAGGCAGGCGATCGAATCGGAGTCGCCGGAGCTGCAGGCGGCGCGGCGCAGGGCGGTGATCGGCTCCTCCGGGAAGAGCAGGAAGCACAGCAGGCCGGTGGCCAGCGCCTCCTCCGCGATCCAGCCCTCCCCGGTCGCCAGACACGGATCGGTTTCCGGCGAGACCGTGGCCAAGGCGTCCTGGAGCCGGTCAAGGACCGCCAGGCACTCGTCCCAGCCGCGCGTGATGAAGTGCTCGGGGGTCGGGTCCTGCGAGTGGGCCCACAGGTCGCCGAGCCAGGTGTGGTCGTAGCGCGTGCGGTTCCGTTCGCCGTACTCCCGCAGCGCCGCCACGAGACCCTGGGGCTCGGTCCCTTCCGCCAGCAGCCGCACGGCGTGCGCGGTGAGGTCGGAGGCGGCCAGGGCGGTCGGATGCCCGTGGGTCAGCGCGGACTGCAGTTGTGCGGCCCCCGCGCGCTGTTCGTCACTCAGCCCGGGGGCGAGCCCCACGGGCGCGACCCGCATGTTGGCCCCGCATCCCTTCGACCCGACCTGACTCGCCTCCTGCCACCGCCGCCCTTCTTCCTTCAGCAGGTTGCAGGCGGTCAGGCAGGTGCGCCCGGGGGCGCGGTTGTTGTCCGGCGACTGGTACCAGTCCACGAACTCCGCACGGACCGGGCGTTCCAGCCGCTTCGGTGCGAGGAAGCCCCGCTCCATCGCGGTCCTCAGCCCTCGCCCCAGCGCCAGCGTCATCTGGGTGTCGTCGGTGACGAAGGCCCGCGTCGGCAGTTGCATCTCCCGCCAGGGCCCGCACTTGGCGAGGATCGAGGGCACGTCGTTGAACTCGGTGGGAAAACCGAGCGCGTCGCCGAGAGCGAGACCGATCAGCGCCCCCGTCGCGGGTCGCTTCCCCGTGCTGATGGCCATGTCCACGTCCTCCCCCGTCGCGCGGTACGCCACAGACCCTGAGGCCCGCCCTAGAGGTCGACCTCCTGCATCAGCATGCCGACCTCGGTGTTGGACAGGCGGCGCAGCCAGCCGGACTTCTGGTCGCCCAGGGTGATGGGGCCGAAGGCGGTGCGGACCAGCTTGTCGACGGGGAAGCCGGCCTCGGCGAGCATGCGGCGGACGATGTGCTTGCGGCCCTCGTGCAGGGTGACCTCGACGAGGTAGTTCTTGCCGGTCTGCTCGACGACGCGGAAGTGGTCCGCGCGGGCGTAGCCGTCCTCGAGCTGGATGCCGTCCTTGAGGCGCTTGCCCAGGTCGCGCGGGATCGGGCCGACGATGTGCGCGAGGTAGGTCTTCTTCACCCCGTACTTGGGGTGGGTCAGCCGGTGCGCCAGCTCCCCGTGGTTGGTGAGCAGGATGACGCCCTCGGTCTCCGTGTCCAGGCGGCCCACGTGGAACAGGCGCGTCTCACGGTTGGTGACGTAGTCGCCGAGGCACTGGCGGCCCTCCGGGTCCTCCATCGTGGAGACGACACCGGCGGGCTTGTTCAGGGAGAAGAACTGGTACGACTGGGTCGCCACCGTCAGGCCGTCGACCTTGACCTCGTCCTTCTCCGGGTCGACCCGCTTGCCCTGCTCGGTGACGATCTCGCCGTTCACCTCGACGCGGGCCTGGTCGATCAGCTCCTCGCAGGCGCGCCGGGAGCCGTAGCCCGCGCGCGCGAGGACCTTCTGCAGCCGTTCGCCCTCCTGCTCGGCGCCCGGGAAGGTCTTGGGCAGCTTGATGTCCTTCTTGCCCGCGTACCGCTCGCGGTTGCGCTCCTCGGTCCGGGTCTCGTACTCGCGTGAGCGGGCCGGAGCCGTACGGCCGCCCTTCTGGGGCTGCTTGGGGCCGCCCTTGGGGCCACCGCGGGCGGCGCCGCCCCGCCCGGACTTGGGGCCGTCCTGGGAGGCGCCGGGGCCCACGTCGTAGCGGCGCTCCTCGGGGCGTGGCTTGCGGGGACGGCCCTGCCCCTGCCGCTCGTCCCTGTTGTTGCCGGCGCCGCGGTGGTTCCCGCGTCCGCTGTTCCTGCCGCTGCCGCTGCCGCTGCTTCGCATCAAAGTTCCGTCGTCGTCGTGTTCGTCGTTGGACCGTCGTCCGGGTCCGGGGCGTCCGGATCGAACGACGGCACGGCTTCCTGGGTCTCGGCCTCGATCGCCTCCGCCTCCGGGAGGAAGGGCGCGAGCTCCGGGAGCTCGTCCAGGCCGCGCAGGCCCATCCGCTCCAGGAAGTAGTTCGTCGTCCTGTACAGGATCGCACCTGTTTCGGGTTCCGTGCCCGCCTCCTCGACCAGACCGCGCTGCAGCAGGGTCCGCATCACGCCGTCGCAGTTCACTCCGCGCACGGCCGAGACCCGGCTGCGGCTGACCGGCTGGCGGTAGGCGACCACCGCCAGGGTCTCCAGTGCGGCCTGGGTGAGGCGGGCCTGCTGGCCGTCCAGGACGAAGCCCTCGACGGCGGGCGCGTACTCGGGGCGGGAGTAGAAGCGCCAGCCGCCCGCGATCAGGCGCAGCTCGAAGCCGCGGCCCTGCACGGTGTACTCGTCGGCCAGCTCCCGCAGCGCGTCCGCGATCTGCCGCCGGGGCCGCTGGAGTATCTTCGCCAGGTGTTCCTCGGTCGCGGGCTCGTCCACGACCATGAGGACGGCCTCCAGGGCGGGCTTGAGCTCGAGGTCGGCGACCGTGCGCAGCCCCGTGGGGAGATCGGTGGTGTCCTCGCTCACGTCTTCTTCTCCTCCTTGGGCTCCTCCGGGGGCCGGTCGAACTCGTCCGTGACCATCGGGGCGGCGTCCCCGTCCCCGCCGGTCCAGCGCACGATCAGCTCGCCGAGTGCGGAATCCTGGTCCAGGGCGACGGCCTTCTCCCGGTACAGCTCCAGCAGCGCGAGGAAGCGGGCGACGACGGTGAGCGTGTCGTCGGTGTCCTCGACGAGCGTGCGGAAGCTGGCCTCGCCGAGCTCCTTGAGCCGCCCCACCACGATGCCGGCCTGCTCCTGCACGGATACCAGCGGCGCGTGGATGTGGTCGACGTACACCTGAGGCTTGGGCCTGGGCTGCATCGCCTTGACGGCCAGCCTGGCGAAGCCTTCCGCGCCGATGCTGATGACGACCTCGGGGAGGAGTTCGGCGTGGTGGGGTTCGAGTCCCACGGTACGGGGGTAGCGCCGGGCCTCTTCGTCCAGCCGCCGGTTGAAGATGTCGGCGATCTGCTTGTACGCCCTGTACTGCAGCAGCCGCGCGAACAGCAGGTCCCTCGCCTCGAGCAGCGCCAGGTCGGCCTCGTCCTCGACCTCGGCGGCGGGCAGCAGCCGGGCCGCCTTCAGATCCAGCAGTGTGGCCGCGACGACCAGGAACTCGGTCGTCTGGTCCAGGTCCCAGTCCGGGCCCATCGCCCGGATGTGCGCCATGAACTCGTCGGTGACCTTGGAGAGGGCGACCTCGGTGACGTCCAGCTTGTGCTTCGAGATCAACTGGAGCAACAGGTCGAAAGGCCCCTCGAAGTTGGCAAGCCGGACCTTGAACACGCCGTCAGCCGCCACCGGTTCGGTTTCGGCAACGGGCCCGGGCCCGGGCTGCGCCCCGACCATGCCTCCGGAGCCCGCTCCCGCCCCGTCACCGTCCACCACCCCGGCGGGGAGCGTGAGCCCGGCCCCCGCCCGGGACCCGCTGTCAGCGCCGCCTACCGGCGCCTCCGGCTCAGCGTACGAACCCGGGTCGACCCGCGGCTCGACACGCGGCGAACCCGCAACCGGCACCGACTCCGCGGGCGCCCCGCGCTCGGAATCCGCCCCGGCATGCCGCGAACCCGCGCCCGGCACCGGCTCCGCACCGGCAGCCTTCGACTCCGTGAGCGCGTCACGCTCGGGGCCCGTCTCAGGCTCCGGCTCGACGCGCGGAGCGCCCGGTCCGCGCCCGAGGGCACGCCTGCGGCCGGCGCGTGCGCCGGAGGCGGGGACGTCGTTCGAGGTCATGGCCGTCGCAGGCTATCGTTTCCGGCCCGCGGAGCCGACCACCACCCACCGGCACCGCCGCGACCCGTAGGTGCCCGCATCACCACCGCGGCGCAACGCCCGCGTCCAAGGAGCAGCCTGCCCGCGGGAGTCGGCCCAACGGGCCGCGCCGCCCAGGCGGTCACCACACCGGGAACTCATCCCGGCCACTCCGAGTCTTCGTCGCGGGCATCAACCGTCATGGCCCTCCCCCCCGAGCCCCCCCGGGCCGGCTCTCCGGCGTTCGGCCCCGCGGCCCAGCGGCATCGCGGCCGGCGGAAACGCGGCCTAGCGGCCCCGCAACCGCCGTACCAGGATGCTCGCCTCGCCCCGGGACTCGAGGTCGGCCAGTACCACGGCCACCGCCTCCCGGACGATGCGGCCGCGGTCCACCGCCAGCCCGTGCTCGCCGCGGAGCACGAGGCGGGCGTGCTCCAGGTCCATCAGCTCCTCGGCGGAGACGTAGACCGTGATCTTCTCGTCGTGCCGTTCACGCCCGCTGGGCCGGCGCGCGGCGGCGCGGCCCCGCTTGCGCGGCTGCGCGGCGGCGGCAGAACCGTCCTGCGCCGCCGTACGGGCACGCGCGGAGCGCTCGCGGGACTCGCCGGCCTCGGCCGGTTCCGTCTCGACCGCCGCCACGTGCTCCGCACCGTCGCCGTCACCGCTCTGCACGGGGACGGCCTGCGGCGCGTCCTCCGCCGCGGCGGCCGGGTCGCTCTCCCCGGCGGGAGCCGGCACCCGGGCCTCGCCACCGCCCGCCTGGCGCCGGGGAGTGGACGCCTGCAGCCCCATCCCCCCTGTCGTACGGAACAGTTCGTCGGCCCCGGGCAGACTCACTCGGCGTGACACCGGGCGAGCACCTCCCTGGCGAGCTGGCGGTAGGCGGCGGCACCGACGGAGTTGGAGGCGTACGTGGTGATCGGCTCACCGGCGACCGTGGTCTCCGGGAAGCGGACCGTGCGGCCGATGACCGTGTGGTAGACGTGGTCGTCGAACGCCTCGACCACACGGGCCAGCACCTCACGGCTGTGGACCGTGCGCGAGTCGTACATGGTGGCGAGGATCCCGTCGAGCTCCAGCTCCGGGTTGAGCCGTTCCTGGACCTTCTCGATGGTCTCGGTCAGCAGGGCGACACCGCGGAGGGCGAAGAACTCGCACTCCAGGGGGACGATCACCTTGTGCGCGGCCGTCAGCGCGTTGACGGTGAGCAGGCCGAGCGAGGGCTGACAGTCGATCACGATGTAGTCGTAGTCGGGCAGCAGCGGCTTCAGCGCCCGCTGCAGCGTCGACTCGCGCGCGACCTCGGAGACCAGCTGGACCTCGGCGGCGGACAGGTCGATGTTGCTGGGCAGCAGGTCCATGTTGGGGACCGCCGTCTTCAGGAGCACCTCGTCCGCGGACATGCCCCGCTCCATGAGCAGGTTGTAGACGGTGAGGTCGAGCTCCATCGGGTTGACACCGAGACCGACCGACAGCGCGCCCTGTGGGTCGAAGTCGACGAGCAGTACCCGCCGGCCGTACTCCGCGAGCGCGGCACCCAGGTTGATGGTCGACGTCGTCTTGCCGACGCCGCCCTTCTGGTTGCACATCGCGATGATCTTCGCGGGGCCGTGGTCGGTCAGCGGGCCCGGGATCGGGAAGTACGGCAGCGGGCGTCCGGTCGGACCGACGCGCTCACGGCGCTGTCTGGCCGCGTCCGGCGCGAGCGTGGCCGCGTACTCGGGATCGGGCTCGTACTCGGCGTCGGGGTCGTAGAAGTGCCCTTCGGGCAGTTCGTCGTAGTCGGCGAAGTGGTTGCGGGGCGCGCCACTTCCGTCGCCGGCCATGGCGTTCACGTGATGGCCATCCATGCTCTGGTGTGCTGACAGAGCCGTGTGAGGGCTGCTCTGGCTCTGGTGGGCTGCGAAGGTTCGGACAGCGACGGAGCCGACAGCCTCGAGCCCCGTGGAGCCCTGACCCCGCGCAGGCATTCCTGGTTGACCACCCCCGGGAGAAAATGTCGACTCATTCACAAGTCGTCTTACCTCCTTGGTGACCAGGAAACTTCTAGACAGGTCAGCGTGGCACCATGCCGACGGTTGGCGACTCTATGGCGTGTCGGCGGTCCGCAGCAACACAATCCGCCGGACCCGGCAGGATGTGTCGGCAATGAAACATCCCGCTGTCAAGGGCGTACGGCCGTCGCACAGCAGGTTTCACCGGTGTGCGAATCGGTCGAAGGGTTACGTTCGAGGCGAGTTGACCGCAAGCCACGTGACCATACACACATCCGGCCGGACCTCGTCGTTCCAAGGTCCGGCCGGGTGTGCCGCGTTGACGACCACTGTTGACGTATCGCCTTTTGACGGTTGGCGACTTGGCGACCGGCCGGCTCAGCCGATCAGCGTCTCGAGGTCCACGTGCTCCAGGCCGTGGGCCTCGGCGACCTCCCGGTAGACGACCTTGCCCTCATGGGTGTTCAGGCCCTTGGCCAGCGCGGCGTCACGGCGCAGCGCCTCCACCCAGCCCTTGTCCGCCAGCTCCACGATGTACGGCAGCGTGGCGTTGGTCAGCGCGTAGGTGGAGGTGTTCGGCACCGCGCCCGGCATGTTGGCGACGCAGTAGAAGACCGAGTTGTGGACCCGGAAGGTCGGCTCGGCGTGCGTGGTCGGCCGGGAGTCCTCGAAGCAGCCGCCCTGATCGATCGCGATGTCGACAAGGACACTTCCGGGCTTCATCCGGGACACCAGCTCGTTGGTGACCAGCTTCGGGGCCTTGGCGCCCGGGATGAGCACGGCACCGACGACGAGGTCGGCGTCGAGGCACGCCTTCTCCAGCTCGAAGGCGTTGGAGACGACGGTCTGGATCTTCGTGCCGAAGATCTTGTCGGCTTCCTTGAGCTTGTTGATGTCCTTGTCGAGCAGGGTCACGTGGAAGCCCAGTCCGATGGCGATCTGCGCGGCGTTCCAGCCGGAGACACCGCCGCCGATGATGACGGCCTTGCCGGCCGGCACGCCCGGGACACCGCCGGGCAGCACACCGCGGCCACCGTTCGCGGCCATCAGATGGTAGGCGCCGACCTGGGGGGCCAGCCGGCCCGCGACCTCGGACATCGGGGCGAGCAGCGGCAGGGCGCGGCTGGGCAGCTCGACGGTCTCGTACGCGATCGCCGTGGTGCCGGACTCCAGCAGGGCGTCCGTGCACTCCTTGGACGCGGCCAGGTGCAGGTAGGTGAAGAGGATCTGGTCCTTGCGGAGGCGGTGGTACTCCTCGGCGATGGGCTCCTTGACCTTCAGCAGCAGGTCGGCGTCGGCCCAGACCTCGTCGGCGGTCTCCAGGATCTGCGCGCCGGCCGCCACGTACTCCTCGTCCGGGATCGAGGAGCCGACACCGGCGTTCCGCTCGACGATGACCTGGTGGCCGTGGCGCACCAGCTCGTGCACGCCGGCGGGGGTGATGGCCACCCGGAACTCGTTGTTCTTGACCTCGCGGGGGATGCCGACCTTCACGTCGATCACGGTCCTTGGCTCAGAGGGTATGGGGGCATTACCAGGCATACCCGGGCACACAGGGGCACACCGGGAGACACCGCAGGAGTTCGCGGCAGAGCCAGTTTAATGAAGGCGTTCCGCCTGTCTAGCCTTTCATTGCATCAATCTTCAGTCGATGTACTGCGGATTTCGCAGGCATCCGCGGCCTGTCCCGGTTGTTCCTTGTCACCCGGGGTCCCCCGGGCCGTCTTGGGGCCCCTCCCCCAGCATGCGCTCGGCCGCCGAACGGTGCAGTCGCGCGGCGGTCGGGTCACCGAGGCGCTCCAGGGTGTCGGCGAGCCGCAGCTGGAGCGCGGCCTGCAGACGGGTGTCGTCGGCCCGCCGCGCCCACTCCACCGCCTCCTGGCAGGTGCGCAGCGACTCCGTGGGCCGTCCGGCGTACTCCTGGACCCGTGCCACTTCGCTCAACGCCCTTGCGTGGGCCGCGATGTCACCGTCCTTGCGGTGCACGGCGGCGGCCGCCCGCCAGTTCCTGAGCGCCTCCCCGTAGCGGCCCGCGTAGGTGTGGGCGCCCGCGATACGGCCGTACAGCCGCGCGGCGTCCGCGCGCTCCCCCCGGGCCAGGCGCTGGGCGAGCGCCCGGCCGAACCAGTCGGCGGCCCGGTCGTGGTCACCGAGCTCCTGGTGGGCGCCTCCTACGGATTCCATCGCGCGCCCGGTCGCGTACGGGTCGTTCGCCTCGCGTCCGGCGTCCAGCGCGGCCCGGTAGCGGGCCAGCGCCTCCCGGGTGCGGCCGGTCCGGGCGTCCACGTCGGCGAGGTTCAGCAGGGCGGCGGCCTTCTCCCGGGGCAGGTTCCGGCGCTCGGCCACGTCCAGGACCAGCCGGTGCACCTCGTACAGGTCGGGAGCGGCCGCCTGGGTGCCGAAATGCGCCGCCATGGCCCTGACCAGCTGGGACATCAGACGGCGGGCCAGCGTGTCCAGCTCCCCGTCGGCCACCGCGAGCCGGGCGGCGGCCAGCAGGGCGGGCCGACGGGCGCGGAGCCAGTCCTCGGCCGTCCGGGACGTGGGGAAGCGCAGCTCGGACGGCATGCCCTGGAGCTTCTCGCGCAGCTCGGGGTGGTCCGTCTCGGTGCTCGCCCGGCAGGACTGCAGCAGCCGCACGGTGCGCTCCAGCATCCGCGCGCGGGCCAGCTGGAGCTCGCCCGGGCGGTCCTGGGCCTCGGCCAGCCCGCGCAGCAGGGGCTGCAGGCAGCCGGGCACCTCGTACTGCGGCATCGGGGAGGGCACCGCCCGCAGCAGGCCGAGGGCGACGAAGTCGTCCAGGGCGGTGCCGGCGCCGCCGACCGAGCAGCCGGCCAGGGCGGAGGCGGTGTGCGGGTCGACCAGGCCGGCCGGGGCCAGGGACAGCAGGCGCAGTATCCGGGCGGCCGGGCCGGGCAGCTGGTCGTAGACGAACCGGAAGACCCGGGCCAGCGGGCCGCTGTCGTCGGCCTCGGCGTGCAGTCGTTTGGCCAGGTCGGAGACGGCCATCTTGGGGCGGGCGGCGAGCCAGCCGCCCGCCAGGGTGAGCGCGGCGGGCTGGGCCTGGCACACCTCGACCAGGTTCTCGGCGGCCCGCGGGTCGACGGTGACGCGGACGGAGCCGGTGCAGCGGGTCAGCAGTTCCAGCGCCGACTTGGTGTCGAGGCCGCCCAGGGTGCACGGGCGGACGTCCGCGATCCCGGTGAGCGGCCCGCCGGAGACGGCGACGACCAGGCAGTCCGGGGTGTCCGGCAGCAGCGCGTCGACCTGCTCGGCGCCGGCGGCGTCGTCCAGCAGGAGCAGCGTGCTGCGCTCGGCCAGCGCGGCCCGCAGCGCCTCGGACAGCTCGTCCTCGTCGGCTCCGGGCGGGGTGGGCACGCCGAGGGCGGTGAGCAGCTCCCGGGCGGTGCGCTCGACGGGGACGGGGCTGCCGTCGGGCTCGCTGAGCCGGGCCCGCAGCACCCCGTCCCGGTAACGGTCGGCGACCCTCCGGACGAGTTCCTCGGCGAGCGCCGTGCGGCCCGAGCCGGGGCGGCCGGCGATGAGCAGAACGCGCGCCCGGGGGGCCTTGCGGCCGGCCAGGGTGTCCAGGCCCGCGCGCTCGATGTCGGCGCGCAGCTCCTTCAACTCCCGTGTCCGACCCAGGAAATGACTTCTCGCGGCCGAGTCGTCGGACAGCCGCGCGCCGCCTGTGTCCACCGCCTGCTTCGCCACGGGCCACACTCCCGTCCCACACCGCACACCGGCGCCCGCCGGGTGCGCCCCTTCGGCTCACCCGCGCAGAGCCTAGTTCACGCTCTGCGACGGTTCCGGAGGAGCGCGGCGGGGACATCCCCCGATCGGATCAGGCGATCGTCACACCGGAAGAGCCCACGGGTCGTTCTGGACAGCCGAGGGGGCGTTCAGGACAGCCGAGGGGGCGTTCAGGACTCGAAGGGACGCGCCGGCCACGGCGCCTCCGCCGGGCGCAGGGCGTCGAGCCCGTCGCCGCCGCGGGCGGCGACCAGGGACAGGACGCCGACGACGAGACAGTTGTTGTGCAGCTCACCGGCGAGCACCCCACGGACGAGCTCGTCGACGGGCACGCGCGCGTGCTCCATGTCGGACTCCTCGTCCTCGACCTCGAAGCGCTCTCCCTCGGCCTCCGACAGGCCTCGGGCGAGGAAGATCCGCACGGACTCGTCGCAGCCGCCGGGGGTGGTGTACACGTCGGTCAGCACCCGCCAGTCCTCGGCCTTGACGTGGGCTTCCTCGTACAGCTCGCGCTGGGCGGCGTGCAGCGGGTTCTCACCGGGCACGTCGAGCAGACCGGCCGGGATCTCCCACAGCTTGTGCCGCACCGGGTGGCGGTACTGCTTGATGAGCAGCACGCGGTCGTCGGCGTCCAGGGCGAGGACCGCCACGGAGCCCGGGTGGACCTGGTAGTCGCGGCGGACCACCGAGCCGTCGGGCATGACCACGTCGTCCGTGCGGACCGAGGTCTTGTTCCCGGTGAAGGGGGTCTCCGTCGCCCGGATCTCCCACGCCTCGGCGGTGTCCTTGATCGTCATGCCCTGTCCCTTCCACACGTGCGTGAGCGGCCGGGGCGCGATCGTTCTGAATGCCGGCGCCCCGGCCACCGTACAACTGTCGTGTTACTTCGAGATCTTCCGCTCCACGGCGGCCTTCACCAGCCCGGCGAACAGCGGGTGCGGACGCGTCGGCCGCGAGCGCAGCTCCGGGTGCGCCTGCGTGGCGACCAGGTAGGGGTGGACGTCGCGCGGGTACTCGACGTACTCGACGAGCTTGCCGTCCGGCGAGGTGCCCGAGAAGACGATGCCCGCCTTCTTCTCCAGCTCGGCGCGGTAGGCGTTGTTCACCTCGTAGCGGTGCCGGTGGCGCTCCTCGACGTACTCCTTGCCGTCGTACACCTCGCGCACGATCGAGTCCTCGGCCAGCTTCGCCGGGTACATGCCGAGCCGCATGGTGCCGCCCATGTCGCCCTCACCGGCGACGATGTCGAGCTGCTCGGCCATGGTGGAGATCACCGGGTGGGCGGTGGCCGGGTCGAACTCGGTGGAGTTGGCGTCGGAGATGTCGGCCAGGTTGCGCGCGGCCTCGATCACGATGCACTGCAGGCCCAGGCAGAGGCCGAGCAGGGGGATCTTGTTCTCGCGGGCGTAGCGGATGGCGCCGACCTTGCCGAGCACGCCGCGGTCGCCGAAACCGCCGGGGATGCAGATGCCGTCGACATCGGCGAGCTGGGCCTTGGCGCCGGCCGGGGTCTTGCAGTCGTCCGAGGTGACCCACTTGATCTTGACGCGGGCCTTGTTGGCGAAGCCGCCGGCGCGCAGCGCCTCGGTGACCGAGAGGTAGGCGTCGGGCAGGTCGATGTACTTGCCGACCAGGGCGAGGGTGATCTCGTGGTCGGGGTTGTGGACGCGGTCGAGCAGGTCGTCCCAGGTCGTCCAGTCCACGTCACGGAACGGCAGGTCCAGCTTGCGGACGACATAGGCGTCCAGGCCCTCGCCGTGCACGGTTTTCGGGATGTCGTAGATCGAGCGGGCGTCCGGACAGGCGACCACGGCTGCCTCGTCGACGTCGCACATCAGGGAGATCTTGCGCTTGATCGCGGTCGGGACCTCGCGGTCGCACCGCAGCACGATCGCGTCCGGCTGGATACCGATGTTCCGGAGCGCGGCCACGCTGTGCTGGGTCGGCTTGGTCTTCAGCTCGCCGGAGGGGCCGATGTAGGGCAGCAGCGAGATGTGCACCACGAAGACGTTGTCCCGGCCGACCTCGTGCCGGACCTGGCGTACGGTCTCCAGGAACGGCAGCGACTCGATGTCGCCGACCGTGCCGCCGACCTCGGTGATGACCACGTCCACCTCGTCCGTCGCCATGCGCCGGATCCGGTGCTTGATCTCGTTGGTGATGTGCGGGATGACCTGCACCGTGTCGCCCAGGTACTCGCCCCGCCGCTCCTTGGCGATGACGGTCGAGTACACCTGGCCTGTAGTGACGTTGGCGGAGCCGTCCAAGTCGCGGTCAAGGAAGCGCTCGTAGTGTCCGATGTCCAGGTCGGTTTCCGCGCCGTCGTTGGTGACGAACACCTCACCGTGCTGGAACGGGTTCATGGTGCCCGGGTCGACGTTGAGGTACGGGTCGAGCTTCTGCATCACGACGCGCAGGCCGCGGGCCTTGAGCAGCATGCCGAGGCTGGAGGCGGTGAGACCCTTGCCGAGAGAGGAGGCGACACCCCCGGTGACGAAGATGTGCTTGGTCGTCGTGGCTGAGCTGGATCGAAAAGCAGCGGGCGGCATGGCCAAGAGGGGGCTCCCGTGGTCGCGGTCTGGGTTGCGTTGCGGCAGCCGGCCCGGAGAGTCAGGGTGCTCTCCCGGAGGCGCCGTCGCTGCGGTTCGGGGGTTTCTTGCCCACCGGTCCACGGGCTACCAGGGTATCAGCGCCTCGGCGCGATGGCTCCCGGCCACGCTCCGCGTACGGGCCGACACGGATGCCCGGCGACCACGGGTTTCTCACCCATGGCTCACTCGTTCGGCTCACACCGGTTGCGGGGAGCGGCACGCAGATCATCTACGTGCGTCGTATCCTGCTCGGACACTCACTGCCGAGCCCGTCCGGAGAACACGGCACCACCCCCGCCCGTAAGGACCGGAACAACGAGAGCTCGTCAGTTCGTTGAGCAAAGACTGTCGTTTTGCCTCAGGGCTCGGCGGACTGCTTTGCTTCACCGCTCAACGACGCACAACAACGACCCCTTGACCGCACTAGCGACAGCCCCCTTTTTGCCGGGGGGCGACGTGGCCGTTCGACTGGAGTTGCACGTGGCCGGGCGCATCGAAGACTACGCACTCATCGGAGACATGCAGACCGCTGCCCTGGTCTGCCGGGACGGGACAGTGGACTGGCTGTGCCTGCCCCGCTTCGACTCGCATGCCATCTTCGCCGGCCTGCTGGGCACCGAGGAGCACGGTTTCTGGCGGCTCGGTCCGGCCCACGCGGCCGACGCCCCGCCGCCCACGGCCGCCCGGCGCACCTACCGGGGCGACTCGCTGATCCTGGAGTCGGAGTGGGACACCCCGCGCGGCACGGTCCGCGTGACGGATTTCATGCCGCCGCGTGACGGGGCGCCGCAGCTGATCCGGATCGTCGAGGGCGTCACCGGCCGGGTGCCGATGCGCTCCGCCCTGCGGATGCGGTTCTCCTACGGCCGGGTGGTGCCGTGGGTGCACAAGCACGAGGGGCGTACGGTCGCCGTCGCCGGACCGGACTCCGTCTGGTTCGACACGGAGGCGGAGACGTACGGGAAGTCCCTGACGACGTACGCGGACTTCACGGTCGCCCCCGGTGACCGGATCGCGTTCACGATCTCCTGGGAGCCCTCGCACAAGGAGCCCCCCGCCCTGCCGGAGCCGGAGCAGTCGCTGGTGGCGACGGAGGAGTTCTGGCGCGAGTGGGTCGAGCACTGTACGTACCACGGCCCGTACCGCGAGGCGGTGATCCGTTCACTGATCACGCTGAAGGCCCTGACGTACGCCCCGACCGGCGGCATCGTCGCCGCCCCCACGACCTCCCTGCCGGAGGACATCGGCGGCGTCCGCAACTGGGACTACCGCTACACCTGGCTGCGTGACGCGGCGATCACCCTGTCCTCCCTGCTGCGCACCGGCTACCGGGAGGAGGCCCGCGCCTGGCGCGAGTGGCTGCTCCGGGCGGTCGCCGGCGACCCGGAGAACCTGCAGATCATGTACGGGCTCGCCGGCGAGCGGGAGCTGGGCGAGGCCGAGCTGGACTGGCTGCCCGGCTACGAGAACTCCGCCCCGGTCCGGGTCGGCAACGGCGCCGCGCACCAGCTCCAGCTCGACGTGTACGGCGAGGTCACCGAGGCGCTGCACCTGGCCCATATGACCGGCCTGGCCCGCCACGACTACGCGTCCCTGCTCCAGCTCAAGCTGATCCGCTACCTGGAGGACCACTGGGACGAGCCGGACGAGGGCATCTGGGAGGTGCGCGGACCGCGCCGCCACTTCGTGCACTCCAAGGTCATGGCCTGGGTCGCGGTCGACCGCACCATCAAGCTCATCGAGTCCGGCGACGCCGACGGCCCGCTGGAGCGGTGGCGCGAGCTGCGTGACGACATCCACCGGGACGTGTGCGAGAACGGGTACGACAAGGAACGCAACACCTTCACGCAGTCCTACGGCTCCAAGGAGCTGGACGCCTCCCTGCTGCTGATCCCCCAGATGGGCTTCCTCCCGCCCGACGACAAGCGCGTCATCGGCACCATCGAGGCGATCCAGCGTGAGCTGTCCACGCCGGACGGCTTCATCCTGCGCTACCCGACCACGGGCGAGCACGAGGGCGTCGACGGCCTTCCCGGCGACGAGGGCGCCTTCCTGGCCTGCTCGTTCTGGATGGCGGACGACCTGGCGATGATCGGCCGGGTGGACGAGGCCCGCAAGCTGTTCGAGAAGCTGCTGTCCCTGCGCAACGACCTCGGCCTGCTCGCCGAGGAGTGGGACCCGCGCCGCAAGCGCCAGGTCGGCAACTTCCCGCAGGCCTTCAGCCACGTCCCGCTGATCGACACGGCCCTGCGGCTGACGGCCTCGGGGGCGTACGGCGGCTGAACGCGACCGGGTGACCGGGTCCGCCTAGTGTGGGAAGCGAAAATTTTGCCCCTTTTTGGAAGGGGGCGGCCATGGCTTCCCTCTCGAAGGCGGGCGCGGCGCTGGCCGCGCTGCGCGAGGACCTGACGGGTGACGTCTTCGCACCCGGGGATCCGGGCTACGACGAGGCCCGGACCGTGTTCAACGCGATGATCGACCGGCGGCCGGCGGTGATCGCGCAGTGCGCGCACGAGGCCGACGTCGTACGGGCCGTGCGCTTCGGCAGAGACCTGGACCTGCACATCGCCGTGCGCGGCGGCGGCCACAGCGTCGCCGGATCCGCGCTGGGCGACGGGGCGCTCGTGATCGACCTGCGCCGGATGCACGAGGTGACCGTCGACCCGGTGGGGCAGGCGGTACGGGTCCAGGGCGGCGCCACGATGAGCCACCTGGACCGGGCCGCCGAGCCGTACGCCCTCGCGACCACCGGCGGCCGGGCCTCCACCACCGGCGTCGGCGGCTTCGTCCTGGGCGGCGGCACCGGCTGGCTGGACCGCGCCTTCGGCCTCGCCGTCGACAACCTGCTCGGCGTCGAACTGGTCACCGCCGACGGCAGCCGGGTGCGCGCCAACACCGACGAGCACCCGGAGCTGTTCTGGGCGCTGCACGGCGGCGGCGGCAACTTCGGCATCGCGACCGCCCTCACCCTGGAGCTGCACGAGCTGCCCGCGTTCTCCATCGCGTTCCTGCTCCACCGGCCGGAGGTGGGCCCCGACGCGGTCCGCACGTTCCGGGAGGTCATCCGCACCGGGCCGGACGAGGCGGGCGGCGCCGTGCTGTACCTCACCGGCCCGCCCGACGAGTTCGTCCCCGGGGAACTGGTCGGGAAGCTGGTGTGCGCCACGCTGCTGACGTACGTGGGCGGCGAGGAGGACCTGCGCAAACTCGCCGAGCCGCTGCTGGCGCTGCCGCACGAGGCGGAGACGGTCGGCCCGATGCCGTACGCCGACGTGCAGTGCATGCTGGACGATCCGCCCGGTCTGCGGAACTACTGGTCGGCGGAGTACGTCACCGGCCTGCCGGACGAGCTGGTGGACGTCTACTGCGCCCGCGCGAACAGCATGCCCGTGCCCAGCAACACCCAGCACCTGATCTTCCCGCAGGGCGGCGCGATCGCCTCGGGCCCCGCCGAGTACCCGGTGCCGTACCGGGACGCGCCGTGGGCGGTGCACCCGTTCGGGATCTGGGCGGACCCGGCCGACGACGAGCGGGCCGTCGCCTGGGTCCGGGACGTCCGCGCCGACGTCCGGCCGTGGTCCACCGGTGCGGTCTACCTCAACTTCATCGGGGACGAGGGCACCGACCGGGTGGTCGCGGGCCTCGGCGCCGAGAACGGTCTGCGGCTGGCCAAGGTCAAGCGGGCGTACGACCCCGACAACGTGTTCCGCTTCAACCACAACATCCGGCCGGTGTAGCGAGCGCGCAGCGCGCGGACCGAGGGTGCCGCCGG
Organism: Streptomyces sp. NPDC001843; assembly: GCF_042891955.1. Classification (NCBI taxonomy): domain Bacteria; kingdom Bacillati; phylum Actinomycetota; class Actinomycetes; order Kitasatosporales; family Streptomycetaceae; genus Streptomyces; species Streptomyces sp. NPDC001843. Next base: position 14,920 of record NZ_JBIATQ010000006.1, on the reverse strand, counting down.
GGCGTTCGCGCAGGTAGCGTCCGCTGCATGGACAGCGGTACGGAGAGCGGACTCGCCACGCAGGGCGCCGGGATCACCGTTCGGCGGGCCCTGGAGCTGCCCGGGCTGCGCAGCGGGCTGCCGGAGATCCTGGCGGGCGCCGACCGGCTGGGACGCACGGTCCGCTGGGTGCACGCGGGCGAGGTGCCCAACATCGCCTCCCTGCTGAAGGGCGGCGAGCTGCTGCTCACCACCGGCTACGGCCTGGGCGCCCGCCCGGCGGACCAGCGGGCGTTCGTCCGCACCCTCGCCGAACGGGGCATCGCCGCTCTGGTCGTGGAGCTGGGGCCGCGCTTCACCCGGCTGCCCGCCGCGCTGGTGGACACCGCCCGTGGCGCGGGGCTGCCGCTCGTGCAACTGCACCGCGAGGTGCCCTTCGTCACCGTCACCGAGGAGATCCACACCGAGATCGTCAACGGCCACTACGCGCTGCTGCAGCGGGCCGAGGAGGTGCACCGCCGCTGTACGGAGGCGCTGCTCGGCGTTGGCGGGGTGCCGCAGGTGCTCGGCATCCTGGCCGACTTCAGCGGCAACCCGGTCTTCCTGGAGACGGCGGACGGCCAGTTGCTGTACGCCGCCGGGGCGGGACCCGCGGGCGCTGATCCGCTGCAGGTGTGGGAGGGGCTGCGCGGCCCGCACAAGGACGCCCCGCCGCCGGCCGGCTCGGTGCTCGTGGACGTGCCCGGCGGCGGTCCGGGCACGGCTTCGGTGCGGGCCCGGCTGGTTCTGCTGCCCGTCCGGGGGCAGCTCGCCCCGGTGCACCGCATCGCCGCCGAGCGGGCCGCGGGGATCCTCGCGGTGGTGCTGATGCAGGCCCGTCAGGAGGAGGAGCTGGCGGCGCGGGGGCGCGGCGACTTCCTCACCGATCTCGCCGAGGGCCGGATCACCGCGGAGGACGCTCCGGCGCAGGCGCGCGTGCTGGGCTTCAAGCCGGGTGTCAGCCCGCTGCTGCCGGTGGTGATGCGGCTGGGCGACGCGCTCGCACCGGGTGGAGGCTGGGCCGTCCTGGCCCGTGCGGTCGCCGAGGAGCTGGCCTCGGTGGGGGTGCCGGTGCTGCTCGGGGTCCGGCCGGTCGAGGGCCGGGTGCCGCTGCTGGTGGGGCTGCGCTCGGAGACGGAGCGGCCGGCGGTCGCGGACCGGGTGGCGGCGGCGCTGCGGGCCGGGGTGGAACGGGCGGGGATGCGGCGGCCCGGGGCCCAGCCGCCCGTGGTGGTCGTCGGGGTGGCCGGCGGCTGGGCTGCCGCGTCGGCGGGCCTGCGGCACGCGGCGGAGGCGGCGACGGCGGCGCAGGGCCTGACCGACCGGCCCTGGTACGACGCCCGCCGCCTGGACATCGACCTGCTGCTGTGGCGGCTGCGCGACCACCCGGATCTGGCGGCCTTCGTGGACCGGGCCATCGGCCCGCTGCGCGACCACGACCACCGCTCCAAGCCGCCGCTGCTGCCCACGCTGGAGACGTACCTGGCCCATGCAGGCCGCAAGGCCGAGACCGCCCGCGAGCTGCACCTCAACCGTCAGACGCTGTACAACCGCCTCGCCCGCATCGGCGAGCTGCTGGGCACCGACCTGGAGGACCCGCAGACGGTACTGGCCCTGAGCCTGGCCCTGCGGGCCCGTCGGCACGTGCCTTAGGCCGTCCGGCGGTTCAGGTGGCAGAAAGGGGTGGTGCTCCGTCGACGCCGGTGAGCGGGGCGGATCGGGCGCCCCCCGTGGGCTCGGCACGAGCGTGGCGGCACGTCGGTTGCCGGTCGGCCGGCGCCGGTAGGGGCATCGCACGCCCCGGCGAAGCTGGCCCCCGGCACGGGTCAGGGCAGTGGTCGGGGCTGGGTCAGTTCGTCGTAGACGCTGAGGACCTGGGCGACCGTCTCGTCCTCGGTGGGCCAGGTGGCCGCCTGCCGGGTCCCCCTGTCCTTCAGCTCTCTGCACCGCTCGGGGTCCTCCAGCAGCCGGACGACGGCGCCCGCGAGAGCCTCCGCGTCTGCGTACGGGACGAGTTCGGCGGCGTCGCCCACGAGGTCGGGGACACCGCCGACGGTGGTCGCGACGAGCGGCACGCGTGCGTGCAGGGCCTCCTGGGCGAGGACGGACCGGGACTCCCACCTGCTGGAGAGCAGCGCGATGTCCGCTGCGGCGAGCAGCTCGCGGATGTCGTCGCGGCGCCCGATGAGCCGGACCGGCAGCTCCTCGTCCTCGATCCGCCGCTGGAGCACCGGGCGCAACGGCCCCTCCCCCGCGATGACCAGCAGCGGCACGGGGTCGAGACGGCACCACAGGTGTGCCGCGTCCAGCAGGACGTCGTAGCCGCGCTGCCGGTCCAGGGAGCCGACCGCCATCAGCAACGGTCGGCCGGTGGCGCCGAGTTCGGCCCGGGCCTTGGACCGCAGCCGGTCGGGGTCGTCGTGCTCCGCTGCCGGGCGCGGGCCGGGCAGTGCGACGGCGGCGAGCCGGGCGTCCCGGGCTCCGCTGCGCCGCGCCCGGTCCACGAGGTCGGAGGTGGTGCCGAGCACCACGGTGGCCGTCCTCATCACCCGGCGCTCCAGCACCCGCAGCAGATGCGCCCGCGCGCCCTCCGCCTGGGCCCGGTTGTGCCAGGTGACGACGAGCGGGGTGCTTCGGCCGCTGAGCGCCATAACGGCACGGAAGGAGGCGTGCAGCCCGTGCGCGTGCACCAGGTCGGCGTCCGCGCAGGCCGCGCGGAGCGTGGCCACCGCCACCGGGTCGCTGCTGCGGGGCACGTGCACGTGGTCGGCGCCGACCCCGGTGAAGTCGTAGGTGTGATCCGCCTCGACGGGGGCGCACACCGTGACCCGCACGCCCCGTGCGACGAGTCCGGCGGCGAGGGAGCGCACGTGCGCGCTGCTGCCGGCGTTGCCTCCGCCCAGGACCTGCACGGTGCGCAGCGGCGACTGACCGTGCGGTGAGGTACGGCTGGCGGGGCTCACGTGGCCGGGGCTCCTGGTTCGGCGTCGGGCGGTCACGACGGGACGTGCGGAAGGTATCGAGCGGTGGGGTGTACCGCGCACCTGCTGCACGTGCGGGGTTCCCTGCCAAGGATGCCAGCACGTAAGGGCGTTGCGGGACCGTCCGGGAGCGGTGATCGCCGCGCGCACGGGCCCGGGCGATCCGACGTCACTCATACGAGTGAACAACCGACCACTCGCACGAGTGCCATGGGGCGGTCGTGCCGGCGTTACACGTCCGCCCGTGCCGTCGCCAGCAGTTCCTCCGCGTGGGCCCGCGCCGTCTCCGAGTCCTCCTGACCGGCCAGCATCCGGGACAGCTCGCGGACCCGCTCCTCGCCCTCCAGGACCTTCACGCCGGACCGGGTGACGGACCCGTCGTTGGTCTTCTCCACGAGCAACTGCCGGTCGGCGAAGGCGGCGACCTGCGGGAGGTGGGTGACGACCACGACCTGCGCGGTCTTGGCGAGCTTCGCCAGGCGCCGCCCGATCTCGACGGCCGCCTTGCCGCCGACACCCGCGTCGACCTCGTCGAAGAGGTACGTCGGTACCGGGTCCGTGCCCGCGAACACGACCTCGACGGCGAGCATCACACGCGAGAGCTCACCGCCGGAGGCGCCCTTGGCGATGGGCCGCGGCGGGGCGCCCGGGTGCGGGGCGAGCAGGAGTTCCACCTCGTCCGCGCCGGACGGCCCGTAGGCGACGGTGCGCCCGCCGACCTCGACGCCCTCCGGGTCCTCGGTCTGCCGGATGTCGAAGGACACGCGCGCGTGCGGCATGGCCAGCGAGGCCAGCTCGGCGGTCACGGCGGCGGCGAACCGCTCGGCGGCCTCCGTCCGCGCGTCCGTCAGGGCCTGCGCCAGCCCGCCGAGTTCGGTGCGCAGCGCGTCCCGTTCGGCGGTCAGCTCACCGATCCGCTCGTCGTCGCCGTCCAGCTCGGTCAGCCGCGCGGCGCCCTGCTCGGCCCACGCCAGCACGGCGTTGACGTCGTCCCCGTACTTCCGGGTGAGGGCGGTGAGCGCGGCCCTGCGCTCCTCGACGGCGGCGAGCCGCAGCGGATCGGCGTCCAGGTCGTCGGCGTACCCCGCCAGCTCGCCCGCCACGTCGCCGAGCAGGATGCCGACCTCGCCGATCCGGTCGGCGAGCGAGGCCAGCGCCGGATCGTGCGACCGTACGGCCTCCAGGGCCCGGTGGGCGCCCGCCACGAGAGTGGTGGCGTCGATGCCCTCGGGGTCCTCGGGGTTGCCCGCGAGGGCCGCGTGCGCGGCGGTCGCGGCGGACGCCAGCGCCTCCGCGTGCCCCAGCCGTTCCGCCTCCTCGGCGAGTTCGGCGTCCTCGCCGGCCCGCGGTTCCACGCCCGCGATCTCGTCGAGCCCGTACCGCAGCATGTCGGCTTCCTGGGCCCGTTCACGCGCGCGTGTGACGATCTCCTCCAGCTCGGTGGAGACGGCCCGCAGCCGCCGGTAGGCCTCGCCGTACTTGGCCAGCGGCACGGCGACCGCGTCGCCCGCGTACCGGTCGAGCGCCTGCCGCTGCCGGGACAGCTTCAGCAGGCCCTGCTGGTCGGTCTGCCCGTGCACGGCCACCAGGTCGTCGGCCAGCTCGGCGAGCACCCCCACGGGCACGCTGCGCCCGCCCAGGTGCGCCCGGGAGCGCCCCTCGGCGGAGACCGTACGGCTGACCAGCAGCGCCCCGTCGTCCAGCTCGGCTCCGGCCTCCTCGGCCCGTACGACCGCCGAGGAGGCGGCGGGCACGGCGATCCGCCCCTCCACGACCGCCTTCCCGGCCCCTATCCGCACGAGCGCCGGATCCGCCCGTCCGCCCAGCAGCAGTCCGAGGCTGGTGACCACCATGGTCTTGCCCGCGCCTGTCTCACCGGTGACGGCGGTGAACCCCGGCGAGAGCTCGACGACGGCATCGTCGATGACCCCGAGCGACCGTATCCGCATCTCTTCCAGCACGGAGAAGACCATACGAGGTCCGGCCACTGAAGTGCGAGGTCCCCCTGTCACCCGGGGAGCCCTCTGTCACCCGGGGGAGTGCACCCCGGCGGGGCCGCTCCCTAGTGCGGCGCCCCCCGCCATCCGGACACCGGGAGGGCGAACTTCGCCACGAGCCGGTCGGTGAAGGAGGCGTGGTGCAGCCGGGCCAGCCGTACCGGCACGGCCCCGCGCCGGACCTCGACCCGCGCCCCGGGCGGCAGCTCGACGGTCCGCCGCCCGTCGCACCACAGGACCCCCGGCGGAATGTGCGGCAGCACCTCGACCGCGAGCACGGAGTTCGGCGAGGTCACCAGCGGCTTGGCGAACAGCGCGTGCGCCGAGATCGGCACCATCAGCAGCGCCTCCACCTCGGGCCACACCACCGGCCCGCCCGCGGAGAACGCGTACGCCGTGGAGCCGGTCGGCGTGGACAGGACGATCCCGTCGCAGCCGAAGCCGGTGACCGGCCGCCCGTCGATCTCCAGCACGACCTCGAGCAGCTTCTCGGCGCCCGCCTTCTGCACGGCCGCCTCGTTCAGCGCCCAGTCGGTGTGCACGATGTCACCGTTGCGGTGCACGACGACGTCGACGGTCATCCGTTCCTCGACCTCGTACGCCTTGCTCACCACCCGGTCGACGACCTTGTCGAGGTCGTCCCGCTCGGCCTCCGCGAGGAACCCGACGCTGCCGAGGTTGACGCCCAGCATCGGCACACCGGACGCCCGGGCGAACTCGGCGCCGCGCAGCAGCGTCCCGTCACCGCCGAGCACTATCAGCAGCTCGCAGCCGTCGAGGCTCTGCGGGGTCGCCTCCTCGACGAGCTCCACCTCCTCGGGGAGCGGCAGGTCGCGCGCCTCGTACTCCAGGACCCGCACGCCGACGCCGGACCGCAGCAGCCCCTTGACCACGAGCTCGGCGCTGCGGATCGCGGCGGGCCGCCCGGTGTGCGCGAGCAGGAAAACAGTACGAGCTCGGTTCTGAGTCAACGCGGCCCCTCCGCCACTGCACGATCGATGTCGGCCGGGTCCAGGGCGGGCGCCCCGGCACGCAGCCACAGAAAGTACTCCACGTTCCCGGACGGCCCGGGCAGCGGACTGGCGGTGACACCCTTCACCCCGAGCCCCAGCTCCCACGCCTTCTCGGCCACACCCCGCACGGCCTCCGCCCGCAGCTGCGGACTCCGTACGACACCCCCACTGCCCAGCCGTTCCTTCCCCACCTCGAACTGCGGCTTGACCATCATCACCAGGTCGGCGTCCGGCTTCACGCACCGCGCCAGGGCCGGCAGCACCAGCCCGAGCGGGATGAAGGACAGATCACCCACGACTAGATCCACAGGCTCCCCATCGATCGCTTCAAGCGTCAACTCGCGTACGTTCGTACGGTCCTTGACGGTGACGCGTTCATCGCTCTGCAGAGACCAGGCGAGTTGTCCGTATCCCACGTCGACGGCGACGACGTGCGCGGCGCCCGCCCGCAGCAGGACGTCCGTGAAGCCACCGGTGGACGCGCCCGCGTCCAGTGCCCGGCGCCCCTCGACGACCAGCCCCTGCGGGACGAAGGCCTCCAGCGCGCCCGCCAGTTTGTGCCCGCCCCGCGACACGTACGCGGGGTCGCTGTCGTCGTCCGCGACGACGATCGCGGCGGCTTTCTCCACCTGCGTGGCGGGCTTGGTCGCGACGGTCCCGCCGACGGTGACCCTCCCGGCGACGATCAGCCGGCTGGCGTGCTCGCGCGAACGCGCCAGCTTCCGGCGGACCAGCTCCGCGTCCAGACGAAGGCGTGCGACTCCTGCCACGTTCGGTTCAGCTCCTATTGCCATACGACGACGGGGGACCCGGGGGTCCCGGGCGGGCGTCGAGCGCGGTCAGCGCGTCGCGCAGCCCCCCGTGTACATCCTCGTACACCTCCATATGGCCGTCGGTGGCGAGGTGGTCGGCGTCGGCCAACCGCTCCAGCCGGGCGTCCACCTCGGCGTTGCCGGTGGGAGTGCGGGGCACGTCCAGCGGCGCGGGAGCGGCGGGGTCGTCCTCCGGTTCGACCGGAACGTCCCCTTCCTCCTCGGCGGAGGCCTCGGGCACTGTGTCGCTCATGCCCCGACGCTACCCCGAACCGCTGCGGTACCGTCGATCGCGATGGCAACGATCGAGGAGTGCCGCACCGCACTCGAAAAACTCTCGGACAACATGCGGAACGCCGAGGGCGACGTCCGTGCGGCTACCGAGCTGGACCGCTCGGTGAGCTGCCGCATCACCGACCTGGACGTCACCTTCGTCGGACGGATGGCCGACGGGCGTATCCACGTCCATGACACCGTGCGGGGCGCACCGCCCGACAAGGCGCAGATCCGGCTCGCCATGGCCGGTGACGACCTGGTGGCCCTGGTCGACGGCGACCTGAACTTCGCGAGGGCCTGGGCCTCGGGCCGGGTGAAGCTGGAGGCGAGCCTGCCGGACCTGTTCCGGCTCAGGAAGCTTCTTTAGCGCTCGCCGCGCCGGTGGCGCTCACGTGTGCCCGTGCCCTGCGCGCCGCCGGCACCACCAGCGGTGTGCCCGTCTCCGGATCGTCGATGACCTGGCAGCGCAGCCCGAACACCTCCTCGACCAGTTCGGCCGTGACGATGTCGCCGGGCGCCCCCTCGGCGATCACCCTGCCGTCGCGCAGGGCGACGAGGTGGGTGGCGTACCGGGCGGCGTGGTTGAGGTCGTGCAGCACGGCGACCAGGGTGCGGCCCTGGGTCTCGTGCAGTTCGGCGCACAGGTCGAGGACGTCGATCTGGTGCTGGATGTCCAGGAAGGTGGTGGGCTCGTCGAGGAGCAGCAGCGGGGTCTGCTGGGCGAGCGCCATCGCGATCCACACGCGCTGGCGCTGACCGCCGGACAGCTCGTCCACGTACCGGTCGGCCAGCTCGGCGACCCCGGTCTGCGCCATGGACTCCTGTACGACCCGCTCGTCCTCGGCCGACCACTGCCTGAGGATGCCCTGGTGCGGATAGCGGCCCCGGCCTACCAGGTCGCCGACGGTGATCCCGTCCGGCGCGATGGACGACTGCGGCAGCAGACCGAGCGTCCGCGCGACCTTCTTGGCGGGCATGGACTGGATGACCTGCCCGTCGAGCAGCACCCGGCCCTCGCTGGGCTTCAGCATCCGTGACAGCGCGCGCAGGAGCGTCGACTTGCCGCACGCGTTCGGGCCGACGATCACCGTGAAGGAGTTGTCGGGGATCTCCACCGACAGCTGTTCGGCGATGACGCGCTGGTCGTAGGCGAGGGTGACGTTCTCGGCGGACAGGCGGTTCACGGTGCTCCTTCGGTTGTTCGTCTCGCCGGGGGTGTCGCGGGTGTTGGCGCGCGTGGTGCCGCGGAGGTCTCTCATATCCGGCCCGCCCTGCGCTCGGTGACGAGCAGCCACAGCAGATAGAGGCCGCCGAGGATGCCGGTGACCACGCCCACGGGGAGCTGGTCGGCGCCGAAGGCGCGCTGCGCCGCCCAGTCGGCGGTGACCAGCAGGGTGGCGCCCATGCACAGCGACGGCACCAGGTTGGGTCCCGGCGAACGGGTCAGGCGCCGGGCCAGCTGCGGCGCGGTGAGCGCCACGAAGCTGACGGGGCCGGCGGCGGCGGTCGCGGCGGCGGTCAGCAGCACGGCGGAGACCATCAGCACCAGCCGCACGCGCTCCACCCGCACGCCGAGGGCGTTGCTGACGTCGTCGCCCATCTCCGTCGTCCTCAGACCGCGCGCATTGGCGAGGACCAGCGGTACGAGCACCGCGCACAGGACCAGCAGCGGCCATACCTGGGCCCAGTCCCGGCCGTTGAGAGAGCCGGTCATCCACACGACCGCGCGGGCCGCGTCCACGAGGTCGGCCTTGGTGAGCAGATAGCCGTTGACCGCCGTGGCGATCGCGGAGACGCCGATGCCGACCAGGACCAGCCGGTAGCCGTGCACGCCCTGCTTCCAGGCGAGCAGGTAGATGGCTAGACCGGTCACCAAACCACCGATCAGTGCGCCGACGGTGACCTCGGTGGCGTTTCCGGACAGCAGCACGATCACGACGAGCGCCCCGGCCGTGGAGCCCTGGGAGAGGCCGAGCACGTCCGGGCTGCCCAGCGGGTTGCGGGACACGGACTGGAACAGGGCGCCGCCCAGGCCGAGCGAGGCACCGACCAGGAGACCGACGAGGACACGCGGCAGCCGCAGGTCACGGACGATGTACTCCTGGATCCGGGTGCCGTTGCCGGTCAGGGTCTTCAGGACGTCGGTGGCGGAGATCGGGAAGTCGCCGGTGCCGATCAGCAGGACGCTCACGGTGAGCGCGGCGAGCAACAGCAGGACGACGACGGTCAGCGCACGCAGGTCCACCCGGACGGAGAGCCCGCCGGGGGTGCGCAGGGCACGGACGGCGGGGCGGTTGTGACGGTTCCTCAAAGCTGTGCCGTCCTCCGCCGTCGTACCAGGAAGATGAAGACCGGGCCGCCGATGATCGCGGTGACGATGCCGACCTGGAGTTCCGCGGGCCGGGCGACGACCCGGCCTGTGACGTCCGCGCCGAGCAGCAGCACGGGTGACAGGACCGTGGCGTACGGCAGGACCCAGCGCAGGTCGGGGCCGGTGAAGGAGCGCACCGCGTGCGGCACCATCAGGCCGACGAACACGATCGGACCGCAGGCGGCGGTCGCGGCTCCGCACAGCACGGTGGCGGCGAGCATGGCCAGGGCCCGCGTGCGGCTCAGGTTGGCGCCGAGGGCGCGGGCGGTGTCGTCGCCCATGGCCACGGCGTTGAGCGGCCGGGCGAGCAGCAGCGCGACGACCGCGCCGACCGCGAGGAACGGCAGCACCTGTGTGATGGTCGAGTCGGTGGCCGAGGAGAGCGAACCCACCGTCCAGAAGCGCATCTTGCCGAGCGCCGCGTCGTCCATGATCATCACGGCTTGGAGGTAGCCGTAGAGCGCGGCGCTGACCGCCGTACCGGCGAGCGCCAGCCGTACCGGCGTCGCGCCCCGGCTGCCGCCCAGGAACCACACCAGCGCCCCGACCGCCGCGGCGCCGACGAACGCGAACCACACATAGCCGCTCAGGCTGGTGACGCCGAAGTAGGTGATGGCCGTGACCACCGCCGCCGACGCTCCCGCGTTGAGGCCGAGCAGCCCGGGATCGGCCAGCGGATTGCGGGTCAGCGCCTGGAGTACCGCCCCGGACAGGCCGAGCGCGGCGCCGGCCAGCAGCCCGAGCAGGGTCCGGGAGAGCCGCTCGTCGACCACCACGTCGCCATACGTTCCCGAGTCCTGGAACAGGCCGTGCCACACCTGGCCCACGGACAGTTCTTTCGCACCGATCGCGATGCTCGCCAGGGCGACGAGCACCAGGATCGCGATCGCGGCCAGGAGCCCAAGGGCCCGTATCGCCCGGCGGGTCGGGGGCGCGGGGGCGGTGTCCGCGCGCTGTTCGGGGGGACTGTCGACCAACACGAGGTTAGGTTAGCCTACCCTCGCATCGGATCTCGATCCCGTGTGGTCAGAGCCCGAGGCGTGCCAGCGCCTTCTCCCCGTCCAGCTCGCAGGTACCCTCCCCGGCCGCCGTCCAGGCCGCCGCGCACAGCGCCCGCAGCCCGTCGAGGGCCTCGCCTTCGCCCTCCAGCTGGAGCCGCTCGGCCGCCGTAGCCGTCCAGCCGCCGCAGCGGAAGCCGGCGCCCGCCTCCGTGACCTCCGGTTGCCCGGTGAGCAGCCCGCGCAGATCGGCGTCCACGTATGTCGGCCGGTGCTGCGGCGGCGCGGCCAGCAGCTGGGCGCCGTCGGTGACTCCGGTGAGGACCAGCAGCGAGTCGACGTCCCCGTTGCAGGCGCCCTCGATGTCCGTGTCCAGCCGGTCCCCGACCACCAGGGGACGCTCGGCGCCCGTGCGCAGGATCGTCTCCCGGTGCATGGGCGGCAGCGGCTTGCCCGCCACCTGCGGCTCGGCGCCGGTCGCGATCCGTACGACCTCCACCGCCGCCCCGTTGCCCGGCGCGATGCCCCGGCCGCTGGGAATGGTCAGGTCGGTGTTGGACGCGAACCAGGGCACCCCGCGCGCGATGGCGTAGGACGCCTCCGCGAAACGCCCCCACGGCAGTTCGGGCCCGCCGTACCCCTGCACGACCGCCACCGGTTCGTCGTCCGCCGACTCCACCGGCTCCAGACCGCGCTCGCGCAGCGCCACCCGCAGCCCCTCACCGCCGATCACCAGCACGCGCGCCCCGGCGGGCACCTGCTCGCTGATCAGCCGTGCGACCGCCTGCGCCGAGGTGATGACGTCACCGGCACCGGTCGGTATCCCCAGCTCCGTCAGATGGGCGGCCACCGTGTCCGGGGTGCGCAGCGCGTTGTTGGTGACGTACGCCAGACGCATCCCACCGTCCCGGGCGACCGCGAGCGAGTCGACGGCGTGCGCGATCGCGTTGCCACCCGCGTACACCACCCCGTCCAGGTCGAGCAGCGCCGTGTCGTACGCCTCGCTCAGGTGCCGCGCGCTGCCCTCGGGCCTGGTCCTGATGCCCCGGCTCATTCCACATCGCTCCTCGTTCGACGCTCTTGCCTCGATCATGCCGTACGGCACTGACACACGTACGATGCCGGGATGAACACTGCAGGTCACTCGGAAGCAACGGAGCGCCGGGGCCTGGAACTCACCCCGTTCCGAGGCCTTCGCTACGACCCGGACCGGGTCGGCAGCCTCGCCGCCGTGACGTCCCCGCCGTACGACGTCGTCGTGCGCCCCGACGGCCTGCACCACCTCCAGTCGGCCGACCCGCACAACATCGTCCGGCTGATTCTGCCGCAGGCCGGCACCCCCGCCGAGCGCACCGAACAGGCGGCCGACACCCTGCGCCGCTGGCTCGCCGAGGGCGTCCTGGCCGCCGACCGGGAACCGGGACTGTACGTCTACGAGCAGCGGGACGGCGACGGCATGCTCCAGCGCGGCCTGATCGGTGCCCTGCGCGTCTCGGAACCGGAAGAGGGCGTCGTCCTGCCGCACGAGGACGTCATGCCGCCCGTCGTCGCCGACCGCGCCGCCCTGATGCGGGCCACCTCGGCGAACCTGGAGCCCCTGCTGCTGACCTACCGGGGCGACGGCGTCACGGCCGACGTGATCGAACGCACCGCCGAACGGTCCCCGCTCCTCGCCACCACGACGGAGGACGGCTTCCGGCACCGCCTGTGGTCGCTCACGGACCCCGCCGACGTGCGCCTCGTCCAGTCGGACCTGGCCCCCCGCCAGGCGCTGATCGCCGACGGCCACCACCGCTGGGCGACGTACCGGCGTCTACGCGCGGAGCATCCCTCCCCCAGCCCTTGGGACTACGGCCTGGTGCTTCTGGTGGACACGGTCCGCTACCCGCTCCGCGTACGTGCCATCCACCGCCTGCTGCACGGCCTCCCGGTCACCGACGCGCTCACCGCCCTGGCGGGCCACTTCCGCGTGCGCCGTCTGGCGGTGACCCTGCCCAAGGCCATGGAGGTGCTGGCGGACGCGTCCTGCGCGGGCAACGCCTTCCTCCTCGCCGGAGACGGCGCCTTCCACCTCGTCGACCGCCCCGACCCGGCCCTGCTGGCCCGCACGGTCCCGGCCGACCGCCCCGCGGCCTGGCGCACGCTGGACGCCACGGTCCTGCACGCCACGCTGCTCGCCCACCTCTGGCGCGTCCCCGAGGACTCGCCGGCGCATGTCGCCTACATCCACGACACGGCCGCCACGGTCGCCAAGGCGGAGCAGGACGGCAGTACGGCCGTCCTCATGCACCCGGTCCGCGAGGACGTCGTACGGGAACTGGCCCGCCAGGGTGTGACCATGCCCCGCAAGTCGACGTCGTTCGGTCCGAAGCCGGCTTCGGGGCTGGTGCTGCGGGCCCTGGACGTCTGACCGCCGGTCGGCGGTCAGACCTTGTCCTCAGCCCTCGTCCTCAGCCCTTGCGGTCAGTCCTTCTCGTGATCCGGGGCGAGGTCCCCGGAGTCGCCCGAGGTGTCGTCGTCGCTGTCGTCGAGTACGTCGACGAACTCCACGCCGTCCAGTTCGGCCAGCCGGTCCGAGGCGTCCGTGCTGCCGTCCCGGTCGGCCTCGACGGCCTTGGCGAACCAGTCCCGCGCCTCGGCCTGCCGCCCGGCGGCGAGCAGCGCGTCGGCGTAGGCGTACCGCAGGCGCGCGGTCCACGGCTGAACGGAGTTGGAGGCCAGTTCGGGGCTCTGCAGCGTCACGATCGCCGCGTCGAGCTGGCCCATGTCACGCCGGGCGCCGGCCGCGACGAGCCGCATCTCCACCTGCCCGGCCTTGTCGAGCTTCTGCACCTCGGGAGCCCCGGCCATGTCCAGCGCCTTCTCCGGCCGGCCGAGCCCACGCTCGCAGTCGGCCATCACGGGCCACAGGTCCACGTTGCCGGTCATCCGCCGCGCGGCCCGGAACTCGGCGAGCGCCTCGCCGTACTTCTGGTTCGCGTACGCGGCGAACCCGCCGGCCTCGCGCACGGCGGCGACACGGGACGCCAGCCGCAGGGCCACCTTGGAGTAGCCGTAGGCGCCCTCGGGGTCCTCGTCGATGAGCCGGGCGACCATCACCAGGTTCTTGGCGACGTCGTCGGCGAGCGTCTTCGGCAGGCTCTGCAGCTCCTGCCGTACGTCCTTGTCGATCTCCTCGCCGGTGACATCCTCGGGGATGGGCAGCCGCTTGATGGGCTCACGGTCACGATCCCGGTCCCGGTTCCGCTCGTCACGGAAGCGGCCACTGCCACGTCGGTCGTCCCTACGGTCGTCGCGTCCCCGGAAACCGCCAGGGCGCCCGCCTCGGTCGTCCCGGCGAGGGCCGCGCCCGCGGTCGTCCCGGCCACGGTCGTCACGCCCGCGGAAGCCACCGCGTTCACCACGGCTGTCGTCCCGACGGAAGCCGCCGTGGCGGTCATCGCGGCGGTCATCGCGGCGGTCGTCACGCCGGTAGTCGGGGCGGTCGCCACCACGGCGGTCGTCGCGGCGGTCGTCACGCCGGTCATCGCGACGGAAGTCCGGGCGGTCACCACCACGCCGGTCGTCACGGCGGAAGTCCGGGCGGTCACCACCACGCCGGTCGTCACGGCGGAAGTCCGGGCGGTCACCACCACGCCGGTCATCGCGACGGAAGTCCGGGCGGTCACCACCACGCCGGTCATCGCGACGGAAGTCCGGGCGGTCACCACCACGCCGGTCGTCACGCCGGTCATCGCGACGGAAGTCCGGACGGTCACCACCACGCCGGTCATCGCGCCGGTCATCACGGCGGAAGTCCGGACGGTCGCCACCACGCCGGTCGTCACGCCGGAAGTCCGGACGGTCACCACCACGCCGGTCATCGCGCCGGTCATCACGGCGGAAGTCGGAGCGCTGACCGTCGCGACGGTCATCCCTACGGTCGTCGCGACCGCGGAAACCACCTCGGTCGCCTCGGTTGTCGTCCCGACGGAAGCCACCACGCTCAGGGCGCTCGCTGCGGTCATCCCGACGGAATCCGCGGTCACGGTCGTCCCTGCCCCGGAATCCACCGCGGTCGTCGTCGCGGCGCGGGCCGCGGGCATCGCGATCGTCACGGCGGGCGCCGCGGTCCCGGTCGTCACGGCGACCGTAACCGCCCCGGTCGCCACGGTCGTTGTCGCGGCGCGGGCCGCCCCGGTACGGGCGGCGGTCACCGCGGTCACCACTGTCCCGTCCGCGCGGGTCGCGCTCCGGCCGGTCGTCGGGAGAGTTGGTGGACATCGGTGGCTCCTGTCATCTGTACCGCAAGTAATCTGAAAAACGAAAGGACCCCTGGTCCCAGCTGAACGCTGGTGACCAGGGGTCCTTCCAAAGATTGTTCGGCGGTGTCCTACTCTCCCACAGGGTCCCCCCTGCAGTACCATCGGCGCTGTGAGGCTTAGCTTCCGGGTTCGGAATGTAACCGGGCGTTT